>NZ_JBEAJW010000028.1:0-138713 GCF_040064295.1 Klebsiella sp. JB_Kp031
TCTGGGCACATCTGATGGCATGAGGCCCGAAGGTCCCCCACTTTGGTCTTGCGACATTATGCGGTATTAGCTACCGTTTCCAGTAGTTATCCCCCTCCATCAGGCAGTTTCCCAGACATTACTCACCCGTCCGCCGCTCGTCACCCGAGAGCAAGCTCTCTGTGCTACCGCTCGACTTGCATGTGTTAGGCCTGCCGCCAGCGTTCAATCTGAGCCATGATCAAACTCTTCAATTTAAGTTTGATGCTCAAAGAATTAAACTTCGTAATGAATTACGTGTTCACTCTTGAGACTTGGTATTCATTTATTGTCCGAAGACATTAAGAATCCATGTCACTTTGAGTGCCCACACAGATTGTCTGATAAATTGTTAAAGAGCAGTGCCGCTTCGTTTTTCGCTGCGGCGCGGGGTGTGCATATTACGCTTTCCCGCTGCAGAGTCAAGCATTTATTTTTGCTTTTCTCTGCGAGGTTCTCACCGGAACCTCGCTGACCCGGCGGCTTGCTTGCCGTTGTTCCGTGTCAGTGGAGGCGCATTATAGGGAGTAATTCCGAGGTGACAAGGGGAAATGCAAAAAAACTTTTCAACCGTCTCTTTTTTCAACAATGCGGCGAGGAATGTCGCAAAAAACCGCCGTTTTGCTGTTTTAACCGACGAAACGGGGCGCCTGGTGGCATACTGTTAGAGTAGAGAAAAGAAAGGAACGGCATTTATGTCTTTAAGCGCACAGCAACTGGCGGCACAAAAGAACATCTCCTGGGTACTAGCCGAGAAGCTCGCCCAAAAAATACTGACTGGCGAATATCAGCCGGAAAGCATTCTTCCCGGCGAAATGGAGTTAGGGGAGCAGTTCGGCGTGAGTCGTACCGCCGTCCGCGAAGCGGTGAAGACACTCACTGCAAAAGGCATGCTGCTGCCCCGCCCTCGCATTGGCACCCGGGTCATGCCGCGCAGCAGCTGGAACTTCCTTGATAAAGAGCTCCTCTCCTGGTGGCTAACAGAAGATAACTTCGAAGAGGTGGTGAGCCACTTTCTCGTCATGCGCAGCAGCCTGGAGCCACAGGCCTGTTTTCTCGCCGCCGCCCACGGCACCGCAGAGCAGAAAGCGCAGCTCAATACCCTAATGGAAGAGATGATTGCCCTGAAACGCCATTTTCAGCGCGATCGCTGGATAGCAGTCGATATGGCCTGGCATGAACATATCTATGAAATGAGCGGTAATCCTTTCCTCAGCTCATTCGCTTCTTTATTTCATTCGGTCTACCACACTTACTTCACATCAATTACGCAAAATGAAGTGGTGAAGCTCGATCTCCACCAGGCGATTGTCGATGCCATTCTCAACAGTGATGCGCCGGGTGCCTTACTTGCCTGCCAGGCGCTGCTAAACGCCCCCCACCACGTAAATCAATAACAAGGATTTGGCATGAGCGGAAAAAAAGGGCGCAGCATGGCCGGCCTGCCGTGGATTGCGGCGATGGCCTTCTTTATGCAGGCGCTGGATGCCACCATTCTTAACACTGCCCTCCCGGCTATCGCCCACAGCCTGAATCGTTCCCCGTTAGCAATGCAGTCGGCCATCATCAGTTATACGCTGACGGTGGCGATGCTGATCCCGGTCAGCGGCTGGCTGGCCGATCGCTTCGGCACGCGTCGGGTCTTTATCATCGCCGTTAGCCTGTTTACTCTCGGCTCCCTCGCCTGCGCGCTCTCCAGTTCATTAACGGAACTGGTCATTTTTCGCGTCATTCAGGGGATCGGCGGGGCGATGATGATGCCGGTGGCGAGGCTGGCCCTCCTGCGCGCCTATCCGCGCAGCGAACTGCTGCCGGTTCTGAACTTTGTCACCATGCCAGGACTGGTGGGACCGATTCTGGGTCCGGTGCTCGGCGGGGTATTTGTTACCTGGGCCAGCTGGCATTGGATTTTCCTGATAAACATACCCATCGGCGTGATCGGCATTCTGTACGCCCGTAAATACATGCCAAATTTCACAACGCCGCGCCGACGCTTCGATATAACCGGTTTTCTGTTATTTGGCTTAAGCCTGGTGTTATTTTCCAGCGGTATTGAACTGTTTGGCGAAAAAATTGTGGCGACATGGCTGGCGCTGGCGGTGATCGCCGTCAGTCTGATACTGCTCATGGCCTATGTCCGTCACGCGCGCCGCCATCCTGCGCCGCTGATCTCGCTCTCTTTATTTAAGACCCATACGTTCTCGGTTGGCATTGCCGGCAACCTTGCCACGCGGTTGGGTACCGGTTGCGTGCCGTTTCTGATGCCGCTCATGCTACAGGTTGGCTTCGGCTATCCGGCTATTATCGCCGGCTGTATGATCGCCCCCACCGCTATCGGCTCGATTATTGCGAAATCTACCGTTACCCAGGTGCTGCGCTGGTTTGGCTATCGTAAGACCCTGGTGGGGATCACCGTGTTTATTGGCCTTATGATTGCCCAGTTCTCGCTGCAGTCGCCAGAAATGCCGCTGTGGATGCTTCTTCTGCCGCTGTTCGTGCTGGGGATGGCGATGTCCACGCAGTTTACCGCCATGAATACCATTACCCTGGCCGATTTGACGGATGACAATGCCAGCAGCGGCAACAGCCTGCTGGCCGTCACCCAGCAGCTTTCCATCAGTCTCGGGGTGGCCATCAGCGCTGCGGTGCTGCGCTTCTATGAAGGTTTTGACAGCGCCAGCACCGTAGAGCAGTTTCACTACACCTTTATTACCATGGGCGTGATAACCATCGTGTCGGCGCTGATGTTTATGCTGTTAAGAGCGAAGGATGGCCGCAACCTGATTAGCGAGCGGCACAAACGCTAAGCGGAACCGCGGACCACCAGCTCCGGGGTTAACTGTACGCGCTGCTGTTTTTGCTGCGGGTCGGCCATGCGATGGATCAGCACGTCGATGGCCAGTTCCCCCAGCTCATCTTTTGGCTGATGAATGGTGGTCAACGGCGGCGTCATATAGCGAGCCAGTTCAATATCATCGTAACCCACCAGCGCCATATCCTGCGGGATCTGCAGCCCGGCCTGGTATAACGCCTGATAAGCGCCAACCGCCATGGCATCGTTACCGACAAACACCGCCTGCGGCCGCTGCGGCAACGCCAGCAGCCGCTGCATCGCGCTAAACCCGCCGCCAAACTCAAAATCGCTGGTCACCACGTATCCCTCTGCTACGGGCAGACCGCAGCGCGCCATCGCGGCATGGTAACCTTCAAGGCGCAGACGCGCCGGGGTTTTATCCAGCGGGCCGGCAATGCAGGCGATGTGTGAATACCCTTGATCGATCAGGTACTGGGTCGCCATATCACCACCGAGCAGCGAGTTATCCTGAATCAGATCGCTATCGCCATCAAACGGCGCCCAGTCCATCATGACCGTCGGAACCGACGGATAGCGCTGCATAATTTCCGGAGAGGGTTGGTGGGTCTCAGTGCACAGCAGCAGTAATCCATCGACGCGTTTTTGCATTAACGTCTCCAGATTACGATTCATTCGCTGCTCATCACCTTCCGTATTACAGAGTACGAGACTATAACCCCGCTCAAAGCAGCTGCGCTCCACGCCCCGCACCAGCTCCGAATAAAACGGATTGGTACTGGCGGTGATCAGCATGCCGATGGTGCGGGTTTGATTAAGCTTGAGGCTACGCGCCAGCGCAGAGGGGGCGTAGTTAAGGCTTTTGATCGCGGCGTCGACTTTGGCGGTGATCGCCTCGCTGACAAAGCGGTCCTTATTGATGACGTGTGACACCGTCGATGTGGAAACGCCCGCTACGCGGGCCACATCTTTCATCGTAGCCAAGCATTACCCCTGTTGCGCTAAAAATTCATCGATCTCTGTGCGCCACGGCACGGAAGGCTGCGCGCCTTTGCGGGTTACGGCAATCGCCGCCGCGGCATGCGCAAAGCGGATCGCCTCCGGCAGGTCGGTCCCTTCCAGCAGCGCGGTTACCAGCGCGCCGTTGAAGGTGTCGCCGGCGGCGATAGTATCAATAGCCTGCACACGAAACCCTGGGATCCGGCGGCTTTCGCCTTCGGCACTGAGCCAGACGCCGCGGCTGCCGAGGGTGATCATCACGGTACCAATGCCTTTGGCATGCAGCACGTCGGCGGCTTTTGCCGCATCCTCGTCACTCTCAACGCGAATACCCGTCAGCTTTTCCGCTTCGGTTTCGTTGGGGGTAATGATATCCACCAGCGCCAGCAGTTCATCGGACAGTTCACGCGCTGGCGCGGGATTAAGCACCACGGTGGTCTGATGGTGATGGGCGATTTTCGCCGCCGCCAGCACGCTCTCCAGCGGTGACTCGAGCTGCATCAACAACGCCTGCGCGCTGGCGATCCGCGCTTTTTCCGCCTCTACCTGAGCGACGGATAATGCCGCATTGGCGCCGGCATGAATACCGATGACATTCTCACCTTCGGCGTTAACGAAGATTAACGCCACGCCGGTTGCTTCCCCGGCGACCGCGCGCACAGGCGCCACATCGATTTTATCGCTTGCCAGCTGGCGGCGGATGCGTTCACCGATGTCGTCATCGCCGGTGCAGGCGATAAACGCGATATCCGCCCCGCTGCGCCCGGCGGCCACCGCCTGGTTGGCCCCTTTCCCCCCAAACGCCAGCTGGTAGTGGTTGCCGGTGACGGTTTCACCCGGTGTCGGGAAAGCGTCAAGGTTGAGAATGTGATCGGCATTGATGCTGCCAAGGACGACAAGTTTGCCTGCAGTTTTCATCGTTTCTGTTCCCGGGAAAGCGCGCCACGGGTATCGGGTGGCGCATGCCCTGCTTTTCTTTTTTATATTGTCCCTCGGACCGTTGCCAGTCCGAATCGCATATTACTGCTTAACGACCAGCTTCAGCTCAACCGGGTAGTTAGCCTCCACTTTTTCGCCCTTCAGTACCTTATCAGCAGTCTCAACGCCTTTCGCGCCGATCTGCTCCGGCAACTGTGCGACGGTCGCCGCCAGTTTGCCACTGTTTACTGCTTTTTCGCCATCCGGAGTGCCGTCAAATCCAACCACCATCACATCGGACTTGCCTGCGGTCTGCAGCGCGCGCAGGGCGCCGAGCGCCATTTCATCATTCTGCGCGAACACCGCCTGGACGTCAGGATGGGCGGTCAGCAGGTTCTGCATCACGTTCAGCCCTTTGGTACGGTCGAAATCGGCCGGCTGGCTGGCCAGAACATTGAACTTGTGCGCCGCCACAGCCTGTTTGAAGCCTTCGCCACGCTCGCGCGCCGCGGAAGTCCCGGCAATGCCCTGCAGCTCAATAACTTTCGCACTTTCACCCAGCTTTTTCGCGATGTAATCGCCCGCCATTTTTCCGCCCTGCACGTTGTCAGAGGCGATGTGGCTCACGACATCGCCTTTTGTCGCCTGACGGTCAAGGGTGATGACCGGGATTTTTGCCTGGTTCGCCATCTTCACAGCATTGCCGACGGCATCAGAGTCGGTGGGGTTGATCAGCAACAACTTCGCGCCGCGCACCGTTAAATCCTGAACGTTAGCCAGCTCTTTCGCCGGGTTGTTCTGGGAATCGAGCACCACCAGGTTGTAGCCCAGTTTGTCAGCTTCTTTTTGCGCGCCGTCTTTCAGAGACACGAAGAACGGGTTGTTGAGAGTAGAGATAACCAGAGCGATGGTGTCTTTGGCCATCGCGTTCGCGCTAACGGTCGCACTTAGCGCAACAGCAGAGACCAGGGTCGCCAGTTTTTTCATATTCATAGTTAAGATGTCCTGTAGAGTTCTCAGTTACTGCTTTTTGTTATCTACCAGTACCGCCAGCAAAATCACCACCGCTTTAACGATCATCTGGTAATAGGAAGAAACGCCTAAAAGGTTCAAACCATTATTCAGGAAGCCAAGGATCAGCGCGCCAATCAGCGTGCCGACAATGCGTCCTTTGCCGCCCGCCAGGCTAGTGCCACCGAGCACGACTGCCGCAATGGCGTCCAGCTCATAGCCTGTCCCGGCCGTTGGCTGTGCGGAGGAGAGGCGCGCCACTTCGATAATCCCGGCCAGCGACGCCAGCATCCCGCACAACGCGTAAACGATAATTTTGACTTTATTGACGCTAATCCCGGACAGACGCGTCGCTGCCTCATTACCGCCAAGGGCATAGATATAACGGCCCAGGCGAGTATGGTGCAGCATGTACCAGGCCGCCAGGAAGACAATCGCCATGATCCATACCGGCGTCGGGATCCCCAGCGGACGCCCGATACCAAACCAGCCGAACAGATCGGCATTATCGCTAAAGCCGGTATTGATCGGGCTGCCGTTGGTGTACACCATGGTCACGCCGCGCAGCAGCAGCATCATCACCAGGGTGGCGATGAAAGCCTGCACGCGGCCTTTCGCCACAATCACCCCGGTGACTGCGCCGATCGCCGCACCTAATGCGAGGGCAGCAGCGACCGCCACCAGCGCATTCACCTCAATGCCAACGATCGACGCCGCCACCGCGCCGGTGAGCGCCAGCAGGGAACCGACGGACAGGTCGATCCCCGAGGTCAGTATGACCAACGTCATCCCTACCGCCATAATGGCGTTAACGGAGGTCTGCTGCAGAATATTGAACAGGTTATTGACGGTAAAAAAGTTGGGGCTCATGGTCGATACCACCGCGATCAGCACCAGCAGGGCAATCAGCGATTTTTGCTCCATCAGCCACGCTTTCGTGAAATAACGGCGACCAGAAACAGCCTGGGTTGTCATCTTTCTTACTCCTGATTCACACGGTTAAGCTTGCCCACAGCGGCAGCCATCAATACTTCCTGGGTGGCCTGCTCGCGTGTGAATTCACCGCCGAGATGCCCTTCATGCATCACTATGATGCGATCGCTCATGCCCAACACTTCCGGCATCTCGGAGGAGACCAGAATGATGCTCAGGCCATCGGCTTTGAACTGATTGATGAGCTGGTAGATCTCTTTCTTCGCCCCGACGTCGACGCCACGGGTCGGCTCATCGAGGATCAGGACCTTCGGCCGGGTCATCAGCCCGCGGGCGATGGCGACCTTTTGCTGGTTGCCGCCGGAGAGCAGGCCGATCGCCTGCTCCATGGACGGCGTTTTCACGTTAAACAGCCGGATGAAATCACTGACCGCCTGCTGTTCATCTTTATGCTTGAGGCTCCCTCCCGTCCGGCTAAAGTAGCGCAAGGCGGTCAGGGACATATTTTCTTTTACCGACATCCCGAGCACTAAGCCGTCGCGCTTACGGTCTTCGGAGATATAGACAATGCCGTTCGCCAGACCATCCTGCGGCGAACGGGTCACCACTTCGTGACCGTCGAGCGTCACAGAGCCGCTGCTGCGCGGCAGTGCGCCATACAACACTTTCATCAGCTCGGTCCGCCCGGCGCCCATCAGCCCGGCGACGCCGAGGATTTCCCCCTGGCGCAGGGTAAAGGTCACGTTTTCCACGCCCGGGCCGCAGAGATTATCGACTTTCAGACGCACCGCGCCCGGCGCCTTAGCCAGATGCGGATACTGATCTTCCAGCTTCCGGCCAACCATCATTTCGATCAGACGGTCTTCATCCAGCGAGGAGACCTCGCGTTCGGCGATAAACTGCCCGTCGCGGAACACGGTCACGTCGTCGCAAATCTCGAAGATCTCTTTCATGCGGTGGGAGATGTAGACGATGCCGCGCCCCTGCGATTTTAGTTCGCGGATCACGCGGAACAGCGATTCGGTTTCGGTATCGGTCAGCGCGTCGGTCGGTTCATCCATAATGATGACCTTCGACTCGAAGCTCAGCACTTTGGCGATCTCCACCATTTGCTGATCGCCAATCGACAAATCGCCCACCAGCTTCTGGCTGGTAAAACGGAGATTCAGCTTCGCCAGCAACTTGTCGGCTTCGGCATACATCCGCTTCCAGTCGATTTTGCCAAAGCGGTTAACGAACTCGCGGCCAAGGAAGATGTTCTCGGCGATCGTCAACTGCGGGATCAGGTTCAGTTCCTGATGGATAATGCCGATCCCGGCTTCCTGGGAAGATTTTGGGCCGTTAAAGGTGGTCTCTTTACCGAGCCATAATAAAGCGCCGGCGTCACGGGTGTAGATCCCGGTCAGCACTTTCATCATGGTGGATTTACCGGCGCCGTTCTCACCCACCAGCGCCATCACCCGGCCAGGATAGACATTCAGCGAGGCGCCGGAGAGCGCCTTGACGCCAGGGAACGCTTTATCGATCCCTTTCAGTTGCAATAAGGCTTCCATGACGGCGACCTCAGAACGTAACGCCGGCACAGAGAATGATATTCGCGAACGGGGAACACTCCCCGCTGCGAATTACCGCCTGACTGTCTGCGGTTTGTTTTTTGAACTGCTCATGACTGGTGTAACGAATTTCAATGGTATTTCCCTGGTGCTGCTGCAGCTGCTCAAGATGGTTGAGCAACGTCGCGTGGAGCTGCGGATTATGTGTCTTAATTTCCTCCGCGATGACAGCCGCTTCAACCTGCATTTCCGTCGTCACCACTTCCAGAACCTGCATAAATGAAGGTACGCCCTGGGTTAACGCCATATCGATGCGCGCGCTGCTGCGGGGAACCGGCAATCCGGCATCGCAGACCACCAGCGTATCGGTGTGACCCAGGCGGGAGATGACCGCGGAAATATCAGCGTTAAGTACGGTGCCTTTTTTCATTTTTTCTCTTTTGCTCCACTAGCGAAACGTTTCGCTACAATAATTATTATCAATGTGTGAGCAGAAAACCATCACCAGAAGAGAGAAATGTGATCGCCATCGAAACGTTTCGCGAGACAGCGACAGGACATGACAAACGGAGTGAGAAACAAAAAGCCCTTCGCAACGGAAGGGCTTTTTTGACATCAGATTTCGACCTGAGTACCGAGCTCGATAACCCGGTTTGGCGGGATTTCAAACTGATCCGGCGCGCGCAGGGCGTTACGCTGCAACAGCAGATAAAGCTTGCCGCGCAGACGCAGATACCACGGCCGTTTGCCGATAATCAACGACTCATGGGACATAAAGAACGAGGTCTCCATCATCCGGCAGCTGAGTCCTTCCAGGCCACAGCGATGGAACACCTCTTCGACATTTGGCGTTTCCCGCCAGCCGTAGCTGGCCACCACCCGCCAGAACGAGGGCGACAGCTGCTCAATCTGCACCCGGCGAACGTTATGCACGTAAGGCGCGTCCTCGGTGCGCAGGGTCAGGAGGATCACTCGCTCATGCAGCACCTTGTTGTGCTTCAGGTTATGCAGCAGGGCAAACGGGATCACGTTCAGGGCGCGGGACATATACACCGCGGTACCCGGGACGCGTACCGGCGGCGATTTCTCCAGTGAAGAGATCATCGCTTCCAGCGAGTTGCCGTGCTCGTGCATCCGACGCAGCAGGCGGAAGCGCTCGCTCTTCCAGGTGGTCATCACCGTAAACATCACCAGACCCAGGGATAACGGCAGCCAGCCGCCGGAGACAATCTTATCGAGGTTCGCCGAGAACAGCGGAACATCAATGCACAGGAAGGCCACCAGCATCAGCCCAACGAACAGCTTATTCCAGTGCCAGTTTTTGCGCGCCACCGTTGCCGAAAGGATGGAGGTCAGCACCATGGTGCCCGTTACCGCGATACCGTACGCCGCCGCCAGGTTAGAGGAGTGCTCGAAGCTGACGATGACGATCACTACCGAGACATACAGCAGCCAGTTAATAAACGGGATATAGATCTGCCCGGACTCCATTTCCGAGGTGTGGATGATGCGCATCGGCGACAGATAGCCCAGACGCACCGCCTGACGGGTTAAGGAGAAGACCCCGGAGATCACCGCCTGCGAGGCGATAACCGTCGCCAGCGTGGCGATAATCAGCATCGGGATCAGCGCCCACTCCGGCGCCAGCAGGAAGAACGGGTTTTTAATCGCTTCCGGATGCTTAAGCAGCAATGCCCCCTGGCCAAAATAGTTCAGCACCAGCGAAGGCAGTACGACGGAGAACCAGGCGACGCGGATCGGCAGTTTGCCGAAGTGCCCCATATCGGCGTACAGCGCTTCCACCCCGGTAATCGACAGCACCACCGCGCCAAGCGCAATAAAGGAAACGGTCTTGTACTGCAGGAAGAAGTGCACCGCCCAGTAGGGGTTCAGCGCCTGCAGAACTTCCGGGTTAGCGTAAATGCTTCGCGCGCCAAGCACCGCCAGCAACAGGAACCAGATCAGCATAATCGGCGCAAACAGCTTGCCGACCATCCCGGTCCCGTGCTTCTGGATCATAAACAGCAGGGTAAGCACGATAATGGAGATCGGCACAATCCAGCTATCGAGCTGCGGGGCGATAATTTCTAACCCCTCTATCGCCGACATGACCGAAATCGCCGGGGTTATCACCACTTCGCCATAGAAGAAACTGCCGCCGATCAGGCCGAGGATCACCAGCACAGAGGTCATCCGCGCCGAGGTATTGCGTCCGGCCAGTGACATCAGCGTTAAGATCCCGCCTTCCCCGGCGTTATCCGCCCGCATCACGAAGGTGATGTATTTAATCGATACGGTAAAGATTAACAGCCAGAAAATCAGCGACAAAAAGCCAAAAACGGCATCGCGCTCAACGCCAAAGCCAAACTGACCTGACAGGCATTCACGCAGGGTATACAGTGGACTGGTACCGATATCACCGTACACCACGCCGATGGCCGCCAGCGTTAACGCCGGCAACGATTGTTTATTATCAGTGCTCATAGACTAGTCTTTTCGTTTATAAAACAAATGTGTGCCTAGTCCCTTGGCCCACAAAAAGCGCACAGTATGCACGATTATTTGTGAAATCGTACCCCTAACAGACACCATATTAACCTGGCTCAAAAAAAATAAATCGATTCTTCAGGCTATTACCGCCCCTGCTCTAACATCTATACTCGTCCCAATAACGATACATGACAAAGCACGCAACTCAATTATGGCTCAAACACATTTACTGGCTGAAAGAATTTCCCGACTCAGCGCGGCACTCGAAAAAGGACTCTTTGAACGCAGCCACGCGATACGCCTGTGCCTGCTGGCGGCGCTCAGCGGCGAGAGCGTATTTTTGCTCGGTCCGCCGGGGATCGCCAAAAGCCTGATTGCCCGCCGCCTCAAGTTCGCCTTCCAGCAGGCGCGCGCTTTTGAATACCTGATGACCCGCTTTTCCACCCCGGAAGAGGTTTTTGGCCCACTGTCCATTCAGGCGCTGAAAGATGAAGGGCGCTACGAGCGTTTAACCGCCGGCTACCTGCCGGAAGCAGAAATCGTGTTCCTCGATGAAATATGGAAAGCGGGTCCGGCTATCCTCAACACCCTGCTGACGGCGATTAACGAACGTCACTTCCGCAATGGCGCTCACGAAGAGAAAATCCCAATGCGCCTGCTGGTGGCCGCCTCGAACGAACTCCCCGAAGCCGACAGCAGCCTGGAAGCGCTGTATGACCGAATGCTGATCCGTCTGTGGCTTGATAAAGTGCAGGATAAAGGAAATTTCCGTTCGATGCTGGTCAGCCAGCAGGATGAAAACAGCAATCCGGTGCCCAGCGCGCTGCAGGTAAGCGACGAGGAGTTTACGCAATGGCAGCAGCAGATCGGCAATATCAAACTACCGGACGCGGTGTTTGAGCTGATATTCCAGCTGCGCCAGCAGCTGGATGCCCTGCCAAACGCGCCGTACGTTTCAGATCGCCGCTGGAAAAAGGCCATTCGCCTGCTGCAGGCCAGCGCCTTCTTCAGCGGCCGCGACAGCATCGCCCCGATAGATCTTATCCTGCTGAAAGATTGTCTGTGGCACAACGTCGAGAGCATGCACCTGATGTCGCAGCAGCTGGAAACGCTGATGACCTGCCACGCCTGGCAGCAGCAGGCAATGCTGACGCGGCTCGGGGCGATTGTGCAGCGACGCATTCAAATCCAACAGCAGCAAAGTGACAAAACGGCGCTAAAGGTCACCCGCCTTGGCGGCATGTTTAGCCGCAAGCCGCACTATGAGCTGCCGGCGGAGATCCAGGGATCCACCCTGACCCTGCTGCTGCAGCAGCCGCTCAAACTTCACGATATGGAAGTGATCCACATTACTTTTGAGCGCGAGGCGTTAGCCAGCTGGCTGGAAAAAGGCGGCGAGATCCGCGGCAAGCTCAACGGGATCGGCTTTGCCCAACTGCTCAATATGGATGTCGACACCAGCCAGCATCTGGTCGTTCGCGACGTCAGCCTGCAGGGCTCACGCCTCGCGCTGCCCGGCAGCGCGTCGCAGGAGAACATGCCGGCGGAAATTCGCCAGCAGCTGGAGGCGCTGGACGATGAGTGGCACCAGCAACATAACCGCTTCAGCGAGCAGCAGAAGTGCCTGTTTATCCCGGTCGAGTGGCTGGGAAGAATCGAAGCCAGCCTGCAGGACGTCGGCGCGCAGATTAAACAGGCGAAGCAGCCATGACGCTGGATATGCTGAATGTCATGCTGGCAGTCAGCGAAGAGGGAATGATCGAGGAGATGCTGCTGGCGCTGCTGGCCTCACCGCAGCTGGCGGTTTTCTTTGAGAAATTTCCCCGCCTGAAAAACATCATCGCGGCGGATATTCCGCGCTGGCGGGAAGCCGTTCGCGCCCGCTTAAAAGAGGTTAACATCCCGCCGGATCTGGACGCCGAAGTACAAACCTATCAGCAGGCTCAACTGCTCTCTACCTCACAGTTTATCGTCCAGCTACCGCAGATCCTCGGCAAGCTGCACCAGCTCCAGTCCCCTTTTGCCGCCCAGGCGCAGAAGCTGGTGGACGACAATGCTACCTTTACCCCGGCGCTGCATACGCTGTTTTTACAGCGCTGGCGCCTGAGCCTGGTGGTGCAAGCCACCAGCCTTAACCAGCAGTTGCTGGATGAGGAGCGCGATCAGTTGCTTAGTGAGGTCCAGGAACGAATGACACTCAGCGGTCAGCTCGATCCGGTGCTGGCGGAGAATGACACCGCCGCCGGACGCCTGTGGGATATGAGTGCCGGCGAACTGAAACGTGGCGACTATCAGCTGATCGTGCGCTATGGCGATTTTCTTAACCAGCAGCCGGAGCTGCTGCAGCTGGCGGAACAGTTGGGGCGTTCACGGGAAGCGAAATCCGTGCCGAAGAAAGACGCGCCGATGGAGACCTTCCGTAGCCTGGTGCGCGAGCCAGCGACGGTGCCGGAACAGGTCGACGGCCTCCAGCAGAGCGATGACATTCTGCGCCTGCTGCCGCCGGAGCTGGCGACGCTCGGCATCACGGAGCTGGAGTTTGAATTTTATCGCAAGCTGGTGGAGAAACAGCTCCTGACTTACCGGCTGCACGGTGACGCCTGGCGCGAAAAAATCACCGAACGCCCGGTGACGCGGCAGGATTTTGATGAACAGCCTCGCGGGCCCTTTATTGTCTGCGTCGATACGTCAGGATCGATGGGCGGTTTTAACGAGCAGTGCGCCAAAGCCTTTTGTCTGGCCCTGATGCGCGTCGCGCTGGCGGATAACCGCCGCTGCTTTATTATGCTGTTCTCCAGCGAAGTGGTGCACTACGAACTGACCTGCGAGGGCGGCCTGGAGCAGGCGATCCGCTTTCTGAGCCAGCGCTTTCGCGGCGGCACCGATCTGGCCAGCTGTTTTCGCGCCATTATTGAACGTCTGCAAAACCCGCAGTGGGTGGATGCGGATGCCGTGGTGATCTCAGACTTTATTGCCCAGCGGTTGCCGGATGAGGTGATTGCGCAGGTGGGGGAGCTACAGCGAAAGCATCAGCACCGTTTTCACGCGGTGGCGATGTCGGTACACGGCAAACCCGGCATCATGCGCATCTTCGATCATATCTGGCGCTTTGATACCGGGTTGCGTAGCCGCCTGCTGCGACGCTGGCGGCGCTAATCGTTACAGCAGCGCGGGAACGCTTTCGCGAACCTGTGCCGGCCATACGCCGCACTGCACCTGGCCGATATGGTCGAGCTGCAGCAGCAGCATCGTCAGGCGAGACTGGCCAATGCCGCCGCCGATAGTCTGCGGCATCTCGCCGCGCAGCAGCGCCTGGTGCCACTCCAGTTGCAGGCGATCTTCGTCGCCAGTCAGCGCCAGCTGGCGTTTTAGCGCCGCGGCGTCAACGCGGATCCCCATTGATGAGATCTCGAACGCATCTTCCAGCACCGGGTTCCACACCAGGATATCGCCGTTCAGTCCGGCAAAGCCTTCAGAAACCTCAGTGCTCCAGTCATCATAATCCGGGGCACGTACATCATGGCGCTTGCCATCAGAGAGTTTGCCGCCGATGCCGATTAAGAAGACGGCGCCCAGCTCTTTGGCAATCGCTCGCTCGCGGCCTTTGGCATCAAGATCCGGATAGCGACTCAGCAGCGCCTGGCTGTGAACAAAGTGGATCTGTTCCGGCAGGAACGGTGTCAGGCCAAATTCCTGGCTGACCGCCAGCTCGGTGGCTTTGATCCCGGCGTAGATCGCTTCGACGGTCGCCTTCAGCGTGCCGACGTGGCGCTCTTCATCCCCCATCACCCGCTCCCAGTCCCACTGGTCGACATAGACGGAGTGGATCGGCGTAAGACGGTCTTCATCGGGGCGAAGGGCCTTCATGTGCGTGTACAGCCCTTCGCCCGCGCTGAAGTCGTGTTGTCCCAGGGTTTGACGCTTCCATTTCGCCAGCGAATGAACCACTTCGAACTGGGCGTCGGGCAGTGTTTTCACTTTCACCTGAACCGCTTTCTCGCAGCCGGACAAGTTATCCTGCGTCCCATCGCCCACGCGGCTTAAGATTGGCGCCTGGACTTCAATCAGGCCAAGCTTCTCTTCCAGCTGACGGGAAAAATGGGATTTAACGAAACTGATCTGGCGTTGTTTTGCGATATAAGCGGTTTTCATTTTTATGACTCCTGCGTCCTGTTGCCATTGATTAAGCAACAAAACAGGCCGCCAATACAATAATCAATCAATAAAAAGGCTCGTCAACTTTTAATTCAACAAAATATAGAGCTAAAATAGTAAGAACCGTCAAACTTCATAAGAAAAAGATATGGAAAATTATCAGATCGACAATCTGGACCGCGGCATTCTCGATGCGCTCATGGCCAACGCCCGTACCGCCTATGCCGAACTGGCCAAACAATTCAGCGTCAGCCCGGGTACTATTCATGTGCGCGTCGAAAAGATGAAACAAGCGGGCATCATTACTGGCGCGCGCATTGACGTCAGCCCCAAACAGCTGGGCTATGACGTCGGCTGCTTCATCGGCATTATTCTCAAGAGCGCCAAAGACTATCCCTCCGCCCTCGCCCGCCTGGAAAGCCTGGAGGAGGTGACCGAGGCTTACTACACCACCGGCCACTACAGCATCTTTATTAAGGTGATGTGTAAATCCATCGATGCCCTGCAGCAGGTACTTATCAACAAGATCCAAACAATTGATGAAATTCAGTCCACTGAAACCCTGATCGTGCTGCAGAACCCGATCATGCGCACCATTAAGCCCTGATCGTTTTTTTTAATCCCACATTTTTCCACAGGTAGATCCCAGCTCGCTCACAGCGTACAATACGCCACTCTGAACAGTTGAGCGGGCGATCGGCGATCTATGGCAGACATTACACTTATCAGCGGCAGCACCCTGGGCAGTGCGGAATACGTAGCGGAGCATCTGGCGGAAAAGCTGGAAGAAGCAGGCTACAGCACTGAAATCCAGCACGGCCCGCTGGTGGACGATCTGCAGGCGCAAGGGATCTGGTTAGTTATCTCTTCCACCCATGGCGCCGGCGACATTCCCGACAACCTGGTTCCCTTCTATGACGCACTGCTGGCGCAGCAGGCCGATCTTTCCGCCGTGCGCTTTGGCGCCATCGGGATCGGCAGCCGTGAATACGACACTTTTTGCGGCGCGATCGATAAATTAGAAGCGGCGCTGAAGGCCTGCGGGGCAAAACAGATCGGCGAGACCCTGAAGATCAACGTGCTGGAACATGAAATTCCGGAGGATCCGGCGGAAATCTGGCTGGGATCCTGGAAAAATTTGCTCTGAGAATTGTAAAGATCGTCCGTTCTTCTGTGGATAACCATGCTTAAAAGCTTGGATCAACCGGTAGTTATCCAAAGAATAACCGGAGTATGGTTTTTGAGCTGTGTATAACCCTTCATTCTGATCCCAGCTTATACGGACCAGGATCACCGATCATTCACAGATAGTGATCCTTCTTAAGCTTTTGATCTTACTTCGTGGATCCGACTTATCCACAAAGAGAGTCGATCCTAATAAGAGATCACAATAGAACAGATCTCTATATAAAGATCTTCTTTTTAATACTCAGGATCCCGGAGTCTTTCTCAAAAGACCAAAGCCGAGTAGAATCCACGGCCCGGGCTTCAATCCATTTTCAAACCGCGTTATGCGAGGCAGACCACCATGTTTTATCAGGATCCTTTTGACGTCATTATCATTGGCGGGGGTCACGCAGGCACTGAGGCCGCAATGGCCGCAGCGCGTATGGGTCAACAGACCCTGCTTTTGACACACAATATCGACACGCTGGGGCAGATGAGCTGCAACCCGGCGATTGGCGGCATTGGGAAAGGACACCTGGTAAAAGAAGTGGACGCGCTCGGCGGTCTGATGGCCAAAGCGATCGATCAGGCAGGCATTCAGTTTAGGATACTAAACGCCAGCAAAGGCCCCGCGGTGCGCGCCACTCGCGCCCAGGCTGACCGCGTGCTGTACCGTCAGGCGGTACGCACTGCGCTGGAGAACCAGCCGAACCTGATGATCTTCCAGCAGGCAGTGGAAGATCTGATTGTCGAAAACGATCGTGTCGTAGGCGCGGTCACCCAGATGGGCCTCAAATTCCGTGCTAAAGCGGTGGTACTGACCGTCGGGACCTTCCTTGACGGCAAAATCCATATTGGTCTGGATAACTACAGCGGCGGACGCGCCGGCGACCCGCCGTCGATCCCGCTGTCTCGTCGCCTGCGTGAACTGCCGCTGCGCGTAAGCCGGCTGAAAACCGGGACCCCGCCGCGCATTGACGCGCGCACCATCGATTTCAGCGTGCTGGCGCAACAGCATGGCGATAACCCAATGCCGGTCTTCTCGTTTATGGGATCTGCCGATCAGCATCCGCGTCAGGTGCCGTGCTATATCACCCACACTAACGAGAAAACCCATGACGTGATCCGCAATAACCTCGATCGCAGCCCCATGTACGCCGGGGTGATCGAAGGGATCGGTCCACGCTACTGCCCGTCGATCGAAGACAAAGTCATGCGTTTTGCCGATCGCAACCAACATCAGATCTTCCTCGAACCGGAAGGCCTGACCTCAAACGAAATTTATCCGAACGGCATCTCCACCAGCCTGCCGTTCGATGTGCAAATGCAAATCGTCCGCTCGATGCAGGGGATGGAGAATGCGCGGATCGTCCGTCCTGGCTACGCTATTGAGTACGATTTCTTCGACCCGCGCGATCTGAAGCCGACGCTCGAGAGCAAATTCATTCAGGGTCTGTTCTTCGCCGGTCAGATCAACGGCACCACCGGTTATGAAGAAGCTGCGGCTCAGGGTCTGCTGGCCGGTCTTAACGCAGCTCGTTTCTCGGCGGAAAAAGAGGGCTGGGCACCGCGTCGCGATCAGGCCTACCTCGGCGTGCTGGTGGATGACCTGTGTACTCTGGGTACCAAAGAACCGTACCGCATGTTTACCTCTCGTGCTGAATATCGTCTGATGCTGCGCGAAGACAACGCCGACCTGCGTCTGACTGAGCAGGGGCGTGAACTGGGTCTGGTGGATGATGAACGCTGGGCGCGTTACAACGAGAAGCTGGAAAGCATTGAGCGTGAACGCCAGCGCCTGAAATCGACCTGGGTGAACCCTCAGGCTGAGAGCGCTAACGAAGTGAACGCTCACCTGACCGCGCCGCTGTCGCGCGAAGCCAGCGGTGAAGATCTGCTGCGTCGTCCGGAAATGACCTACGAGCAGCTGGTTCAGCTCTCGCCGTTCGCGCCGGGGCTGGAAGATCGGCAGGCGGCTGAGCAGGTTGAGATCCAGGTGAAGTATGAAGGCTATATCGCGCGCCAGCAGGATGAGATCGAGAAACAGCAGCGCAACGAGAATACCTTGTTACCGGCGACACTCGACTACCGTCAGGTCACCGGACTGTCTAATGAAGTGATCGCTAAACTAAACGACCATAAACCGTCGTCGATAGGGCAGGCGTCACGTATTTCCGGGATCACCCCGGCGGCGATCTCTATTTTGCTGGTTTGGTTGAAAAAGCAGGGGATGCTGCGTCGCAGCGCCTGATTGCGGCAGCCTGCCGCGCTGATTTCCCAGTTGCATAATCAGCGTTCGCCTTTATCATTCCTGGCCCGGTAAGCGTTAGCGCCTCCGGGCTCATTATTTTTTGAAGGTACTTACCGTGCTCAACAAACTTTCTCGTCTGCTGGATGAAGCGGGTATTTTGCTCACCGATCACCAGAAAAATCAGCTGGTGGCTTACGTCGGGCTGCTCGATAAGTGGAACAAAGCCTATAACCTGACCTCCGTTCGCGATCCAAATGAGATGCTGGTGCGTCATATCCTGGACAGCATCGTCGTCGCGCCTTATCTGCAGGGCTCGCGCTTTATCGATGTCGGTACGGGACCGGGGCTGCCTGGGATCCCGTTGGCTATCGTGCGCCCGGAGTCGCATTTCACCCTGCTGGACAGCCTTGGCAAACGCGTGCGCTTCCTGCGTCAGGTGCAGCATGAGCTGAAGCTGGATAACGTTACCCCGGTGCAGAGCCGCGTGGAAGCTTTCCCGGCTGAGCCGCCGTTTGATGGCGTGATAAGCCGCGCCTTCGCATCGCTTAATGATATGGTGAGCTGGTGCCATCATTTGCCGGCCGCGAACGGTCACTTCTATGCGCTCAAAGGGTTAGCGCAAAAAGACGAAATGGAAAACCTGCCGGAAGGGTATGCCATAGCCGAGGTCATTGAGCTACATGTTCCTCAGCTGGAAGGGGAGCGGCACCTGGTGGTGATTACGCCAAAATCGAGTTAATTTTTATCAAAAAATGTGGAAAAAATGTGGCCCGTGAATGTTACAAAAATAAAGGACACCTCCCGTTCTTATCGGGCTGCATTTAACCATGTTTTTACTATGGTTTTTCTTGCGGTTAACTTAGCGTAACTGATTCACTGACAAAATAGTCAACTTTGAAAATATCAGGGTGCTAAAAATCGACAACGATAAACAGCATAGCGATGTTAAATTTTTATTATAAATGTCAATAAAAGGTTTTTATTGTATGTGGGGTTGTTTTAGATAATGTCCTCACTTTTTATCTTGAATATCAAAAGCATGAAAAATAGTGTTTTATGTCCTTGATTCATTAAAGGGCGCTTGAAATGTTTATTATGTGATCTAATGCACGCTTTAATTGCCGTGTTTCCACGTTATTTGCAGTTTTGTATGACCGCTCACAGAACGCTGAAATGCGCGGAAAGTTGTCCGTTGGAAAATAATTAAACATTTATTCACTATTTTGCTACTTATTGTTTGAAATCACGGGGCGTCACCGTATAATTTGTCCGCTTTTTGATGCTTGACTCTTCGTCTTAAAGGACGTTTTATACGACACGCGACATACCTCAAAGGGAGCAGGAGTAAAAACGTGATGTCAGTGTCGCTCTTGAGTCGAAACGTTGCTCGCAAGCTTCTGTTTATTCAGTTACTGGCAGTAATGGCAAGTGGACTGCTGTTCAGCCTCAAAGACCCCTTCTGGGGCATTTCCGCGGTATGCGGCGGTTTGGCAGTGGTTTTGCCAAATCTGATGTTTATGATTTTTGCCTGGCGTCATCAGGCGCATACACCAGCAAAAGGCCGTGTGGCCTGGACCTTCGCCTTCGGTGAAGCCTTCAAGGTGTTGCTGACCTTCGCCCTCCTGGCGGTGGCGCTGGCCGTTTTAAAAGTGGTATTTTTGCCACTGATCGTGACGTGGGTTTTGGTGCTGGTGGTACAAGTTCTGGCGCCAGCTGTAATCAACAACAAAGGGTAAAAGGCATCATGGCTTCAGAAAATATGACGCCGCAGGAATACATAGGTCACCATCTGAACAACCTTCAGATTGACCTGCGTACTTTCTCGCTGGTGGATCCGCACAACCCCCCGGCCACCTTCTGGACGCTCAACATTGACTCCATGTTCTTCTCGGTGGTTCTCGGTCTGCTGTTCCTGGCCATGTTCCGTAGCGTTGCTAAGAAAGCGACCAGCGGCGTACCAGGGAAATTCCAGACCTTCATCGAAATGATCATCGGCTTCGTCCATGGTAGCGTCAAAGACATGTACCATGGCAAGAGCAAGGTTATCGCGCCGCTGGCGCTGACCGTGTTCGTCTGGGTCTTCCTGATGAACCTGATGGACCTGCTGCCAATCGACCTGCTTCCTTATATCGGCGAACACATTTTCGGCCTGCCTGCACTGCGCGTGGTTCCGTCTGCTGACGTGAACATCACCCTGTCGATGGCGCTTGGCGTGTTCATCCTGATTCTTTTCTACAGCATCAAAATGAAAGGCGTGGGTGGGTTCGTTAAAGAACTGACCATGCAGCCGTTCAATCACTGGGCGTTCATTCCTGTCAACTTAATCCTTGAAGGGGTAAGCCTGCTGTCCAAACCGGTCTCTCTCGGTCTGCGACTGTTCGGCAACATGTATGCCGGTGAGCTGATTTTCATTCTGATTGCTGGTCTGTTGCCGTGGTGGTCACAGTGGGTTCTGAATGTGCCTTGGGCCATTTTCCACATCCTGATTATTACGCTGCAAGCCTTCATCTTCATGGTTCTGACGATTGTCTATCTGTCGATGGCGTCTGAAGAGCATTGATTTTTACCAACACTACTACGTTTTAACTGAAACAAACTGGAGACTGTCATGGAAAACCTGAATATGGATCTGCTGTACATGGCTGCCGCTGTGATGATGGGTCTGGCGGCAATCGGTGCTGCGATCGGTATCGGCATCCTCGGAGGTAAATTCCTGGAAGGCGCAGCGCGTCAGCCGGATCTGATCCCTCTGCTGCGTACTCAGTTCTTTATCGTTATGGGTCTGGTGGATGCTATCCCGATGATCGCTGTAGGTCTGGGTCTGTACGTGATGTTCGCCGTCGCGTAGTAAGTTGTTAGAAACCTAAGCCACAGAGTTAATTAAAGAGGTATTGTGCTGTGAACATGAACGCAACAATCCTCGGCCAGGCCATCGCGTTTGTTATCTTCGTATGGTTCTGCATGAAGTACGTATGGCCGCCTTTAATGGCTGCCATCGAAAAACGCCAGAAAGAGATTTCTGACGGTTTAGCTTCTGCAGAACGCGCTAAGAAAGATTTGGACCTTGCACAGGCCAACGCGACCGACCAGCTGAAAAAAGCGAAAGCGGAAGCCCAGGTAATCATTGAGCAGGCGAACAAGCGCCGCTCTCAGATTCTGGACGAAGCTAAAGCTGAAGCAGAACAGGAACGCACCAAAATCGTTGCACAAGCGCAGGCTGAAATTGATGCTGAGCGTAAACGTGCACGCGAGGAGCTGCGTAAGCAGGTCGCTATCCTGGCTGTTGCTGGCGCCGAGAAGATCATCGAACGTTCCGTGGATGAAGCTGCTAACAGCGACATCGTGGATAAACTTGTCGCTGAACTGTAAGGAGGGAGGGGCTGATGTCTGAATTTGTAACGGTAGCTCGCCCCTACGCCAAAGCAGCTTTTGACTTTGCCGTCGAACACAACAGTGTTGAACGCTGGCAGGATATGCTGGCGTTTGCCGCCGAAGTGACCAAAAACGATCAAATGGCAGAGCTTCTCTCCGGTGCTTTGGCGCCGGAAACGCTCTCAGAAGCGTTTATCGCTATCTGCGGCGAGCAACTTGACGAAAATGGCCAGAACCTGATTAAGGTGATGGCGGAAAATAATCGTCTGAAGGTGCTCCCGGACGTTCTTGAGCAATTCATTCACCTGCGCGCGGCCAGTGAGGCCATCGCAGAGGTAGAAGTCATATCTGCCAACCAACTGAGTGATGAACAGCTTGCCAGGATCGTCAGCGCGATGGAAAAACGTCTGTCACGCAAAGTTAAGCTGAATTGCAAAATCGATAAGTCTGTTATGGCAGGTATTATCATCCGTGCGGGTGATATGGTCATTGATGGCAGCGTACGCGGCCGTCTTGATCGCCTTGCAGACGTCTTGCAGTCTTAAGGGGACTGGAGCATGCAACTGAATTCCACCGAAATCAGCGAACTGATCAAGCAGCGCATTGCTCAGTTCAATGTTGTGAGCGAAGCTCATAACGAAGGTACTATTGTTTCTGTAAGTGACGGTGTTATCCGCATCCACGGCCTTGCCGAATGTATGCAGGGTGAGATGATCTCCCTGCCGGGTAACCGTTACGCTATCGCACTGAACCTGGAGCGCGACTCCGTCGGTGCGGTGGTGATGGGTCCGTACGCTGACCTCGCCGAAGGCATGAAGGTGAAATGTACTGGCCGTATCCTGGAAGTTCCGGTTGGTCGTGGCCTGCTGGGCCGCGTGGTTAACACCCTGGGCGCGCCAATTGATGGTAAAGGTCCGCTGGAAAACGACGGTTTCTCCGCCGTTGAAGCGATCGCGCCGGGCGTAATCGAACGTCAGTCCGTCGATCAGCCGGTACAGACCGGTTATAAATCCGTTGACGCCATGATCCCAATCGGTCGTGGTCAGCGTGAACTGATCATCGGCGACCGTCAGACCGGTAAAACTGCGCTGGCTATCGATGCCATCATCAACCAGCGTGATTCCGGCATCAAGTGCGTCTATGTTGCTATCGGCCAGAAAGCGTCCACCATCTCTAACGTGGTGCGTAAACTGGAAGAGCACGGCGCGCTGGCTAACACCATCGTGGTGGTAGCGACTGCATCCGAATCTGCTGCACTGCAATACCTGGCGCCATACGCCGGTTGCGCAATGGGCGAATACTTCCGCGACCGCGGTGAAGATGCGCTGATCGTATACGATGACCTGTCTAAACAGGCTGTTGCTTATCGTCAGATCTCCCTGCTGCTCCGTCGTCCGCCAGGACGTGAAGCGTTCCCGGGCGACGTATTCTACCTCCACTCTCGTCTGCTGGAGCGTGCTGCGCGTGTTAACGCCGAATACGTTGAAGCCTTCACCAAAGGTGAAGTGAAAGGGAAAACCGGTTCTCTGACCGCGCTGCCGATTATCGAAACCCAGGCGGGTGACGTTTCCGCGTTCGTTCCGACCAACGTAATCTCCATTACCGATGGTCAGATCTTCCTGGAAACCAACCTGTTCAACGCCGGTATTCGTCCTGCGGTTAACCCGGGTATCTCGGTATCCCGTGTGGGTGGTGCAGCGCAGACCAAGATCATGAAGAAACTGTCCGGTGGTATCCGTACCGCGCTGGCGCAGTATCGTGAACTGGCGGCGTTCTCCCAGTTTGCATCCGACCTCGACGATGCAACCCGCAAACAGCTGGACCACGGTCAGAAAGTGACCGAACTGCTGAAACAGAAACAGTATGCGCCGATGTCCGTCGCGCAGCAGTCTCTGGTTCTGTTCGCAGCAGAACGTGGTTATCTGGCTGATGTAGAACTGGCGAAAATCGGTAGCTTCGAAGCCGCACTGCTGGCTTACGTCGACCGTGATCACGCTCCGCTGATGCAAGAGATTAACCAGTCCGGTGGCTATAACGACGAAATCGAAGGCAAGCTGAAAGGCATCCTCGATTCCTTCAAAGCAACCCAGTCCTGGTAACGTCTGGCGGTCTGTCTTAGGGCAGGCCGCAAGGCATTGAGGAGAAGCTCATGGCCGGCGCAAAAGAGATACGTAGTAAGATCGCAAGCGTCCAGAACACGCAAAAGATCACTAAAGCGATGGAGATGGTCGCCGCTTCCAAAATGCGTAAATCGCAGGAGCGCATGGCGGCCAGCCGTCCTTACGCAGATACTATGCGCAAAGTGATTGGTCACCTTGCGAACGGTAATCTGGAATATAAGCACCCTTACCTGGAAGAACGCGACGTTAAGCGCGTGGGCTACCTGGTGGTGTCGACCGACCGTGGTTTGTGCGGCGGCTTGAACATTAACCTGTTCAAGAAACTGCTGGCGGAAATGAAAGCATGGTCCGATAAAGGCGTTCAGTGCGACCTCGCAATGATCGGCTCTAAGGGCGTCTCTTTCTTTAACTCCGTTGGCGGCAACGTTGTTGCACAGGTGACCGGTATGGGGGATAACCCATCCCTGTCCGAACTGATCGGCCCGGTAAAAGTGATGTTGCAGGCCTATGATGAAGGCCGTCTGGACAAGCTGTACGTTGTCAGCAACAAATTTATTAACACCATGTCTCAGGTTCCGACGATCACTCAGCTGCTGCCGTTACCGGCATCAGAAGACGCTGATCTGAAACGTAAATCCTGGGATTACCTGTATGAGCCCGATCCGAAAGCGCTGCTGGATACCCTCCTGCGCCGCTACGTCGAGTCTCAGGTTTATCAGGGCGTGGTTGAAAACCTGGCCAGCGAGCAGGCCGCCCGTATGGTGGCGATGAAAGCCGCGACCGATAATGGCGGCAGCCTGATTAAAGAGCTGCAGTTGGTATACAACAAAGCTCGTCAGGCCAGCATTACTCAGGAACTCACCGAGATCGTCTCGGGGGCCGCCGCGGTTTAACCAGGTTATTTCGTAGAGGATTTAAGATGGCTACTGGAAAGATTGTCCAGGTAATCGGCGCCGTGGTCGACGTCGAGTTCCCTCAGGATGCCGTACCACGCGTGTACGAAGCCCTTGAGGTACAGAATGGTAATGAAGTTCTGGTGCTGGAAGTTCAGCAGCAGCTGGGCGGCGGTATCGTGCGTACCATCGCCATGGGTTCTTCCGATGGTCTGCGCCGCGGTCTGGATGTAAAAGACCTCGAGCACCCGATCGAAGTCCCGGTTGGTAAAGCTACGCTGGGTCGTATCATGAACGTACTGGGTCAACCGGTCGACATGAAAGGCGACATCGGCGAAGAAGAGCGTTGGGCTATCCACCGCGCAGCACCGTCCTATGAAGAGCTGTCCAGCTCTCAGGAACTGCTGGAAACCGGCATCAAAGTTATCGACCTGATGTGTCCGTTCGCGAAGGGCGGTAAAGTCGGTCTGTTCGGTGGTGCGGGTGTCGGTAAAACCGTAAACATGATGGAGCTGATCCGTAACATCGCGATCGAGCACTCCGGTTACTCCGTGTTTGCGGGCGTAGGTGAGCGTACTCGTGAGGGTAACGACTTCTACCACGAAATGACCGACTCCAACGTTATCGATAAAGTATCCCTGGTGTACGGCCAGATGAACGAGCCGCCGGGAAACCGTCTGCGCGTTGCGCTGACCGGCCTGACCATGGCTGAGAAATTCCGTGACGAAGGTCGTGACGTACTGCTGTTCGTCGATAACATCTATCGTTACACCCTGGCCGGTACGGAAGTATCCGCACTGCTGGGTCGTATGCCTTCAGCGGTAGGTTATCAGCCGACCCTGGCGGAAGAGATGGGCGTTCTGCAGGAACGTATCACCTCCACCAAAACCGGTTCTATCACCTCCGTACAGGCGGTATACGTACCGGCGGATGACTTAACTGACCCATCCCCAGCCACTACCTTTGCTCACTTAGATGCAACCGTAGTACTGAGCCGTCAGATCGCTTCCCTGGGTATCTACCCGGCCGTTGACCCGCTGGACTCCACCAGCCGTCAGCTGGATCCGCTGGTTGTTGGTCAGGAACACTACGACACCGCGCGTGGCGTGCAGTCCATCCTGCAGCGTTATCAGGAACTGAAAGACATCATCGCCATCCTCGGTATGGACGAACTGTCTGAAGAAGACAAACTGGTGGTAGCTCGCGCACGTAAGATCCAGCGCTTCCTGTCCCAGCCGTTCTTCGTGGCTGAAGTCTTTACCGGTTCTCCGGGCAAATACGTGGCGCTGAAAGACACCATCCGTGGCTTTAAAGGCATCATGGAAGGCGAATACGATCACCTGCCAGAGCAGGCGTTCTACATGGTCGGTTCCATCGACGAAGCCGTGGAAAAAGCCAAAAAACTTTAACGCCTTAATCGGAGGGTGATATGGCAATGACTTACCACCTGGACGTCGTCAGCGCAGAGCAACAAATGTTCTCTGGTCTGGTCGAAAAAATCCAGGTAACGGGTAGCGAAGGTGAACTGGGTATTTACCCGGGACACGCACCGCTGCTCACCGCCATTAAGCCTGGTATGATTCGCATCGTTAAACAGCACGGTCATGAAGAGTTTATCTATCTGTCCGGCGGCATTCTTGAAGTGCAGCCTGGCAGCGTGACCGTCCTGGCGGATACCGCAATTCGTGGTCAGGACCTCGACGAAGCGCGAGCGCTGGAAGCGAAACGCAAAGCGGAAGAGCACATTAAGAGCTCTCACGGCGATGTGGATTACGCTCAGGCGTCTGCGGAACTGGCCAAAGCGATCGCTAAACTGCGCGTTATCGAGTTGACCAAAAAAGCGATGTAACACCGGCTTGAACGTAAAAAGCCAGTCTGGTTTCCAGGCTGGCTTTTTTTATGCCCAACTGCTGACGAGCGGATGAAGTGAAAACAGAATTCACCCTTAATTGTTATTGATTAGTTAAATGATGAAGCGTAGACTCCGTTTTATGTGATGTATATCACATAAAATAGCGTTATCAAACTGCACCTGCGTCAGGAAATCATCATGAAACTGTTCCATAAAATCATCGCTAAATTTAGCGTCCTGAGCTTCTAAGCTCCGCGCTATCCCCCCCGCTGACACGACGTATCGCCCATGAAAACGACAACACTGGCGATGTGAAACCGGGCAAAGAAGGTCACCTGACGGTGGCCTTTCGTTTTTTATCGCTACATCAATCACTTTGCCGCCCTCCCCCGCCAGCGACTGGCGACGATTATCCTGGTTCTTCCCGCTGAGGGTACTGAAAATCGCTTTCCGCAGCGGCTTTATTCAGGTGGCGAAAAAACAGCAAAAGCAGTGAGATAGTCAATGGTTATCCTCCCCGCCCTCCTTTTTCAGCGTTAAACTGATTTGCAGTGGTTAAAAATAGCGTCATAAAATGGTGTATAGCAGTGAGCCTGGACGTTTTCTCCACGTCTCGTTTTATGATGAAAAATATGTAGAAATTTCAACGTGAAAGGCTTTTACTTTTCGTTCTAACTACCGTCAGGATGAGTATGTCAAATAGTGCGATGAGCGTGGTTATCCTTGCCGCAGGCAAAGGGACCCGCATGTATTCCGATCTTCCTAAGGTGCTGCATACCCTGGCCGGGAAGCCAATGGTGCAGCATGTCATTGATGCCGCTAACGATTTAGGCGCATGTGCGGTACACCTGGTGTATGGCCACGGTGGCGATCTGCTGCGTCAGACGCTGCATGAAGACAACCTGAACTGGGTGCTGCAGGCCGAGCAGCTCGGAACGGGGCACGCCATGCAGCAGGCGGCGCCGTTCTTCAATGATGATGAAGACATCCTGATGCTCTACGGCGATGTGCCGCTGATCTCCGTCGAGACGCTACAGCGCCTGCGCGCCGCGAAGCCGCAGGGCGGGATTGGTCTGCTGACCGTGAAGCTGGATGATCCAACCGGCTACGGCCGCATTACCCGTGAAAATGGCCAGGTGACGGGCATCGTTGAGCACAAAGATGCCAGCGAGGCGCAGCGCCAGATTCAGGAAATTAACACTGGGATCCTGATCGCCGGTGGAGCGGACCTCAAGCGCTGGCTGGCGAATCTCACCAATAACAACGCCCAGGGCGAATACTACATCACCGATATCATCGCCATGGCGCATCAGGAAGGTCGCGAGATCGTTGCCGTGCATCCCCAGCGCCTGAGCGAAGTCGAAGGGGTCAACAACCGCCTGCAGCTTGCGCGCCTGGAGCGCGTCTACCAGGCTGAGCAAGCGGAAAAGCTGCTGCTGGCGGGAGTGATGTTGCGCGATCCGGCGCGTTTCGATCTGCGCGGTACGCTGCAGCACGGGCGCGATGTGGAGATCGATACTAACGTTATTCTGGAGGGCCGCATCGTGCTGGGCGATCGAGTGAAAATCGGCGCCGGCTGCGTGATCAAAAACAGCACCATCGGCGATGATTGCGAAATCAGCCCCTACAGCGTGGTGGAAGATGCCCAGCTGCAGGCGGCCTGCACCATCGGTCCATTTGCCCGTCTGCGCCCGGGCGCCGAACTGCTGGAAGGCGCCCACGTTGGCAACTTCGTGGAAATGAAAAAAGCGCGTCTCGGCAAAGGCTCCAAGGCGGGTCATCTGACCTATCTGGGCGATACGGAGATCGGTGATAACGTCAATATCGGCGCGGGCACCATCACCTGCAACTACGATGGCGCGAATAAACATAAAACGATTATTGGCGACGATGTCTTTGTCGGCTCGGATACCCAGCTGGTGGCCCCGGTTACGGTAGGCAACGGCGTCACTATCGCCGCCGGCACCACCGTCACACGCAATATCGCCGATAACGAACTGGTGTTGAGCCGCGTGCCGCAGGTCCATAAGCAGGGCTGGCAGCGTCCGGTGAAGAAAAAATGAACAGAATTGTCGCCGGGGGTGTACAACGCCCGGCGAACCAGGATGAGAGGGTCAACATAGATCCCCGTCCGCAGGCAGTACCATAACAATAACCCCACTCTCTACAAGGCTCGGGGCGCCCGGGAAACGGGCAAATACAGGTCAGCGACAACGCATGGCATATCGCCATTATCAGGAAATTTAACTATGTGTGGAATTGTTGGCGCAGTCGCGCAGCGTGATATTGCTGAAATCCTTCTCGAAGGTTTACGTCGTCTGGAATACCGTGGCTATGACTCTGCCGGTCTGGCGGTAGTCGACAGCGAAGGTCATATGACTCGCGTGCGTCGCCTGGGTAAGGTACAGATGCTGGCTCAGGCGGTCGAAGAGCAACCGTTACACGGTGGTACCGGGATCGCCCATACTCGCTGGGCGACGCACGGCGAACCGTCTGAGAGCAATGCGCATCCGCATGTTTCTGAACACATTGTGGTGGTCCATAACGGGATCATCGAAAACCACGAGCCGCTGCGTGCATTGCTGCAGTCTCGCGGCTATGTCTTCGTCACTGAGACCGATACCGAAGTTATCGCCCATCTGGTGCACTGGGAGCTGGAACAAGGTGGAACCTTGCGTGAAGCCGTGCTGCGCGCCATCCCGCAGCTGCGCGGCGCTTACGGCACCGTAATCATGGATACCCGCGACCCGGGAACCCTGCTGGCGGCCCGCTCCGGTAGCCCGCTGGTTATCGGTCTGGGCATGGGGGAAAACTTTATCGCTTCCGACCAGCTGGCGCTGCTGCCGGTTACCCGCCGCTTCATCTTCCTTGAAGAAGGCGACATTGCGGAAGTGACTCGTCGCTCGGTGGTGATTTTCGATAAATCCGCTGCGCAAGTGAAGCGTCAGGAGATCGAATCCAATCTGCAGTATGACGCCGGCGATAAAGGTATCTATCGCCACTATATGCAGAAAGAGATTTTCGAACAGCCAAATGCGATTAAGAACACCCTGACCGGGCGTATCAGCCACGGCGAAATCGATCTCAGCGAGCTGGGGCCGAACGCCAATGAAATGCTGGCTCAGGTTGAACATATTCAGATTGTTGCCTGCGGGACCTCCTATAACTCCGGGATGGTCTCCCGCTATTGGTTCGAGGCGTTAGCCGGCGTGCCGTGCGATGTGGAAATCGCCTCCGAATTCCGCTATCGGAAGTCTGCGGTGCGTCGTAACAGCCTGATGATCACCCTTTCCCAGTCTGGTGAAACCGCCGATACCCTGGCGGCGCTGCGTTTGTCGAAAGAGCTGGGCTATCTCGGCTCGCTGGCCATCTGCAACGTGCCGGGCTCGTCGCTGGTGCGTGAATCCGATCTGGCGCTGATGACCAAAGCCGGAACGGAAATTGGCGTGGCCTCGACCAAGGCCTTTACCACTCAGCTGACGGTGCTGCTGATGCTGGTGGCGAAACTGGCGCGATTGAAAGGCCAGGATGCGTCCATTGAGCATGATATCGTCCACGGCCTGCAGGCGCTGCCGAACCGTATCGAGCAGATGCTCTCCCAGGACAAGCGTATTGAGCAGCTGGCAGAGCGTTTCTCTGATAAGCATCATGCGCTGTTCCTTGGCCGTGGCGATCAGTACCCGATCGCTATGGAAGGGGCGCTGAAGCTGAAAGAGATCTCCTATATTCACGCGGAAGCCTACGCGGCAGGCGAGCTTAAGCACGGCCCGCTGGCGCTGATTGATGCGGAAATGCCGGTGATCGTAGTGGCGCCGAACAATGAGCTGCTGGAAAAACTGAAATCCAACATCGAAGAGGTTCGCGCCCGCGGCGGTGAGCTGTACGTTTTCGCCGACGGTGACGCCGGCTTCAACGGCAGCGACAACATGCACATCATTGAGATGCCGCATGTCGAAGAGAGCATCGCGCCTATCTTCTACACCGTACCGCTGCAGCTGCTGGCTTATCACGTTGCGCTGATCAAAGGCACTGACGTTGATCAGCCGCGTAACCTGGCGAAATCGGTCACGGTTGAGTAACGTATTATCTCTTTTGCAAAGGGCTGCCGGCGGCGGCCCTTTTTTATTTTTACCTGCTGTTTTTCGCCGATCTTGTGCGCAATATCTGGGGAGGCGATAGATGACAAACGATCGTTTTGCTCTGTGATTTCGCTGTCATAAAAAGAAAATTATTCTGTCATTGTGTGGTCATGCTAGTAGATAACCATTTGAGTTATAAGCGTATTATTTGACGTGAAATCCCCCCTCCCGGCGTGTCATAAAACTGTCATAATTCGTACATTTTACTGTCACCTCTTTGACCTATTTTGCTCACCATAGCCTCGAAACAATGATTTACGAATCCCAGCAGGAGACATTATGAACGTTATGCGTACCACCGTCGCAACAGTTGTCGCCGCGACCTTATCGATGAGCGCTTTCTCTGCTTTCGCAGCAGCAAGCCTGACTGGCGCAGGTGCAACTTTTCCTGCGCCGGTGTATGCCAAATGGGCTGACACCTATCAGAAAGAAACTGGCAATAAAGTGAACTACCAGGGTATTGGTTCCTCTGGTGGCGTTAAACAGATTATTGCCAACACCGTGGATTTCGGTGCTTCTGATGCTCCGCTGGCTGATGACAAACTGACCCAGGAAGGCCTGTTCCAGTTCCCGACCGTGATTGGCGGCGTGGTGCTGGCGGTTAACCTGCCTGGCGTGAAATCCGGCGAGCTGGTGCTGGATGGCAAAACCCTCGGCGATATCTACCTGGGTAAAATTAAAAAATGGGATGACGAAGCGATCGCTAAGCTCAACCCGGGTCTGAAGCTGCCGTCGCAGAATATCGCCGTGGTTCGCCGCGCCGATGGTTCCGGTACCTCCTTCGTCTTCACCAGCTACCTGTCCAAAGTGAATGAAGAGTGGAAATCGAAAATCGGCGCAGGCTCTACCGTTAACTGGCCAACCGGTCTGGGCGGTAAAGGCAACGACGGTATCGCCGCTTTTGTTCAGCGTCTGCCGGGCTCGATTGGTTACGTCGAATACGCTTACGCCAAGCAAAACAACCTGGCGTACACCAAACTGGTCTCTGCCGACGGCAAGCCGGTTAGCCCGACTGAAGACAACTTCGCTAACGCCGCAAAAGGCGTTGACTGGAGCAAGTCTTTCGCTCAGGACCTGACTAACCAGAAAGGTGAAAACGCATGGCCGATCACCTCAACCACCTTCATCCTGGTGCATAAGGCGACGAACAAGCCTGAGCAGACCGCAGAAGTGCTGAAGTTTTTTGACTGGGCGTATAAAAACGGCGGGAAAGAAGCCAATGCGCTGGATTACGCGACGCTGCCGGAAAGCGTGGTAGAGCAGGTTCGTGCGGCATGGAAAACCAACGTCAAAGACAGCAGCGGTAAAGCGCTGTACTAACAGTAGATTTTTGACGAAGATGGCGGGGGCGTTCAGGCGCTGCCCGCCCTACGGTTCAGACTGTAGGCCCGGGAGCCAACGCCACCGGGCATTTATTCGAACAAGTTTTAATACGTAAAGAGTAATCTATGGCTGCAACCAAGCCTGCATTTACCCCTCCGGGGAAAAAGGGTGACATAATTTTCAGTGCGCTGGTAAAACTGGCTGCGCTGATTGTGCTATTGATGCTGGGCGGCATCATCGTTTCCCTGATCATCTCTTCCTGGCCGAGCATTCAAAAGTTTGGCTTTGCCTTTTTGTGGACCAAAGAGTGGGATGCGCCCAACGAAATCTTCGGCGCGCTGGTGCCGATCTACGGAACTCTGGTGACCTCCTTTATCGCGCTGCTGATCGCCGTCCCGGTGAGCTTCGGCATCGCGCTGTTTCTGACTGAACTGTCCCCCGCCTGGCTCAAGCGCCCATTGGGCATTGCGATTGAGCTGCTGGCGGCAATCCCGAGTATCGTGTACGGCATGTGGGGCTTGTTTATTTTCGCCCCGCTGTTTGCGACTTACTTTCAGGAGCCGGTGGGGAACGTCCTGTCGACCATCCCGTTCGTCGGCGCGCTGTTTGCCGGTCCGGCGTTTGGGATTGGCATTCTCGCCGCTGGCGTCATTCTGGCCATCATGATCATCCCTTATATCGCCGCGGTCATGCGCGATGTTTTCGAACAGACGCCGGTGATGATGAAAGAGTCGGCCTATGGCATCGGCTGCACCACCTGGGAAGTGATCTGGCGCATCGTTTTACCGTTCACCAAAAACGGGGTGATCGGCGGCGTGATGCTCGGTCTGGGCCGTGCGCTGGGTGAAACCATGGCGGTCACCTTTATCATCGGTAACACCTACCAGCTCGACAGCATATCGCTGTATATGCCGGGGAACAGCATTACCTCCGCGCTGGCCAACGAATTTGCCGAAGCGGAAACCGGCCTGCACGTGGCGGCGCTAATGGAGCTGGGCCTGATCCTGTTCGTTATCACCTTTATCGTTCTGGCGGCGTCGAAGTTTATGATTATGCGCCTCGCGAAGAATGAGGGGGCACGCTAATGGCGACCATTGAAATGCAAAGCACCGCCGAGCTGGCGGAGTCCCGCCGCAAGATGCAGGCCAAACGCCGCATGAAGAACCGTATCGCTCTGGCGCTGTCGATGGCCACCATGGCGTTTGGTTTGTTCTGGCTTATCTGGATCCTGATGGCGACCATAACCCGCGGCTTCGACGGCATGAGTCTGGCGCTGTTTACCGAAATGACGCCGCCGCCGAATACCGCGGGCGGTGGTCTGGCCAACGCCCTCGCCGGCAGCGGCCTGCTGATCCTGTGGGCAACCGTCTTTGGTACGCCGCTGGGTATCCTCGCCGGAATTTATTTGGCGGAGTATGGCCGCAAGTCGGTGCTGGCTGAAATTATCCGCTTTATCAACGATATTCTGCTTTCCGCACCGTCTATCGTGGTCGGCCTGTTCGTCTACACCATCGTGGTGGCGCAGATGCAGCACTTCTCGGGCTGGGCGGGCGTTATCGCCCTGGCGCTGCTGCAGGTGCCTATCGTTATTCGTACCACCGAAAACATGCTGAAACTGGTGCCGGATAGCCTGCGTGAAGCGGCCTATGCGCTGGGGACGCCGAAGTGGAAGATGATCTCGGCGATCACCCTGAAAGCCTCCGTCTCAGGGATTATGACCGGGATCCTGCTGGCTATCGCCCGTATCGCTGGGGAAACGGCGCCCTTGCTGTTCACCGCGTTGTCTAACCAGTTCTGGAGCACCGACATGATGCAGCCGATTGCCAACCTGCCGGTGACCATTTTCAAATTTGCCATGAGTCCGTTTGCGGAGTGGCAGCAACTGGCATGGGCCGGGGTATTGATTATCACCCTGTGCGTCTTGCTGCTGAACATCCTGGCGCGCGTTATCTTCGCCAAGAAGAAACACGGTTAATTTTTTGCGGCGCAGCCACGGCTGCGCTGAATGAGGAAGAGATTGAGATGAGTATGGTGAATACAGCTCCGGGTAAGATTTCAGTTCGTAACCTGAACTTCTACTACGGCAAATTCCATGCCCTGAAGAACATCAACCTGGATATCACCAAAAACCAGGTAACGGCGTTTATCGGTCCGTCAGGCTGTGGTAAATCCACCCTGCTGCGCACGTTCAACAAAATGTTTGAACTGTATCCAGAGCAGCGTGCGGAAGGTGAGATCCTACTGGATGGCGACAATATTCTGACTAACACCCAGGATATCGCCCTGCTGCGCGCTAAGGTTGGCATGGTGTTCCAGAAGCCAACGCCGTTCCCGATGTCCATTTACGACAACATCGCTTTCGGGGTGCGCCTGTTTGAAAAACTGTCCCGTGCCGATATGGACGAGCGCGTGCAGTGGGCGCTGACCAAAGCCGCATTATGGAACGAAACCAAAGATAAACTGCACCAGAGCGGGTATTCTCTCTCCGGTGGTCAGCAGCAGCGTCTGTGTATTGCCCGCGGTATCGCGATCCGCCCGGAAGTGCTGCTGCTTGATGAGCCGTGCTCCGCGCTGGACCCGATCTCCACCGGGCGTATCGAAGAACTGATCACCGAGCTGAAACAGGACTACACCGTCGTTATCGTGACTCACAACATGCAGCAGGCTGCGCGTTGCTCCGACCATACGGCATTTATGTATCTTGGCGAGCTGATTGAGTTCAGCAATACGGATGATCTGTTCACCAAGCCCGCGAAGAAACAAACTGAAGATTATATTACTGGCCGCTACGGTTGATTTGCCCTTGTGCTTTCAGGCTCTCACCAGTTGGGCAATCAGGAGACACCATGGACAACCTAAATCTTAACAAACATATTTCCGGCCAGTTCAACGCTGAACTGGAGTATATCCGCACCCAGGTGATGACCATGGGGGGGCTGGTGGAGCAACAGCTTTCTGATGCGATCACCGCAATGCATAACCAGGACAGCGAACTGGCGAAACGCGTGATTGACGGCGACAAACAGGTCAACATGATGGAAGTGGCGATCGATGAAGCCTGCGTGCGCATCATCGCCAAGCGCCAGCCGACCGCCAGCGACCTGCGCCTGGTGATGGCGATCATCAAGACTATCGCTGAGCTGGAACGCATTGGCGATGTGGCGGATAAAATCTGCCGTACCGCGCTGGAGAAGTTTTCCCAGCAGCATCAGCCGCTGCTGGTGAGCCTTGAATCGCTGGGCCGCCATACGGTGCAGATGCTGCATGACGTGCTGGATGCCTTCGCGCGTATGGATCTCGACGAGGCGGTACGTATCTATCGCGAAGACAAGAAAGTCGACCAGGAATATGAAGGCATCGTACGTCAGCTGATGACCTACATGATGGAAGACTCGCGCACTATCCCCAGCGTCCTGACGGCGCTGTTCTGCGCGCGCTCCATCGAGCGTATCGGCGACCGCTGCCAGAATATCTGCGAATATATTTTCTACTTCGTCAAAGGCCAGGATTTCCGTCATGTGGGCGGCGATGAACTGGATAAATTGCTCGCTGGTAAAGATCCGAAAGAGTAATAATCATTTTGTCTAATTCTGATGAATGGATTTATCAGAATTAGATATGATTCCTCCACCGGCAGCGATATTGCTGAGATTATCGTCACAATTAACAGGCTGCCCGTTTGAGTTCTTCATTTTATCGCGTAACAATCAGCATCCACTGACTGAGCGCGCAAGCTCAGAATGTTTTAAACGGATTGTTACTGCGACAGCAGGCAAAACCTGATATTGCCCCCACGGCGGCGATATCAGGTTTTTTTATGCGTGCGAAGAATGACTTAATAAGGGTTGCTACCGCGATGCGCGGGCAAAACCTGAAGAGGATTATCTGTTAAGGCAGATCGTCTTCTTCGGGTTTTTTTGCTTTTTTCCAGGCGCAAAAATAACAGTCCCCGCGCCCTTAAGCGGTATGGATAAAGCTATTTGAACCCGCGCGATGCTTGTCGCTGTCGTTTTTATTAATGCCAATACTTATATAAGGGAATATTATGATGAGAAAAACCAGGATCGCTTCGGCGATAGCCTTGCTGGCGCCGCTTTGTTATTCAACCTCCCTGATCGCGAGCCAGCTGACGGTAGAGCAACGGCTTGAGTTGCTGGAAAAAGCGCTCAGCGATACGCAAAAAGAGCTCAAAAAATATCAAGACCAGGAGAGAAAAAGAGACCAGATTTGGGCCTCATGGTCTCCGCCTGCAGAGAGCCAGAAGCGCAACGTCGCGGCGGCAGCCGGACCGAAAGCAGCGGTGAAACCGGATGCGGTACTGGTCAAAAATCAACAATCTGCTACAGACAGTGCACCCGCCTACAGCGCGATGACGCTGAAAGATTTTAGCAGGTTCGTCAAAGATGAAATTGGCTTTAGCTATAACGGCTACTTCCGCTCGGGCTGGGGAACCGCCTCGCATGGCTCGCCAAAATCGTGGGCCATCGGCTCGCTTGGCCGTCTGGGCAATGAATATTCCGGCTGGTTCGATCTGCAGCTGAAGCAGCGGGTGTTTCAGGAAGGCGATAAACGCGTCGACGCCATCGTGATGCTCGACGGGAACGTTGGCCAGCAGTATTCCACTGGCTGGTTTGGCGACAATGCCGGCGGCGAAAACTACATCCAATTCTCGGATATGTACGTTAACACCAAAGGATTCCTGCCGTTTGCCCCGGAGGCCGATTTCTGGGTCGGCAAACACGGTGCGCCAAAAATCGAGATCCAGATGCTGGACTGGAAAACGCAGAGAACCGATGCGGCGGCTGGCGTGGGGCTGGAAAACTGGCAGGTTGGCGTCGGGAAATTCGATATCGCGCTGGTGCGGGAAGATGTTGATGACTACGATCGTTCCTTGAGCAATAAGCAGCAAATAAACACCAATACCCTTGATATCCGTTACAAAGAGATCCCGCTGTGGGATAAAGCCAGCCTGATGGTCAGCGGACGCTATGTCGCTGCCAACCAAAGTTCTTCTGAGAAATATAAAGAGGGCAATGAAGGCTATTATCCATGGAAAGATACCTGGATGGCCGGCACCTCGTTAACGCAAAAATTTGCTAACGGCGGCTTTAACGAATTCTCTTTCTTACTGGCGAATAACTCCATTGCCAGCAGCTTCTCGCGCTATGCCGGATCCAGCCCCTATACAACCTTTAACGGCCGCTATTATGGCGACCATACCAATGGCACCGCCGTGCGCTTAACCTCGCAAGGGGAAACCTATTTACGTGATGACATTATTATGGCGAATGCCATCGTTTACTCTTTTGGTAACGACGTTTACAGCTACGAGACCGGGGCTCACTCCGATTTTGAATCCATCCGTACGGTCCTGCGACCGGCTTATATCTGGAATAAATATAACCAGACCGGCGTCGAACTGGGGTACTTCAAGCAGCAAAACAAAGATGTTACCGGCAAAAAATATAACGAGTCCGGCTATAAGACCACGCTGTTCCATACCTTCAAAGTTAATACCAGTATGCTGACCTCGCGCCCGGAAATTCGCTTCTATGCCACCTATATTAAAGCGAAGGATATCGACCTGGATAAGGCCGCGAATAACACCACCAGCATTTTTGAAGACGGTAAAAACGATCAGTTTGCCGTAGGGGCGCAGGCGGAAATCTGGTGGTGACACGATAACAGAACGGACACAACATAAGAGGAATAACGATGAAACGACATGCAATTTATTTCGCCCTGGCGCTGGCGGGCGCGGCGTTCACCATTCAGGCGGCACCGTTGCCCGCGGTGCCGGACCCCTCCCTGCCGGTGAGCCACTTTATCACCCAAGTTAACGCGGATAAAAGTATCACTTACCGCCTGTTTGCCCCTGATGCCCGGCGGGTTTCGGTAGTCACCGGCGCCACGCCGGACACCTTTGTCTCGCACGACATGACCAAGGCAGCGGACGGAGTCTGGACATGGAAAAGCGAGCCGATGAAGCCCAATCTCTATGAATACTATTTCGATGTGGATGGCTTCCGCTCGGTAGATACCGGCAGCCGCTATCAGAAGCCGCAGCGCCAAGTGAACACCAGTTTGATTCTGGTGCCGGGCAGTATTCTTGACGATCGGGCGGTCGCGCACGGCGATCTGCGCACCCTTACCTATCACTCAAAGGCACTGAACGCTGAACGTCGTCTCTATGTCTGGACGCCGCCGGGTTATAGCGGAACCGGCGATCCGCTGCCGGTGCTCTATTTCTATCATGGCTTTGGCGACAGCGGCCTGTCGGCCATCGATCAGGGGCGGATCCCGCAAATCATGGATAACCTGCTGGCGGAGGGCAAGATCAAGCCAATGCTGGTGGTGGTCCCGGATACCGAAACCGATATCCCGGAAGCCATCGCGGAAAACTTCCCGCCGCAGGAGCGACGCAAAACCTTCTATCCGCTGAATGCGCAGGCGGCTGATAACGAGCTGATGAACGATATCATTCCGCTGATTGATGCGCGTTTTAATGTGCGTAAAGACGCGGATGGCCGGGCGCTCGCCGGGCTGTCGCAGGGCGGCTATCAGGCGCTGGTCTCCGGAATGAATCATCTGGAGAGCTTTGGCTGGCTCGCCACGTTTAGCGGCGTCACAACCACCACGGTGCCGAATGCTGGTGTGGAAGCACAGCTGAAACATCCTGAAGCCATCAATAAACAGCTGCGTAACTTTACCGTGGTCGTTGGGGAAAAAGATTCCGTGACCGGCAAAGACATCGCGGGTCTGAAAAGCGAGCTGGAAAAACAGAAGATCAACTTTGACTATCACGCCTATCCCGGCCTGAACCATGAAATGGACGTCTGGCGCCCTGCCTACGCGGAGTTTGTGCAAAAACTGTTTAAATAGCCGGAGGGGGCGTTTAGCCCCCGTTTTCCGCGAGTGAAGAAAGACAAGATGAAAGTGCTTGTGTCCGAAGATAATGAGTTAAGCCGGTCGCCAGCCATCCTGTTCTGGGCGAGATCACAGCGCTACCGGGCTACCCTTGCTGCCAACCGTCGCCCGGCCGGGCGACGCCGGGGGCTAGCGAGTGATATCCCAACCGCGCGCTTTCCACAATGCCGGCAGCGCAGCCAGATCGGTAAAGGTTGTCACTTTGGGATGATCGATTGGCGGGTTGTGCGGATCGGCGCAGAAGTAGAACACCTCCATGCCGGCGGCTATTCCCGATTGTGCACCTGCACTGGAATCATCAACCAGAATGCAGTTCTCAACGTTAACGTTCATCGCCTTTGCGGCATGGAACATCAGCGCCGGATCGGGTTTCCAGCGCTGAATATCGTAGCCGCTGTACAACCGGTCAGCGAAATGGTGCAGCAGGCCGGTGCGGCCGAGAGAGTGTTGCATCTTACTGACCGGGCCATTGGAGACCACGCACATCGGGACGCTTACCGCATCCAGCAGCGCCTGGGCTCCAGCAATCACCTCCAGTTCGCTATCGAACAGGCGGGCGACTTCCGCACGGTAAATCGGCTCCAGGGTGGCCTTTTGCAGGTTAACGCCATGCTCGGCGTTGATGGTGTCGATTATTTCGTACAGCTTTACGCCTTTGAAGCGCTTAAAAATCTCTGCCAGCTCCAGCGTAATGCCAAATTCCTGGAACATGTGCACGTAGGCGCGGGAGCAAATTACCTCGCTGTCGACCAGCGTGCCGTCACAGTCAAAAAATACTGCTTCTGGTTGAGTCATAGCCATTCCATATTAACAAGTTTAACGTTTTCGTCATGTCCAATGCCGCGACGCAATCGTTGCCGTATAAGCAAAATAAATGAAAAAAATTACCATACAACCGCGCCTGGCGCTGTAATTTGGTATAGGATAGCGTCGAATTTTCCCTCCTTACGTTCGGAAACCGATAATGAGTCAACAACAAACCAGCCAGTCTTCTGGCCAGGGTCTGCTGGAGCGCGTATTTAAACTGCGCGAGCACGGCACCACGGTGCGCACGGAAGCCATCGCCGGTTTCACCACGTTCCTGACGATGGTGTATATCGTTTTTGTTAACCCACAAATTCTTGGCGTAGCGGGCATGGATACCAGCGCCGTGTTTGTGACCACCTGTCTGATTGCCGCTTTCGGCAGTATCATGATGGGGCTGTTCGCGAACCTGCCGGTTGCTCTGGCGCCGGCGATGGGCCTGAACGCCTTTTTCGCCTTTGTGGTGGTGCAGGCGATGGGCCTGCCATGGCAGGTCGGCATGGGCGCGATTTTCTGGGGCGCCGTCGGCCTGCTGCTGCTGACGATCTTCCGCGTACGCTACTGGATGATCGCCAATATTCCGCTGAGCCTGCGCGTGGGCATCACCAGCGGGATCGGCCTGTTTATCGGTATGATGGGCCTGAAGAACGCCGGGGTTATCGTCGCTAACCCGGAAACGCTGGTCAGCATTGGTCATCTGACTTCCCACAGCGTGCTGCTGGGCGTGCTGGGCTTCTTTATCATCGCGATTCTGGCGTCGCGCAACATTCATGCCGCGGTACTGGTCTCTATCGTGGTGACCACCCTGCTGGGCTGGATGCTGGGGGATGTGCACTACACCGGTATCGTCTCAGCGCCGCCGAGCGTGACTTCGGTGATCGGTCATGTCGATCTGGCGGGCTCCCTGAATCTGGGCCTGGCCGGGGTAATCTTCTCCTTTATGCTGGTCAACCTGTTTGACTCCTCCGGGACGCTGATCGGCGTGACGGATAAAGCGGGTCTGGCGGACGCCAACGGTAAATTCCCGCGCATGAAGCAGGCGCTGTTTGTCGATAGCGTCTCGTCGGTGGCAGGTTCCTTCATCGGCACCTCATCGGTAACAGCGTATATCGAATCCTCCTCCGGCGTTTCCGTAGGCGGGCGCACCGGCCTGACCGCCGTTGTCGTCGGTATCCTGTTCCTGCTGGTTATCTTCCTCTCTCCGCTGGCGGGGATGGTTCCGGCCTATGCGGCCGCCGGCGCGCTGATTTACGTCGGCGTGCTGATGACCTCCAGCCTGGCGCGCGTGAAGTGGGATGACCTGACGGAAGCGGTACCGGCGTTTATCACCGCGGTGATGATGCCGTTTAGCTTCTCGATCACTGAAGGTATCGCCCTGGGCTTTATCTCCTACTGCGTGATGAAGATCGGCACCGGCCGTCTGCGCGACCTCAGCCCTTGCGTAATTATCGTCTCGCTGCTGTTCGTGCTGAAGATTGTCTTTATTGATGCACATTAATCCGCACGCATGATGAAAAAGCCCGGCATCGCTGCCGGGCTTTTTTTATGCTTTTACCCGCTTAATATAATCGCCAAAGGCGGTCAGCTGGCCGCGCAGATGGTCGAGGGTGCTCTGATCGACCACTTCACCTGACTGCGGATCCACTTTGTTCTGGATCACGCCGCCCATAAATTCCGGTTTATTCATTACCATCGCATCGAGGAACACCAGAATCTGCCGCAGATGATACTGGCAGCGCGCGCCGCCGATGGCGCCCATTGAGCTGGTTTGAATCAGCACCGGCTTGCCGGACAGCGGCTGCTCTGGCAGGCGTGAAAGCCAGTCGATGGCGTTTTTCAGGCCGCCAGGCACGGAATAGTTATACTCGGGGGTGACGATCACCACGCCATCCGCCTCGCGGATCTGTTGCGCAATCTCCTGCACGCGCTGCGGGAATCCCTCTTCTTCCTGAATATCAGCATCGTACAGCGGAATATCGCCGATAGACGGCAGCGCGGAGATGTCCATGCCCGCCGGCGCGATGCCGGGCAGGGTACGCGCGACCATTCCATTAAACGACCCTTTACGCAGGCTGCCGAGTAACGTAACCACTTTCAAGGTATCTGACATGATTGCTCCTTTGGATCATGATGCCGGCAAGACCGGTCAATTGAGGGATAAGGTTTTTTCCGTGGGTAGGCTGGTAAAGCGCATCAGGCGGGCTGACGGCTCGCGCGCGCGCCGCTGAGCGTCCGCCAGGCTGTGCCAGTCGCCTCCCTTTGCGTCATACTCCCAGACCTTCAGCGGGCCGATATTCGGGGTAGCGGCAATCGACCACACCAGCAGCGATTCGGCGTCACAGACGGCTTCGATCGGCAGGCTGCCGGCGGTACGCAGGCGGCCGGAGCCAGGCAGCAGCTGCAGCTGCGTTGATGTTTCACCGGTCAGCTTCAGCACGCTGCGCCGCAGCGCCACCAGTTGGCTGCGCGCTTCGTCCGGGTCATGCTGAATGTTAACCCACAGATTCTCATTGTTACTGAAATTTTGCCGGTCGGCGTCGTGGCTGCGGACAGTGCGCTGCAGCTCCATATCGAGGCCACAATCCCCTTCGGTGGTCAGCGCTACGCCAACGATATTGCCAGTATAAGAGATAGAGAAGCGGGGAAGGTGACGATCGCTAAAAACCGGTCGGCCATTGGCTTCGTTAACGATTTCAGGCAGCTCGCCGATGCCGTAAAGCATAAACAGCAGTTCGGCGAGCAGCGACCGCGAAGCGCGAAAGCGGGCTTGCCGGTATTCAGGGAGCCGACGTGCGGATTGATGACAGGCCGCTGACAAACGTGTCGATAGCGGCTCCCCGGTACTGAGTATCCCTCGTGCAAAATGCGTTGCCATACGTCGCTCCGTGAGTAATGGTCTGAATGAAAACTGCGGGCGCTATTATCGCCTGGTATTAACAGGTTTTAATGCCGAAATCCCCCCTTGAAAAGGGAATTTGTTTGGATTTTACAAATTATTGCGCAAATAAGGTGCTACGGACACGAAACAAAGCTTACAGCGTACCGGAATAGAGCGCTTTCAACGTATCTCTAAGCCAGACAAGCTTCGGGTTGTAGCTGTTGCGTTTATGCCATAGCAAGGTGAAGGGGACGCGAAGCTTTTCAAGATGCTGCGGCTCCAGCGGCAGCGGCCGGGAGACCAGCGGTAGCTGATGCTGCTGATTATAGTGCTGGCAGTAGCGTGGCGCGGTGGCCAGCATGGTGTGCTGCGGTTGAGCCGCCATAAAGAGGGATTGCTCAAACCCCGGCACGGTCAGCGCCACATTACGCTTATGCCCCAGCTCCTGCAGCACGTCGTCCAGCGCCCAGGTATCGCGTTGTTCCCAGCAGATGGTGATATGCGGATAGCGTAAGAATGCCGCCAGATCCCACTCCTCCCTGAGCGCCGGATGATCGGCGCGCAGCCAGACCTGCGGCAGGTCGGTGAACAGCACATCAAAATCGATATACCACGGCAGCAGGCTCAGCAGCTCCCGCGACTGCGGATGGCTTTCGCGTCCGCAGAAGCCGATATCCACCTCGCCGCGGATGATGGCGTCCAGGGAGTCGTAGTCCCAGTTGCGCAAACGAATCAATGCCTGCGGGTAGCGCTGATAGATGCGCTGGGAGAGGGTGTTAAACAGGATCATCAGCAATGGCGTTTCCGCCGCCAGCTCGAACTTGAGGCCGCTCGGCATGGTGTGGTGCGGTTTATCGAGGATCTGGTTGCCCATCTGCATCCAGTCCGCCAGATCCTGCTCCATGCTGCTGACCAGCGGTGTAGGCGCCAGGCCCAGCGGCGTTTTGACAAACAGCGGATCGTCAAACCAGGCGCGCAGCTTGGCCAGCGACTTGCTCACCGCCGAGGGCGAAACGTTCATCCGCTTCGCCGTACGGGTGACGCTGAGCTCCTGGGTCAGGAGCTGCAGGCAGAGCAGTAAATTAAGATCGAGACTCGAAAGCGGCTTCTTCATTGTGTTGCGCAACCCGCGGCGGGGTGGCGACCAGTAGCAGAACAAGACTCACTATGCTACAGGCAATGAGTATCCCGATCAGCATATTCATTGCGCTGAGTCCGATGATGGCGGCGAGCCAAATCCACAGCGACGAACCGCACACCTGCGCGATGCCGAGGACCGAGCTGGCGACACCGGCGCGCAGCGTGAATGGCCCCAGGGCCTGGCTCATTGCGACGCCGAAGCCGACGGAGAAGCCGGCGCAAATCATGCCCAGCCCGACCAGGGTGACGACCTGCTGGGTGGCGAGGCTCAGCGCCACGCCTGCCGCCAGGAACAGCAGCTGCGAGGTTATCATCAGGGTGCGTGGTTTAAACAGCGACAGGGCGAACGGCGTCGAGAAGGAGACCGCCATGCTGACCATCGCCATCAGCGCCATCGTCATGGAATAGGTGCCGCGATCGAACCCCATCTCCTCCATCATCAGTACCGGCGAGACGTTCACGTAGGTGAGGATCGCCGTCACGCTGAGGGTGGTGATGAGAATGCGGCTGAGGAAAAAGCGGTTCAACAGCGATTCGCCCGCGCCATGCTGCGGCATAGCCGTCTGCGCAGGCGCCGTCGGACGCGTCTCGCGCAGGATAAATACCGCCAGCAAACCCACTGTTACCCCCATGCCGATCATGGTGTAGAACAGACTCTGCCACGGGTATTTCAGCATGATCAGGTGGCCGAGCACCGGCGCCAGCACGGGGATGATGCAGGTAATGCCGTTGAGCAACGACAGCACTTTGGCCCGTCGACGGTCGTTCAGCGTATCGCGCAGAATAGCGAAAGCCACCACGTAGCAGCAGCCGGCGCCGATCCCCTGGATAAAGCGTCCGGTAAGGAAGTGGCTGCTGGTGTGCGCCTGCGCGCAGAGCAGGGAGGCGATAACAAAGATCGCCGCCCCCACCATGGCGACAGGCTTACGCCCCGAGCGGTCGGCGATACGGCCAGCAAACAGCATCGCGGAGGCCATTCCGGCCAGATAGACCGAGAAGGCGATATGTAATTGCGCCTCGCTGGCTCCCAGATCCTGAGCAATACGCGGCAGGCCGACGAGATACATATCGATGCCGGAGGGATAGAGCAGAATCAGGGCAAAGCTGCAGAGAAGAAAGCGTGTCATGAGATCCTCGCGATGTGAATGGCGTTCAGCATAGTGAGGAACGTCCCGCAAGACGAGTTGCCATTTGGACAACGCTATTTTCCTGGCAGGAAACGCGAACTAGCGGCCCCGGCATCGCCACACGCGGGCCATCCCTTCGCTTTCCGGCCGAACGCTTTCGAAGCCAAACTTCGCGTACAGCTCCGGAACATCCGCCACCAGCGTAACGTAGGCGCCGTCAAAGGCGTTAGCGTCCAGCCAGGCAACCAGCTTCTCCATCACCAGCCGCCCAAGGCCCTTTCCCTGGTGAGCCGGATCGACGGCGACGTCGACAATGTCGAAATTAATTGCGCCGTCGCCGACGATGCGCCCCATGGCGATAGGCGTCTCCTGCCAGAGGATATGTACGCCATAACAGCTGCGCGGCAGCCCGGCTCTGGCGCCTTCCAGGGGGCGCGGCGACATACCCGCTACCTCTCGCAGGTGGCAAAACGCTTCGGCGGAGGGCACCTTCTCGATCACGGTATATTCAACGGTCATGCTTTAGTCTCGTGGTTAAGGGGAGATAAAAGTAGAGAACGTTGCGCCGCAAAGGGCAAGAAAAAACCCGCATTAACGCGGCGTTAATGCGGGTGAGTGAACATTTACGGACTAAACGTTATTTGCCGATACAGAAGCTGGAGAAGATGCGGCCCAGCAGGTCATCGGAGGTGAACTCCCCGGTGATCTCGCTCAGCGCCTGCTGCGCGAGACGCAGCTCTTCCGCCAGCAGCTCGCCGGCCCAGGCGCCCAGCAGCTGGGCTTTGCCCTGCTGCAGATGGTCCGCCGCCTCTTCCAGCGCCTGCAGATGGCGACGGCGGGCGAGGAAGCCGCCTTCCATATTGGTATCGAAGCCCATGCTCTGCTTGAGGTGGTTACGCAGCACCTCGACGCCTTCGCCAGTGCGTGCCGACAGGCGGATCAGTGAGTGGCCATTTACTTCGCTGATACCCAGCGCTTCGCCGGTGACATCGGCTTTATTACGCACCACGGTAATCGGCAGTTTAGCGGGCAGGCGCTCGATAAAATCTGGCCAGATCTCCGCCGGATCAACGGCGCTGGTGGTGGTGCCATCGACCATAAACAGCACCCGATCGGCCTGGGCAATCTCCTGCCAGGCGCGCTCGATGCCGATACGTTCCACTTCGTCATTGGCGTCGCGCAGGCCTGCGGTATCAATGATATGCAGCGGCATGCCGTCGATATGGATATGCTCGCGCAGCACGTCGCGGGTGGTGCCGGCGATGTCGGTGACGATCGCTGCTTCGCGGCCCGCCAGGGCGTTTAGCAGGCTCGATTTACCGGCATTTGGCCGCCCGGCGATCACCACCTTCATCCCTTCGCGCAGCAGACTGCCCTGACGGGCTTCGGCGCGGACGGCGTCGAGGTCGGCCATCACCTCGTTCAGCTGGGCTTCAATTTTGCCGTCGGAGAGGAAATCAATTTCTTCATCCGGAAAATCAATCGCCGCTTCCACATAGATGCGCAGGTGAGTGAGCGCTTCCACAAGGTGGTTAACCCGCGCGGAGAAGGCCCCCTGCAGTGAGTTCAGCGCCGAGCGCGCCGCCTGTTCTGAGCTGGCGTCGATAAGGTCGGCGATGGCCTCTGCCTGCGCCAGGTCGAGCTTGTCGTTAAGGAACGCGCGCTCAGAGAATTCGCCGGGCCTGGCGATGCGCAGGCCCGGCAGGGTCAGAATACGTTTAAGCAGCAGGTCGAGAATGACCGGGCCGCCGTGGCCCTGCAGCTCAAGCACATCTTCCCCGGTAAAGGAGTTCGGCCCGGGGAACCACAGCGCAATCCCCTGATCCAGCGGCGTACCGTCAACGTCGTTGAACGGCAGGTAGTCGGCATAGCGCGGTTTCGGCAGCTTGCCGAGTACCGCCTGCGCGACGTCGCGCGCTTTGAGGCCGGAGATGCGCAGGATGCCCACACCCCCGCGTCCCGGTGGGGTTGCCTGGGCGACGATAGTGTCGTTATGGCTCATGGTGACTCTCTATGTAGATGTAAAAAAGGCGGTCCATTGACCGCCTTCTCTGGCATTAACGTTACCGTAACTACTCTAAGTTATTCAAGTCGCAGATGCGTTGCCTTGAAGAATGAAGAGTATCAGGATTTCTTCTTCTCGCGGCTATGCAGGCCACGCTTCTCCAGACCACGGTAAATCAGCTGCTGCTGAATAATGGTCACCAGGTTGCTGACGATGTAGTACACCACCAGGCCAGACGGGAACCACAGGAAGAACACCGTGAAGATGACCGGCATAAAGGTCATGATCTTCTGCTGCATCGGGTCAGTCACGGTGGTCGGCGACATCTTCTGGATGAAGAACATCGTCGCGCCCATGATGATCGGCAGGATGTAGTACGGGTCCTGAGCAGACAGGTCGTGGATCCACAGGATAAACGGCGCATGACGCAGTTCAACCGAGGCGCTCAGCATGTAGTACAGCGCAAGGAAGATCGGCATCTGAATAATCAGCGGGAAGCAGCCGCCCAGCGGGTTCACTTTCTCCGCTTTATACAGCGCCATCATCTCCTGGCTTTGACGTTGTTTATCGTCGCCCAGACGCTCGCGCATGGCCTGAATCTTCGGCTGCAGCATACGCATCTTCGCCATGGAGGTGTACTGCGCTTTGGTCAGCGGGTACATGATGCCACGAACGATAAAGGTGATGACGATGATCGAGAAGCCCCAGTTGCCGAGGAAGCTGTGGATGAACTTCAGCAGCTTGAACAGCGGTTGGGAGATGAACCACAGCCAGCCGTAGTCGACGGTCAGATCCAGGTGCGGCGCGACGGCAGCCATTTTGTCCTGAATCGCCGGGCCGACCCACAGCGTGCTCTGCAGTTTGTCGGTTTGGCCAGGCTGTACCAGTACCGGCTGGGATTTATAGCCGATAGCAACAATGCCGTTGCCGAGGTTGGCGGTATAGAAGTTATTCGTCCCGTTATTCTGCGGCACCCACGCGGTGGTGAAGTACTGCTGCAGCATGGCAACCCAACCGTTTTTGGTGCTAACGTTCAGGTTTTCGTTATCCAGAATGGTATCGAATTTGTATTTTTCGTATTTCGAATCCGCGGTGGAGAACGCTGCGCCACGGAAAGTATGCATCGTGGACAGGCCGCCGGTCTGCGTATCGCGACTGGACGGCAGCGCAGCGGTCTGCTTCAGCTGACCGAAGGTCGAGACTTCCAGCGGTTTCTCGCTGGCATTCTGCACGCTATAACCGACGTTCACCGCATAGCCACCGCGTTTCAGGGTGAAGGTTTTGGTGAAGACGTTGCCGGCTTTGTCGGTGTAGGTCAGCGGGATGACGAGCTCATCCTGGCCATCGGCCAGCACAAACGCCTCTTTATCGACGCTGTACAGCGGACGCGGGCCGTTTGCCGGGTTATCCGGACCGTCACGGCCGGTTAAGCCGCTCTGCGCCTGGTAGACAAACTGCGGGGTGGTTTCCAGTAACTGGAACGGTTCGGTCGATTTCAGCGTTTTTGGATACGCCAGAAGCAGCGCCTGCTCAATATCGCCACCGTTGGTGTTGATAGTCAGCTCAAGCACGTCGGTTTTAACCGTAATCAGTTTCCCCTGGCCACTGGCCGGTACGCCCTGGTCGGCGGCGCTACCCGCTGCTGTGGTCGTAGTCTGCGTGGTCTGCTGCTGGGGTTGCGGATTTTTGTCCTGCTCCCAGGCTTGCCAGATCATGAAAGACACGAACAACAAAGCGATGATAAGAAGATTGCGTTGCGAATCCATCGTTAGTGTTCTCTGGTATCAAATGGTCCAGGCGGGACGGGATCGTCACCACCAGGGTGTAAAGGGTGGCATTTTAATACGCGTTTCATCGTCAACCAACTGCCTTTTATCACTCCAAACCTGCGTAAGGCCTCAATTCCGTATTGAGAACAGGTTGGGGTGAAACGACAATGCGGCCCGAGTAGCGGACTAATCAGGCGCTGATAAACTCGAATCAGGCCGATCAGGACCCGCGAGCCAGGCGACAATGGCGGCGCCATAATTTTTCCAACGCTTCCGAGAGAGCACGGTTATCGAGGTCGGCAACCCCTCTTTTCGCCACCACCACGAAATCCATAGGTGGGAGTTCATGTTGACGCAAACGAAAACTTTCACGCGTCAGACGTTTAATCCGATTGCGTTCATGTGCGCGTTTCACGTTTTTCTTGGCGACGGTGAGACCGATGCGGGGATGCCCCAGCGAATTCAGGCGGCCGAGGATGGTGATTTGCGGCGTGCCAGCCCGTTGTGGCTGCTGGAAGACGAAAGTGAAATGACTGGGAGTTAACAAGCGTAACTCCCTGGGAAATGCGAGCTTAACCACGCAGGGTTAGCTTTATTACTTGGAAACGGTCAGACGAGCGCGGCCTTTAGCACGACGACGTGCCAGAACCTGACGACCATTTTTAGTAGCCATACGAGCACGGAAGCCGTGAGAACGGTTGCGCTTCAGTACAGACGGTTGAAAAGTGCGTTTCATGGCGATTTCTACCTAAACTTGAATAAATTCACTGACTTTTGCGTAGACCCGAACGAACTTCGAACGACTTACGCCTCAGCGTGGGTGATTAAAGAGGCCGGATTGTAATAATTGTACACTCCGGAGTCAATTCTCTTTCCTTATTTCTCGCACCTCGTCGCACAAAAAATAAGCTGAGACGTGTGACGAAAACGGGCATTACGCGCCGGGTGGGGGATTATACGGCCTGGCCAGTAAAGCGCAAGGATCCTGAAGGATCTTTGTTAGATCGTTTGCGCCCAAAAGCGGCATAGCTCATTAATTTTTCCAATATGCGGCGGAAATCGTGCTTCACTCCTTCCAGGATCGATTACACTTACCCGGTTTCGATCCTTCCTGTGGATAAATCGGGAAGAATCTGTTGAGAAACACAAGATCTCTTTCTCAGTTTAGGCTATGATCCCCGGTCCCGATCGCGATCCCCGGATCCGCAGCGGGAAATAACCGCAGATAGCGGTTCGCACGTCACCCCTTTTGTGCAGGGGCTTTTCGGCTAATGCAGGGTCTTGTCGACGTGTGCCAACAATCACGATTGTTTCAGTTTTTCTTTGATATCGATTTTATGTTCGAGTGGAGTCCGCCGTGTCACTTTCGCTTTGGCAGCAGTGTCTTGCCCGATTGCAGGATGAGTTACCAGCCACAGAATTCAGCATGTGGATCCGCCCATTGCAGGCGGAACTGAGCGATAACACGCTGGCACTGTATGCGCCAAACCGTTTTGTGCTCGACTGGGTAAGGGACAAATACCTCAATAATATCAATGGACTCCTCAATGATTTTTGCGGTGCGGACGCCCCGCAGCTGCGTTTTGAGGTGGGCGCTAAGCCCACCAGCTCGCTGCAGAAAGGAGCGGTAAGCCCGGCCGCAGCGACTATCCCGGCGGCGCAGGTGCAGACCGCGCGCGTGGCGCCGACGATCGTGCGCCCTGGCTGGGATAATGTCCCGGCGCCAGCGGAGCCGACCTACCGTTCTAACGTTAACGTGAAACACACGTTTGATAACTTCGTCGAAGGTAAATCTAACCAGCTGGCCCGCGCGGCGGCGCGTCAGGTGGCGGATAACCCGGGCGGCGCCTACAACCCCCTGTTCCTTTATGGCGGGACGGGTCTGGGCAAAACCCACCTGCTGCACGCGGTGGGGAACGGTATCGTGGCCCGTAAACCGAACGCCAAAGTGGTCTATATGCACTCGGAGCGTTTCGTTCAGGACATGGTTAAAGCGCTGCAGAACAACGCCATCGAAGAATTTAAGCGCTACTACCGATCCGTTGACGCCCTGCTGATCGATGACATTCAGTTCTTCGCCAATAAAGAGCGATCCCAGGAAGAGTTTTTCCATACCTTCAATGCTCTGCTGGAAGGTAATCAGCAGATCATTTTGACCTCGGATCGTTATCCCAAAGAGATCAACGGCGTAGAAGATCGTCTGAAATCCCGCTTCGGCTGGGGGCTGACGGTGGCGATCGAGCCGCCGGAGCTGGAAACCCGCGTCGCGATCCTGATGAAAAAAGCCGATGAGAACGACATCCGCCTGCCGGGTGAAGTAGCGTTCTTTATTGCCAAGCGTCTGCGCTCAAACGTGCGTGAGCTGGAGGGGGCGCTGAACCGCGTTATCGCCAACGCCAACTTCACCGGCCGGGCGATCACCATCGATTTCGTGCGCGAAGCGCTGCGCGATTTGCTGGCGCTGCAGGAAAAACTGGTCACCATCGACAATATTCAAAAGACGGTGGCGGAGTACTACAAGATTAAGGTAGCGGATCTGCTGTCCAAACGCCGCTCCCGTTCGGTGGCGCGTCCTCGCCAGATGGCGATGGCGCTGGCCAAAGAGCTGACCAACCACAGCCTGCCGGAAATCGGCGATGCGTTTGGCGGCCGCGACCATACCACCGTGCTGCACGCCTGCCGCAAGATTGAGCAGCTGCGTGAAGAAAGCCACGACATTAAAGAAGATTTTTCCAATTTAATCAGAACATTATCCTCGTGACGCTATGAAATTTACCGTAGAACGTGAACATTTATTAAAACCGCTGCAACAGGTGAGCGGTCCGTTAGGTGGTCGTCCGACGCTGCCCATTCTCGGTAACCTGCTGCTTCAGGTCGCGGACGGCGCGCTGTCGCTGACCGGTACCGATCTTGAAATGGAGATGGTGGCGCGCGTGGCGCTGGTTCAGCCGCACGAAGCGGGCGCCACCACCGTTCCGGCGCGTAAATTCTTTGATATCTGCCGCGGCCTGCCGGAAGGCGCGGAGATCGCGGTGCAGCTGGAAGGCGATCGCATGCTGGTGCGTTCCGGCCGCAGCCGCTTCTCGCTGTCGACCCTGCCCGCTGCCGATTTCCCGAATCTTGACGACTGGCAGAGCGAGGTGGAATTTACCCTGCCGCAGGCGACCATGAAGCGTCTGATCGAAGCGACCCAGTTCTCGATGGCGCACCAGGATGTTCGTTACTACTTAAACGGTATGCTGTTCGAAACCGAAGGCAGCGAACTGCGCACCGTTGCTACCGACGGCCACCGTCTGGCGGTCTGTTCGATGCCGCTGGAAGCGTCGCTGCCGAACCATTCGGTGATCGTGCCGCGTAAAGGGGTGATTGAGCTGATGCGGATGCTCGACGGCGGTGATACGCCGCTGCGCGTGCAGATTGGCAGCAATAACATCCGCGCCCACGTCGGCGATTTTATCTTCACTTCGAAGCTGGTTGATGGCCGTTTCCCGGATTATCGCCGCGTATTGCCGAAAAATCCGGATAAACACCTCGAAGCGGGCTGCGATATTCTGAAGCAGGCTTTTGCCCGCGCGGCGATTCTCTCCAATGAGAAATTCCGCGGCGTGCGGCTGTACGTGAGCGAAAATCAGCTGAAAATCACCGCCAATAACCCGGAGCAGGAAGAAGCGGAAGAGATTCTGGACGTGACCTACGCCGGAACGGAGATGGAGATTGGCTTCAACGTTAGCTACGTGCTGGATGTGCTGAACGCGCTGAAGTGCGAGAATGTACGGATTCTGCTGACGGATTCGGTGTCGAGCGTGCAGATTGAGGATGCGGCTTCGCAATCCGCCGCCTACGTTGTCATGCCAATGCGATTGTAGAATCTGCAAAGGGGCTGGTTTACTTGCCATTTCGCCTTCCGGCAGTGCTCGAAATGCTCACGTACTTCGTGTACGCTCCGCTTTCTGCGCGCTGGCGGTAGACGAACTGGCTGCGACACCCACGCCCCTTGAATGATGACGAGCTGATATGTCGCTATCCCGACTCCTGATCAAAGACTTCCGCAATATTGAACATGCGGATCTCGCTTTATCTCCCGGCTTTAACTTCCTGGTTGGCGCCAACGGCAGCGGCAAAACCAGCGTGCTGGAAGCCATCTACACGCTTGGCCACGGCCGGGCGTTTCGCAGTTTGCAAATTGGCCGGGTGATCCGCCACGAGCAGGATGCGTTTGTTCTGCACGGGCGTTTACAGGGCGAAGAGCGGGAAACCGCCATCGGCCTGACCAAAGACAAACAGGGCGACAGCAAGGTGCGTATCGACGGCACCGACGGCCACAAAGTGGCGGAGCTGGCGCACCTGATGCCGATGCAGCTGATTACGCCGGAGGGGTTTACTTTACTCAACGGCGGCCCCAAATACAGAAGAGCATTCCTTGACTGGGGATGCTTTCATAACGAAGCCGGATTCTTCACCGCCTGGAGCAACCTGAAGCGCCTGGTCAAGCAGCGCAACGCCGCGCTGCGTCAGGTCAGCCGCTATGCCCAGCTGCGGCCATGGGATCTGGAATTAATCCCGCTGGCGGAGCAGATCAGCCGCTGGCGTGCCGAATACAGCGCCGCTATCGTCGAAGACATGGCGGATACCTGTCAGCAATTTTTACCGGAATTCTCGCTCTCTTTCTCCTTCCAGCGCGGCTGGGAAAAAGAGACCGACTACGCTGAAGTGCTGGAGCGGAATTTCGAGCGCGACAGAATGTTAACCTATACCGCCCACGGCCCGCATAAAGCGGATTTCCGTATTCGTGCCGACGGGGCGCCGGTGGAAGATACCTTGTCGCGCGGGCAGCTTAAGCTGCTGATGTGCGCCCTGCGTCTGGCGCAGGGCGAGTTCCTCACCCGCGTCAGCGGGCGGCGCTGCCTGTACCTGATAGATGATTTTGCCTCGGAACTCGATGATGCCCGCCGCGGTCTGTTATCCAGTCGCCTGAAAGCGACGCAGTCGCAGGTTTTCGTCAGCGCGATCAGCGCTGAGCACGTTATGGACATGTCGGACAAAAATTCGAAGATGTTCCGCGTGGAAAAAGGTAAAATAACGGATTAACCCAAGATTAAATGAGCGAGAAACGTTGATGTCGAATTCTTATGACTCCTCCAGTATCAAAGTCCTGAAAGGGCTGGATGCGGTGCGTAAGCGCCCGGGTATGTATATCGGCGACACGGATGACGGCACCGGTCTGCACCACATGGTATTCGAGGTTGTGGATAACGCTATCGACGAAGCGCTCGCGGGTTACTGCAAAGATATCGTGGTGACCATCCACAGCGATAACTCCGTCTCCGTCCAGGATGACGGCCGCGGCATCCCGACCGGCATTCACCCGGAAGAGGGCGTCTCCGCAGCGGAAGTTATCATGACCGTCCTGCACGCTGGCGGTAAATTCGATGATAACTCCTATAAAGTCTCCGGCGGTCTGCACGGCGTAGGCGTCTCGGTGGTAAACGCCCTGTCGCAGAAGCTGGAGCTGGTTATCCAGCGCGATAACAAAGTTCACAAGCAGATGTACGAACACGGTGTGCCGCAGGCGCCGCTGGCCGTGACTGGCGAAACCGACAAAACCGGCACCATGGTGCGTTTCTGGCCAAGCCTGGAAACCTTCACCAACGTCACCGAGTTTGAATACGATATCCTGGCGAAACGCCTGCGCGAGCTGTCGTTCCTGAACTCCGGGGTCTCTATCCGCCTGCGCGATAAGCGCGACGGCAAAGAAGATCATTTCCACTACGAAGGCGGCATCAAGGCGTTCGTTGAGTATCTCAATAAGAACAAAACGCCGATCCATCCGAATATCTTCTATTTTTCTACGGAAAAAGACGGTATCGGTGTGGAAGTGGCCCTGCAGTGGAACGATGGCTTCCAGGAAAACATTTACTGCTTTACCAATAACATTCCGCAGCGTGACGGTGGTACTCACCTTGCCGGCTTCCGTGCGGCGATGACCCGTACCCTCAACGCCTACATGGACAAAGAGGGCTACAGTAAAAAAGCGAAAGTCAGCGCCACCGGCGACGACGCCCGTGAAGGCCTGATTGCCGTGGTATCGGTGAAAGTGCCGGATCCGAAATTCTCCTCACAGACCAAAGACAAGCTGGTCTCCTCCGAGGTGAAATCGGCGGTTGAGCAGCAGATGAACGAACTGCTGAGCGAATACCTGCTGGAAAACCCGTCCGATGCGAAAATCGTGGTCGGCAAAATTATTGACGCCGCGCGCGCGCGCGAAGCCGCGCGTCGTGCCCGTGAGATGACCCGCCGTAAAGGCGCGCTGGATCTGGCTGGCCTGCCGGGCAAACTGGCGGACTGCCAGGAACGCGACCCGGCGCTCTCCGAACTGTACCTGGTGGAAGGGGACTCTGCGGGCGGCTCTGCTAAACAGGGGCGTAACCGCAAGAATCAGGCGATCCTGCCGCTGAAGGGTAAAATCCTCAACGTTGAGAAAGCCCGCTTCGATAAAATGCTCTCTTCCCAGGAAGTGGCCACGCTGATCACCGCTCTGGGCTGCGGCATCGGGCGCGATGAGTACAACCCGGACAAACTGCGCTATCACAGCATCATCATCATGACCGATGCGGACGTCGACGGCTCGCACATTCGTACCCTGCTGTTGACCTTCTTCTATCGTCAGATGCCGGAGATCGTCGAGCGCGGCCACGTCTATATTGCCCAGCCGCCGCTGTACAAAGTGAAGAAAGGCAAACAGGAACAGTACATTAAAGACGACGAAGCGATGGATCAGTATCAGATCGCTATCGCTCTTGACGGTGCGACCCTGCATACTAACGCCAATGCGCCGGCGCTGGCGGGCGAACCGCTGGAAAAACTGGTTGCCGAGTTTAACGCCACCCAGAAAATGATTGGCCGCATGGAGCGCCGCTTCCCGAAAGCGCTGCTGAAAGAGCTTATCTATCAGCCGACCCTGACCGAGGCCGATCTGGCTGACGAACAGAAGGTGACCCGCTGGGTGAACACGCTGGTATCCGAGCTGAATGAGAAAGAGCAGCACGGCAGCCAGTGGAAATTTGATCTCCACGAGAACAAAGAGCTGCAGCATTTTGAACCAGTTATTCGCGTTCGTACCCACGGCGTGGACACCGACTATCCGCTGGATAATGAGTTCATTATGGGGCCGGAATATCGCCGTATCTGTACCCTGGGCGAGAAACTGCGCGGCCTGATGGAAGAAGATGCTTACATCGAGCGCGGCGAACGTCGTCAGCCGGTGGCCAGCTTCGAGCAGGCCCTGGACTGGCTGGTGAAAGAGTCCCGTCGCGGCCTCTCTATCCAGCGCTATAAAGGTCTGGGCGAGATGAACCCGGATCAGCTGTGGGAGACCACCATGGATCCGGACAGCCGCCGCATGCTGCGCGTCACCGTCAAGGATGCCATTGCTGCCGATCAGCTGTTCACCACCCTGATGGGTGATGCGGTTGAACCACGTCGCGCCTTTATCGAAGAAAACGCCCTGAAAGCGGCGAATATCGATATCTAAGCCGTGTTCCCCCGGAGCGAGTTTGCCCGGGGTAACGGAATGTCTGAGCCCGGTCGCATGGCGCGACCGGGCTTTTCTTTGCCAGTAAAAGAGGAATCCTCTGCTGCGGTTCCATCCCCCTTTCTGGCCGACACTTTTACTGTTTTTTGAGCGGAATCGCGTTAGCATGAGGGAAGACTCATCTTACCCGGGGATCCTATGGCTATTAAACTGATTGCAATCGATATGGACGGCACTCTGCTGCTGCCAGACCATACCATCTCTCCTGCGGTGAAAGCCGCCATTGCCGCGGCGCGTGAGCGCGGCGTCAACGTGGTGCTGACCACCGGCCGCCCTTACGCCGGCGTTCACAGCTATCTGAAAGAGCTGCATATGGAGCAGCCGGGTGATTACTGCATTACCTACAATGGCGCGCTGGTGCAAAAAGCCGGGGACGGCAGCACCGTGGCGCAAACCGCGCTGAGCTATGACGACTATCGCTTCCTCGAACAGCTCTCCCGCGAAGTCGGCTCCCACTTCCACGCGCTCGATCGCAATACGCTGTATACCGCAAACCGCGATATCAGCTACTACACCGTGCATGAATCCTATGTGGCAACCATCCCGCTGGTGTTCTGCGAAGCGGAAAAGATGGACCCTGAAATCCAGTTGCTGAAAGTCATGATGATCGATGAGCCGGCGATCCTCGACCAGGCCATCGCCCGTATCCCGGCGGAAGTGAAAGAGAAGTACACCGTGCTGAAAAGCGCGCCTTACTTCCTCGAAATACTGGATAAACGCGTCAATAAAGGCACCGGCGTGAAGTCGCTGGCCGATGCGCTGGGTATCAAACCAGAAGAGATTATGGCGATTGGCGATCAGGAAAATGATATCGCGATGATTGAATTTGCCGGCGTCGGCGTGGCGATGGATAACGCCATTCCGGCGGTTAAAGAGGCGGCGAACTTCATTACCAAATCGAACCTCGATGATGGCGTCGCCTTCGCTATTGAAAAATACGTTTTAGCGTAAGCTTCCTTCAGGCCCGGCGTTCTTCGGGCCTGTCTTCTCTTTTTTCATGAACAGATGTTAATCCGCATTTAAATCCCTTATTCCGCACAGGGGATTCTATAAGCTACCCGCCCTCTTTTTTTGCAATTCAGAACTAACATCAGATTTTTCATGAATAAACGCCATTATTTGATGTTGGTTACGCTGCCATTCGCCTCTGTTCAGATTTGCGCGGCCGCGGAACCAACGACGCCGCTTGAGCCGGCGTACGCCTATCACGGCGCCGAGCCTGCGGATCTGCCGGCGCCGGTCGACACCGAGACTGAGACAGCGGAATCGGCGCCGATATTGCCATTTCTAGGCGATGAGGCCAGAAAACGTGGCTACGTCCTGCCGCTGCCGTTTGGCGTCAGCATTAATTATATGGATATGCGGCAGAATATTAATGTCGACAGCATTAGCTTCACCGGCCTGTCGCTGGACGGCCGCAATATCGATTGCGGTAAGGATCCTGTTTGCAAACACGCCGTGAAGAACATTTTCGCTAAGGGGCCGGTCTCACTGGATAACGCCTTCCAGATTGGCGTTGGTCATACGCGGGAAAGCAGCAAAACCGAGACGCTCAAGCTGGATGCCTGGCTGCTGCCGTTTATGAATGTTTATGGTCTCGTCGGACACACCGAGGGACACTCCATTTCGCAGATTGCCGTCGGCCTGAAGGGACCGAACGGCAAAGTGGTGCCCATGCCCGGGATGCAGGACCTCGACTTTCGCCTCGATTTTAAAGGTACCACCTATGGGATGGGCACCACGCTGGTGGGCGGCGTCGGCAACTGGTTTACGGTGCTGGACGCTAACTACACCCAGACCCGCTTTGATATCCTCGACGGCAGCATTGATGCGTTTACCTTTTCGCCGCGCGTAGGCTATCGTTTCAATACGCCTTCGGTCGATGCGCTACATCTCCCCGCCGGTAAGCTGAACCTGTGGGTCGGCAGCATGTATCAGGACGTGCAGCAGGAGTTTAAGGGCAGCCTTAACGATCTCTCGATGCCGTCGCCGCTGCTGCAGAATATGGTCAACCTGGCCAACCAGGACAATAACGGTCGCTTCGATGTGAAGCAGCATCTGCAGTCGCCGTGGAACGTGCTGGTGGGCGCACAGTATGAGCTGACGCAGAATTTTAACATCACCACGGAGTTTGGTTTTGCCGAACGTAACAGCTTCTTTATCTCCGGTGAGTATCGCTTTTGAGCCGACCGCTTAACCCTGTTCTGTTGCTTCTGACATGCGCGCTATGCGCGCCGGTCCAGGCCAAGGCCATCAGCCGCGAGCAAATCGACGGCTGGCTGCAGCATCTCGGCGCCAGCGATAAGTTCGACGCCAGCAAAGGCATTGACTGGGGCATGATGCCCGGTCCGTTTTATACGCCGGAGCTGGGGCTGGGCATCGGCACTGCCGTCGTCGGTCTCTACCGTCCCGATCCGCAGGATACCACCAGCCAGAATTCCACGCTGACGCTCAGCGGCTACGCCAGCTCCACCGGGGCCTTTGGCCTTAGCGTGAAAAACTACGCTTTTTTTGACCACGACCGATGGCGAATTTTTGTTGATGGTTCAATGGCCAACACCCCGACGTACTTCTGGGGACAAGGCTTTCATGCCGGCGATAAAGACAACGAAAAAGAGAAATATACCGCCCAGGTGCTGACCCTGCGCCCGACGGTCTACCGGCAGCTCATCGACAATGTTTATCTCGGCGCTGGATGGTCGCTGGCGGCGCAGAATGCCGATAAGATGGACCATAACGATCTGCCGAAAATTGAAAATACCCCGCAGGGACCGTCGGTATTCAGCTCGGGTGCCAGCGTCGCGCTCAACTGGGACGATCGCGACTTCGTCCCCAACCCGCGCCGGGGTCAGTATGCCAACTTCCGTTACACCCACTATGCGCCCGGCTTAGGCAGCGATACCCGCTTTGAAGAATTTCAGCTGCACTACAGCCATTATCATGCCCTCAGCGAGAAGAGCGTCCTCGCCTGGGAGGCCGATGGCGCCTTCACCCAGGGCGAGGTACCGTGGAGCATGATGCCGCTGCTGGGCAGCGATGAACGGATGCGCGGCTACTACCAGGGGCGCTACCGGGATAAAAACGTCGTCAGCGGTCAGCTGGAATATCGCCGGCAGCTCACCTGGCGGCACGGGATTGTCGCCTGGGCCGGGGCGGGAACCATGGGGCCTTCACTGTCGTCGCTGAATAATGACCGCTGGCTGCCTTCGGCGGGCGTTGGCTACCGCTTTGAATTCAAACCTCGCGTTAACGTTCGCCTCGACTACGGTATCGGCAAAGGCAGCAGCGGCTTTTACTTCCAGGTCGGCGAAGCGTTTTAAGCTCGTCGCCGGGCATTCAACCCGGTGCGGATTGCGGTATGCTAAGGCTACTCTCATATCGGCCCGGTCAGCACACCATGAAACAAGTTACCTTTGCTCCTCGCAACCACCAGCTCACCAACACCCGCACCTGGACCCCCGACAGCCAGTGGCTGGTGTACGACGTCCGCCCGTCCGGCGCGTCGTTCACCGGCGAGACCATAGAGCGAGTGAACGTAAACAGCGGCGCGGTGGAGACCATTTATCGTGCCACGCAAGGCGCGCACGTCGGCGTGGTGACCGTGCATCCAACCCAGGAGCGCTACGTGTTCATTCACGGCCCCGAGCGGCCGGATGCACAGTGGCAGTATGATTTTCATCACCGTCGCGGGGTGGTGGCCTTTCAGGATACCGTCGAGAATCTGGACGCCATGGACATTACCGCCCCTTACACCCCCGGGGCGCTGCGCGGCGGCAGCCACGTCCATGTCTATAGCCCCAACGGCCAACTGGTCAGTTTTACCTACAACGATCATGTGTTGCATGAGCGCGACCCGGCGTTGGATCTGCGCAACGTCGGCGTGGCGGCGCCGTATGGACCCGTGACGCCGCCGGGCCACCATCCGCGCGAATACGGCGGCAGCCACTGGTGCGTGCTGGTGAGCCGCACGACGCCGACTCCCGCGCCGGGCAGCGATGAGATTAATCGCGCCTATGAAGAGGGCTGGGTCGGGAACCATGCGCTGGCGTTTATTGGCGATACGCTGGCGGAAAACGGCGACAAAGTCCCGGAGCTGTTTATTGTCGAGCTGCCGCAGGATGAAGCCGGCTGGAAGCAGCCCGGCGGGGCGCCGCTGGCGGGCACCGCAACCACGATGCCGGCGCCGCCGGCGGGCGTCAGTCAGCGTCGTTTGACCTTCACCCACCATCGCCGCTACCCGGGGCTGGTGAACGTTCCGCGCCACTGGGTGCGCGCCAATCCGCAGGCGACGGCGATAGCCTTTCTGATGCGCGACGACGCCGGCGTAGTGCAGCTATGGCTTATTTCCCCGCGGGGGGGCGAGCCGCGGCAGTTGACGCATCACGCGTCGGGTATCCAGTCGGCGTTTAACTGGCATCCGTCGGGAGAGTGGCTGGGCTTTGTACTGGAGGGGCGGATTGCCTGCTGTCATGCCGGCACAGGCGATATCACCTTTTTAACCGAGGCGCATGCTCATGCGCCCTCGGCGGACGCGATCGTCTTTTCGCCAGACGGTAAACAGATTGCCTGGATGGAGGAGGTGGACGGTTATCGTCAGCTGTGGGTTACGCAGACCGGGCGATAACTTACTGGGCAGGCATCGGCGCTGGCGGGATCACCGAGTTGGTCGCCAGCGTGGCCTTCTCGCTCTTTTCGACCCGAGATTTGATTGAGCTGTCGGTGCGGAACATATCCCACGGCAGCAGCAGGGTATCCATGACGGCGGTGAACGGCATGTCCAGCGCCACCAGCGATTTCACACCCCAGTTGGTATTGCTGTCCCCCAGCGTTTGCGCACTGGATCGCGTGCCCGGATAGGTTCCCTCTTTGCCACCGGTATGTGACATTACGCTGGAGCAACCGCTCAGGCTTATTATCCCGCTGAACAGGACCAGCTTTAACAGTCGTCTGCTTTTCATTGTTCTTCCATCGTCGTTTCGGGCGTTGAGATAACCTTGTTGGGTTATATCGGGCCATCCCGTGAATGCATAGCGTTATTGCGCCGCACTGTGGCGGGCATCGCACTTTGCTTTTTGTGCTCCTCCCCCCAGTCTAAGCAATCATCGGCAAACTGCAAAAAAAAACGCCCCGAATCCCTTGAAAAGGACGGGGAGAAACCCATTTTATAGGTGTAACCCGCTGAGAATACGCCTGAGGGGTATTCCGGATTACCGCGGCCTGTCCACGATGGAAGGTCATTTGATTCTCGCTGATTTTCAGGAGCTATTTATTATGCGTAACTTCGATCTCTCCCCGCTTTATCGTTCAGCCATTGGTTTCGACCGCCTGTTTAACCTGCTGGAAAACAATCAAAGCCAGAGCAATGGCGGCTACCCTCCGTATAACGTCGAGCTGGTAGACGAAAACCACTATCGCATCGCCATCGCGGTGGCCGGCTTTGCTGAAAGCGAACTGGAGATCACCGCCCAGGACAATCTGCTGATCGTCAAAGGCGCCCACGCTGCCGAGCAGAAAGAGCGGACCTACCTGTATCAGGGGATCGCCGAGCGCAACTTCGAGCGCAAATTCCAGCTAGCGGAAAACATTCATGTCCGCGGCGCCAACCTGGTAAACGGTCTGCTGTATATCGATCTGGAACGGGTGATCCCGGAAGCGAACAAGCCGCGCCGTATCGAAATCAACTAATTGTCTCTCTCAGGCCGCAAGGCGGCCTGATGTAACAACCTGCTCGCCGTCAGGGAGCAGATGCGAATTCACGCAATTCGCAGACATTCACTCGCTTCTTAGAAGGAGAAAACAGTATGCGTAACTACGATTTATCCCCCCTGCTGCGTCAATGGATCGGTTTTGACAAACTGGCCAGCGCCCTGCAAACCGCCGGTGAAAGCCAGAGCTTCCCGCCCTATAACATCGAAAAAAGCGACGATAACCACTACCGCATCACCCTTGCGCTGGCCGGTTTCCGTCAGGAAGATCTGGATATTCAACTGGAAGGCACCCGTCTGGTGGTAAAAGGCACGCCGCAGCAGCCGGAAAAAGAGACCACCTGGCTGCACCAGGGGCTGGTGAGCCAGGCCTTCAGCCTGAGCTTTACCCTCGCTGACAACATGGAGGTCTCTGGCGCGACCTTCACCAACGGTCTGCTGCATATCGATCTGACCCGCAATGAGCCTGAGCAGATCGCCCCGCAGCGTATCGCCATCAGCGAACGACCGGCGTTAAATAGTTAATTAAGCGAATAACTTATAAGGCCCCGATTTTCGGGGCTTTTTTGTGCCTGTCTGTTTGCTGGTATTGTGCGCCAGGCAGCATACAACCCGCCTGGTCGCGGTCATAATCCCTGTTAATAATAATGTTATTCACAGGGACGGTACCATGAGTGAGATAGCATTGACGGTCAGCGTACTGGCGCTGGTGGCGGTGGTTGGGTTGTGGATCGGCAATGTCAAAATCCGCGGCGTTGGCTTTGGTATTGGCGGCGTGTTATTTGGCGGCATTATCGTCGGTCACTTTGTCGATCAGGCGGGCGTCGCCCTCAGCAGCCCGATGCTGCATTTTATTCAGGAATTCGGCTTGATCCTGTTTGTCTACACCATCGGTATCCAGGTGGGACCGGGCTTTTTCGCCTCGCTGCGGGTCTCAGGCCTGCGGCTCAATCTGTTCGCTATCCTGATCGTGATTCTCGGCGGCCTGGTCACCGCGGTGCTGCATAAGCTGTTCAATATTCCTCTCCCGGTGGTGCTTGGCATCTTCTCCGGCGCGGTGACCAACACGCCGGCGCTGGGGGCCGGGCAGCAAATCCTGCGCGATCTCGGGGTGCCGTTCGAGGTGGTCGATCAGATGGGGATGAGCTACGCGATGGCGTATCCGTTCGGCATCTGCGGCATTCTGCTGACCATGTGGCTGGTGCGCCTGTTCTTTCGCATCAATGTCGAGAAAGAGGCCCAGCAGTTTGAGGAGAGCAGCGGCAACGGCCATGCCCATTTGCACACCATCAACGTGCGGGTGGAGAACCCCAACCTCCACCAGATGGCGATTCAGGATGTGCCGATGCTCAACAGCGACAATATCGTCTGTTCGCGGCTGAAGCGCGGTGAGCTGCTGATGGTGCCTGCGCCGGGAACCCTTATCCAGGCCGGCGATCTGCTGCACCTGGTGGGGCGGCCGGAGGATCTGCACAATGCGCAACTGGTGATCGGCCAGGAGGTGGCCACCTCGCTGTCAACGCGCGGCACCGACCTGAAGGTGGAGCGGGTGGTGGTGACTAACGAGAAAGTGCTGGGGAAGAAAATACGCGATCTGCACGTCAAACAGCGCTATGACGTGGTGATCTCCCGGCTTAATCGCGCAGGCGTCGAACTGGTGGCCAGCAGCAGCGCCAGCCTGCAGTTTGGCGATATCCTCAACCTGGTCGGCCGTCCGGAGGCGATTGACGCCGTGGCCGCCGAGCTGGGTAACGCCCAGCAGAAGCTGCAGCAGGTTCAGATGCTGCCGGTATTTATCGGCATCGGCCTCGGGGTACTGCTGGGTTCTATCCCGTTGTTTATTCCCGGCTTCCCCGCCGCCCTGAAGCTGGGGCTGGCCGGGGGGCCGCTGATTATGGCGCTGATTCTCGGGCGCATCGGTAGCATCGGCAAGCTGTACTGGTTTATGCCGCCGAGCGCCAACCTGGCGCTGCGCGAGCTGGGGATCGTGCTGTTTCTGGCGGTGGTCGGGCTAAAATCGGGGGGCGACTTTGTGGCGACCCTGACCCAGGGCGATGGCCTGAGCTGGATCGCTTACGGCATTTTCATCACCGCCATCCCGCTGCTGACGGTAGGCATTCTCGCGCGCATGCTGGCGAACATGAACTATCTGACGCTGTGCGGCATGCTGGCCGGCTCGATGACCGACCCGCCGGCGCTGGCCTTCGCCAACAATCTGCACGCCACCAGCGGCGCGGCGGCGCTCTCTTACGCTACCGTCTATCCGCTGGTGATGTTTCTGCGGATTATCACCCCGCAGCTACTCGCCGTGCTGTTCTGGGGGCTGAGCTAGCGGGCTGTGCGTCTGGACGCGGCGCAGATGGTAGTCCACCTGATACTCGCTGGCGTTGCGGAACATGACCGAATAGTTAAGAAACTCGCCGCTGTCGCTGTAGGAAAGGGAGGTAATACGCAGCAGCGGCGTCTGCTCCGGGACGTTCATTGAGCGCGCCAGCTGCTTGTCCGCCAGCACCGGCGTCAGCGTTTCATAGTTCCCGCTGATGATGATCCCGCACTCCTTCTCAATATAATCAAATTTCGACCCTTCCAGATGACTCAGCGACAGGTTGCGGAACAGCTTCACCGGCATATAGCTATCCTCCAGCATCAGCGGCTTGCCGTCGACGAAGCGCACCCGCCGTGAGAAGTAGATCCGTTCATCAATTTTAATCCGCAGCAGACTGGCGATGGCCGGCGGGGCGGGCATCACCTCGAAGGCCAGCACCTGACTCACCACCTCTTTACCCTGTTTGCGCAGCACTTCCGCCAGGCCGGTGAGATTGCTGGTTTCATGATGGACGTCTTTGCGCGCCACGTAGGTCCCCGAGCCGTGACGACGGACCACCAGCCCCCAGTCCACCAGCAGGTCGATGGCTTTGCGGATGGTCATGCGCGCCACCCCGAACTCCTCGGCCAGTTTTTTCTCTCCCGGCAGCGGGCTGCCGATGGCGAAGTCGGCAGAATTCAGCCGTAGCCGCAGGCGGTCAGCAATGGATTTGTAGATCACCAGTAGTCCTCTTGTCCAGGAAAGGGCGAGGTTATTTTCTTCACCTGTTAGCAAAAAATAGGTTTTAAGACAGATAGTTATTATCCATTCATTAGATCGATTACATCCTTTAGCTTATCGATGTCTAACTTTTGTTAGCGAAGTAGACAACTTTGGCCAAATTAAAACCATGAAAGCGATCACGAATCGCAACGGCGCGGCATGTTGTCGGACGGGCAAATTCCTATTCTCGAGTGAGGCCGGTAACCAAGAAAAAGAAGGCCATTCACCCTACGAGTTGTTATATGAGGATTTCCCAATGCTCAGTCAAATACAACGCTTTGGCGGCGCCATGTTTACCCCGGTTTTATTGTTTCCTTTCGCCGGGATCGTGGTCGGTATCGCCATTATGTTGCGCAACCCGATGTTCGTCGGCGAAGCGCTGACCGCACCCGACAGCCTGTTTGCACAAATCGTTCACATCATCGAAGAGGGCGGTTGGACCGTCTTTCGTAATATGCCGCTGATTTTCGCCGTCGGCCTGCCGATTGGCCTGGCGAAACAGGCCCAGGGCCGGGCCTGTCTGGCGGTACTGGTGAGCTTTCTCACCTGGAACTACTTTATCAATGCCATGGGGATGACCTGGGGCCACTTCTTCGGCGTCGACTTTTCCGTTGAACCCACGGCCGGCAGCGGCCTGACGATGATTGCGGGGATTAAAACCCTCGACACCAGCATTATCGGGGCGATCGTCATCTCCGGCCTGGTGACGGCCCTGCATAATCGCTATTTCGATAAACCCCTGCCGGTGTTCCTCGGCATCTTCCAGGGCTCATCGTTCGTGGTCATTGTCGCCTTCCTCGCGATGATCCCCTGCGCCTGGCTGACGCTGCTCGGCTGGCCAAAAGTCCAGCTGGGTATTGAATCGCTACAGGCCTTCCTGCGCTCTGCCGGCGCGCTTGGGGTGTGGGTTTACATCTTCCTTGAGCGCATTCTGATCCCCACCGGCCTGCACCACTTCGTCTATGGCCCGTTCATCTTTGGCCCGGCGGTGGTGGAGGGGGGACTACAGGTCTACTGGGCAGAGCATCTGCAGGCGTTCAGTCAGAGTACGGAACCGCTGAAGACGCTGTTCCCGGAGGGCGGCTTTGCCCTGCACGGTAACTCGAAAGTGTTTGGTTCGGTGGGCATTGCGCTGGCGCTCTACTTCACCGCCGCGCCGGAAAATCGCGTCAAGGTTGCCGGCCTGCTGATCCCCGCCACGTTGACCGCGATGCTGGTCGGGATCACCGAGCCGCTGGAGTTCACCTTCCTGTTCATCTCGCCGCTGCTGTTCGCCGTCCACGCAGTGCTGGCGGCGTCCATGGCGACGGTAATGTACATCTGCGGGGTGGTGGGCAATTTCGGCGGTGGCCTGCTCGACCAGTTCTTGCCGCAAAACTGGATCCCAATGTTTCATCACCACGCCTCGATGATGTTCATTCAGATAGGTATTGGTCTCTGTTTCACCGCTCTCTACTTCGTGGTCTTCCGCACCCTGATCCTGCGTCTGAACCTGAAGACGCCGGGCCGGGAAGAGAGTGAAATCAAGCTCTACAGCAAGGCCGACTATCAGGCAGCGCGGGGTAAAACCACGGCGGCGGCCGTGCCAGAGACCCGGCTGGGCCAGGCCGCTGGCTTCCTGCAGGCCCTCGGCGGCGCCGGCAACATTGAAAGTATCAATAACTGCGCCACCCGACTGCGCATCGCACTGGTCGATATGGCGAAAACGCAAAGTGACGACGTCTTTAAAGCGCTGGGCGCCCACGGGGTAGTTCGCCGCGGCAACGGGATTCAGGTCATCGTCGGCCTGCACGTTCCCCAGGTGCGCGACCAGCTGGAAAACCTGATGAAAGATTCTCTTTCGACCGAACATACCACCATGACGGAGGCAGTATCATGAAAAAATTCTCAGTTGTTATCGCAGGCGGCGGCAGCACCTTCACTCCGGGCATTGTCCTGATGCTGCTGGCAAACCAGGATCGTTTTCCGCTGCGGTCGCTGAAATTTTACGACAACGACGGTGCGCGCCAGGAGACCATCGCCGAGGCGTGCAAAGTGATCCTCAAAGAGCAGGCACCGGAGATTGAATTCAGCTATACCACCGATCCGCAGGCGGCATTTACCGATGTTGATTTCGTCATGGCGCATATCCGCGTCGGGAAATATCCGATGCGTGAACAGGATGAGAAAATCCCGCTGCGCCACGGCGTGCTGGGCCAGGAGACCTGCGGACCGGGCGGGATCGCCTACGGTATGCGGTCTATCGGCGGCGTGCTGGAGCTGGTGGATTATATGGAAAAATATTCGCCGAACGCCTGGATGCTCAACTACTCCAACCCGGCGGCGATTGTGGCGGAAGCCACCCGCCGTCTGCGGCCAAACGCCAAAATCCTCAACATCTGCGATATGCCAATCGGTATCGAAGGGCGGATGGCGCAGATTGTTGGCCTCAAAGACCGTAAACAGATGCGCGTGCGCTACTACGGCCTTAACCACTTCGGCTGGTGGACTTCGATTGAGGATCTCGACGGCAACGATTTGATGCCAAAACTGCGCGAATATGTGGCGAAATACGGCTATGTGCCGCCTTCTAACGACCCGCACACCGAGGCCAGCTGGAACGACACTTTTGCCAAAGCGAAAGATGTGCAGGCGCTGGATCCGCAGACCATGCCGAATACCTATCTGAAATATTACCTGTTCCCGGACTACGTGGTGGCCCACTCCAACCCGGAACGCACCCGCGCCAATGAGGTGATGGATCATCGCGAGAAAAACGTCTTCAGCGCCTGCCGGGCGATTATTGCCGCCGGGAAATCCTCCGCTGGCGATTTGGAAATTGACGAGCACGCGTCGTATATCGTCGATCTGGCGACGGCCATCGCCTTTAACACCCAGGAAAGGATGCTGCTGATTGTGCCGAACAACGGCGCGATCCATAACTTTGACGCTGACGCGATGGTGGAAATTCCTTGCCTGGTGGGTCACAACGGGCCGGAGCCGCTGACGGTCGGCGACATCCCGCACTTCCAGAAAGGGATGATGAGCCAGCAGGTGGCGGTGGAAAAACTGGTGGTCGATGCCTGGGAACAGCGCTCTTACCACAAGCTGTGGCAGGCGATTACCCTGTCGAAAACCGTGCCGAGTGCCTCGGTGGCAAAAGCGATCCTCGACGACCTGATTGCCGCCAACAAAGATTACTGGCCGGAGCTGCATTAATCCCCGCCGTTGACCGGCGCCCTGCGGGGCGCCGGTTCTTCTCCCCGGTTCCTGATTTACGCTATGCTGAAGCCTGCTGCGCGATGAACAAGGAACCGTCATGAAAATCTCCCGCCTCGGCGAAGCGCCGGATTACCGCTTTTCGCTGGCTAACGAACGTACCTTTCTGGCATGGATCCGCACGGCGCTCGGTTTTCTCGCCGCTGGCGTCGGTCTTGACCAGCTGGCGCCAGACTTTGCCACGCCGCTGATCCGTGAAATTCTCGCCCTGCTGCTGTGCCTGTTTGCCGGCGGCATGGCCATCTATGGCTATCTGCGCTGGCTGAATAACGAGAAGGCGATGCGCCTGAAGCAGGATCTCCCCTATACCCGGACGCTGCTGGTGATTAGCATCCTGCTGCTGGCGGTGGTGGTCGCGGTGATGCTGCTGGTGCTGTATGGCGGATAAACGCCGGGCGCGGCGGGAAAGCGACCCGGGACTACAGCCAGAGCGTACCTCGCTGGCCTGGTTTCGCACCCTGTTGGGCTATGGCGCGCTGATGGCGCTGGCGATTAAGCACAGCTGGCACCGCGCCGGACTGCCTTTCTGGCTGTCGATCGGCGTGCTGGCGATAGTGGCGGTGATCCTCTGGGGCTATACCCGCCGTCGTCATCTGATGGACGTCGACGACAGCGATTTTTTACAGCCGCGGGCGGTTCGTGACAAATTTTTGATCGCACTCGCAGTACTTTCTCTGGCATTCCTGTTTGCTGTTACTCACCTTCAACAGATCGTTTTATTCATTAGGGATATGTCATGACAGGATGTCCGGCGAATTTGCCTCTCACTCATGCCCCCGGCCAGCAACATGACACTCCCTTTCAGGCTGTCGTTGTGGAGGCGCATCATTGCCATCAACCGCAGGCGTTCTATGCGCAGCTGCGTCAACAGGGACTCACGGCTATCCATTTTATTCCGCAGCTGGGGACCGGCGACGCCGTGCTTTGGGGTGAGTTTCTCTGCGCAGTCTTTCACCGCTGGGTGCGGGAAGATATTGGCCGTATCAATATTTTGCTGTTTAGCGAGACGCTGAGCGCCTGGTGCGGCGAGTTGATAACGCAGGCGGGGGCGCTGGCGGCCAACAGCGCCTGCTACGGCTGTCCGTGGCTACGCCTGTGCCGCTGCGGCGAACAGGAAGACCCGCTGTGCGCGGGTTACCGGCAGTTTTACGATCTCAGCGGGCCCTATATGCGGGTGATGCGGGACCTGCGCCGACAGCAGCGGCCGCCAGAGGCGTTGATGCCGCTGCTGCGCTGAAGATTAGCGCCCCTTCGCCAGATACTGCGCCATCTCCTCTTCCGGCACCATTCCGCCGCCGGTGGCCCACACCAGGTGGGTCGCCTGCTGCAGCTGTTGCTCACTCAGCCCCTGCAGCTGATGGTACGCTTTGCTGGCACAGACGCGCTGCGGCCCGGCCATTCCGGCCAGCGCGGAGGGTTCAAGGCGGATATTTTCCGCTGTCGCCAGCCAGCCCAGCATGTCATACATCGTCTGGTCATCAAGGGTATAGAACCCGTCGAGCAGGCGCTCCATTGCCCGGCCAACGAAGCCGGACGCCCGGCCGACCGCCAGACCGTCGGCGGCGGTCAGATTATCAATGCCTAAATCCTGCACCGCTATCTGGTCATGAAGCCCGGTATAGACGCCGAGCAGCATGCAGGGGGAGTGGGTCGGTTCGGCGAACAGGCAGTGAACGTGGTCGCCAAAGGCCAGCTTGAGGCCAAACGCCACGCCGCCAGGGCCGCCGCCGACGCCGCACGGCAGGTAGACGAACAGCGGATGGTCGGTATCGACCACCCGTCCGGCTTTGGCGAACTGCGCCTTCAGGCGCTCGCCGGCCACGGCATAGCCGAGGAACAGCGTGCGCGAATTTTCATCGTCGATGAAAAAGCAGTTTGGGTCGTATTCCGCCGCCTTGCGCCCCTGTTCGACCGCCACGCCGTAGTCCTCTTCATACTCCACCACCGTCACGCCGTGGCTGCGCAGTTTGGCCTTTTTCCACGCCCGGGCGTCTGCGGACATATGCACGGTAACCTTAAAGCCGATGCGGGCGCTCATGATGCCGATCGACATCCCGAGGTTGCCGGTGGAGCCGACGGCGATGCTGTACTGGCTGAAGAACTGTTTAAACTCCGGCGTCAGCAATTTGCGATAATCGTCTGCGGTAGTCAGCAGTCCGGCTTCCAATGCCAGCTTTTCCGCATGGGTCAGCACTTCATAAATGCCGCCGCGCGCTTTGATCGAGCCGGAGATCGGCAGATGGCTGTCTTTTTTCAGCAGCAGTTCGCCGCCAATCGGCTGGCCGAATTTTTGCTCAAGGCGGTGCTTCATTGCCGGAATGGCGACTACTTCCGATTCGATAATCCCACCGCTGGCGGCCGTTTCCGGGAAGGCTTCCGCCAGATAGGGCGCGAAGCGCTGAAGGCGGGCATGGGCGCCCTGCACGTCGTCGGCGGTCAGGCCGACGTAAGGCAATCCCTCCGCCAGAGAGGTGGTGGCGGGGTTAAACCAGGTGGTTTCTTTCAGGGCGATCAGATCCTGCACAAGCGGGAAGGTCGCGGTTAAGTTGGTCAATTCAGCGTGTTTCATCATACGTCTCTTTGCGCTCAGATAATGAAAGAAAGCAGGAAGGTGGCGGCCAGTGCAAGTAGCGACGCGATAAAAGTCGCCGTCGTGTAGTACTTGAACGTTTCACTGAGGCTGGCGCCGCAGTACTGTTTTACCAGCCAGAACAGGGAATCGGTGACGATCGTGCAGCCAATGGCGCCGGAACCGATGGCAATGGCGATGATCTCCGGGCTTACGCCGGGATAAAGCGGCAGCATCGGGGCAACGATGGCGGTAGCGCCCATCATCGCCACGGTGGCGGAGCCAACGGCGGCGTGCAGGATAAGCGCCACCAGCCAGGCCAGCAGAATCGGATGCATGTCGAGGTTCGACAGAATCACCGCCAGGCTATCGGCCAGGCCGCTGGATTTTAAAATCGCGTTGAATGCGCCGCCTGCGCCGATAATCAGCAGGATGTTGGCGATAGACCCAAAGCCGTTTTCCGTATGGGTCAGCAGGACGCCCATCCCCATCTGCCGACGAATGCCGAGCATGTAATAGGCGACAAAGACGGCGATAAACATCGCGGTGATGGGGTTGCCGATAAATTCCAGCACCGTATACAGCGTGCCGCCTTTCTCCATGTTCAGTTCGGCGACGGTTTTCACCAGCATCAGGCCAATCGGCAGCAGTACGGTAAACAGCGTGGCGCCGAGTGACGGCAGCGTCGACGCCTCGCGGACCTCAAGGTTGGCAAATTCGGCCGGAACCGGTTTGTACGGCAGGCGGTTGCCTAACGCTCTGAGAAACAGCGGACCGCCAACCAGCGAGGCGATCAGACCGACCAGCAGGCCATAAACAATCACTGTGCCGATATCGGCGCCCAGTTTGTTAGCGACAAACAGGGCCGCCGGATGCGGGGGGACCACGCAGTGCACCGCCATCAGCGCGGTACACAGCGGAACAGCCAGCTTCAGTAGCGAGGTATTGGTTTTTTTGGCGATGGAGAAGGCCAGGGGGATCAGCAGGACCACGCCGACTTCGACAAACAACGTGATGCCGCAGATCAGGCCGACCAGCACCATAATCACGTCCGCCGACAGCCAGCGGCAGCGCTGCAGCGTCAGGCCGATGCGCTCCGCCGCGCCGGAGACCTCCATCATCTTGCCGAGAATGGTGCCGAGACCGATCACCGCCGCAAGGAAGCCCAGCGTACCGCCGATGCCGCTCTCAATAGCGTTGACCATCTCCAGCGGGCCCATCCCCATCATCGCGCCGACGAAAAAGCTCGCCAGCAGCAGCGCCAGAAATGGATGAAACTTCAGTTTGACGATCGTTAAGACGATTAACACGATGCTGATCAGCAGCGTGCTCACAACCCAGACTTGCGAACCCATATTCCACCTCGCCTGTGAATAATCTGGCCTTATTGAAGCGAGAATCGTCATGGGCTGACAAACGATAAAAATGGGCTTTAGGGTGAGGAGAATTGAATCAAATGGGTGATTTAGCTCAAAAACAGACCATTAAATATGCTATGGGTCAAATTAACTCACCCTTTTGCGGCAAAACCGGCGTGATTTTTTTATCATCAACAGCCACTGTATTTGCCAGGAGCGCGTGATGGATGTGCTAAAAACCTTAGGTACCCGGTTGCTGAACGGCTGGCAGCTCTCCAGGCTGTCGACCTTTGAGGTGGCGGCGCGGCACGAGTCGTTTGCCCTGGCCGCCGACGAGCTGGCGCTCACGCCTGGCGCCGTCAGCCACCGGATTAATCAACTTGAAGAGGAGCTGGGGATCCTGCTCTTTGTCCGCTCGCATCGCAAAGTTGAGCTGACGCGTGAAGGTAAGCGGGTCTACTGGGCGCTGAAGTCGTCGCTGGATGGTCTCAATCAGGAGATCCTCGATATCAAAAACCAGGAGCTCTCCGGCAGTCTGACGGTCTACTCGCGGCCCTCTATCGCCCAGTGCTGGCTGGTGCCGGCCCTGGGTGACTTTACCCGCCGTTACCCGGCCATCTCCCTCACCGTGCTGACCGGCAATGAGAACGTTAACCTGCAGCGGACGGGCATCGATCTGGCGATCTATTTTGATGATGCGCCGTCGTCGCAGCTGAGTCACCATTTTCTGATGGATGAGGCAATCGTGCCGGTATGTACGCCGAATTACGCGCAACAGCGGCAGTTAATGTCGAATCCGGGCAATCTGTGCCACTGTACGTTGCTCCACGACCGCCAGGCATGGAGTAACGATTCCGGCACCGACGAGTGGTATAGCTGGGCGCAGCAGTTTGCGGTGGAACTGCCGCCATCGTCGGGGATTGGCTTCGATCGTTCCGATTTAGCGACGATTGCGGCGATGAATCATGTCGGGGTGGCGATGGGGCGTAAGCGGCTGGTGCAGAAGCGGCTGGAGAGTGGGGAGTTGATCGCCCCGTTTGGCGATATGACGCTGAAATGCCACCAGCACTACTATGTAACCACCCTGCCGGGTCGCCAGTGGCCGAAAATCGACGCCTTTATCGAGTGGCTGCACAGCCTGACATAAGACAAAAGCAGCCACCGGGAGGTAGCCCGGATAAGGCGTCAGCCGCTATCCGGGGAGCGCCAAGCGGCGCTTAGACCGGCTGCTGATGGTGGGTAAAGCGCGAGGCCAGCGGCAGCCAGCACAGCAGAATCAACAGACCCATCAGCATCATCAGCAGACCGAGACTGCCCTGACCGTTTTGCGGCATCATCGCCGACAGCCAGGCCAGTACGCCGGAGCCGATATTCTGCAAGCCGCCAACCAGCGCCCCGGCGGTACCGGCGAGGAACGGGAATGGCTCCATCGCGCCGCTGGTGGCCAGCGGGAACAGCATGCCGGCGCCGAAGAAGAACAGCGCCGCCGGCACCAGCAGGGTCCAGACGGTCATGACGCCCAGCAGCCCCGGGATCCACATCATCAGACCCGCCAGCAGGCAGCAGATAACCGATTGCCACATCAGGGTCGGGAAACGCTTGTTCGGGCGGCCGGCAAACCAGGCGCCGAAGAAGGCCGCCGGGATCGGCAGAATAAACAGAATACTCACCGCCATGCTGCTCAGGCCGAGCACCGCGCCCATCAGTACGCCGGAACAGGCTTCGAATACCGCAATCCCCGCCAGGCCGCCGATCAGCATCAGCAGATAGCAGTTAAACGCGCCAGTGCCGAACAGCGTTTTGTAGCTGGCCAAAAGTTTGGTGCGCGGCGCGCCCTCCGGGCGCGTTTCCGGCATCCATTTCGCCATGCTGAAGGTCACCCCGGCGCACAGCACCAGCAGGAAAGCGTAACAGGCGCGCCAGCTCCACAGGGTGTCGAGGATGCCGCCGAGCAACGGGGCAATCAGCGGGCTGACCAGAATACCCATATTTAACAGGCTATTGGCATGACGTAGCTGGGCGCCTTCGTACAGATCGCGGGGCAGGGTGCGCGCCATCACGCCGCCGACGCCGGTGCCCATCCCCTGCATGGCGCTGGCGGCGATCAGCACCGGCAGGCTATGGGTGGTCATGGCGACCAGCGTCGCCAGCATAAAAATCGACATCCCGACGAGGATCACCGGGCGGCGACCAATGCGGTCGGAGAGCGGGCCGTAAAACAGCTGTGAAATACCGTAGGTCAGCAGGTAGGCCGCCATCACGCTTTGAACCGCCCCTTCGCGAACGTTCAGCGCGACCGCCATGTCGGCGATGGCCGGAATATATATGGTCTGCGCCATCTGGCCAACGGCCACCAGCAGTACCAGCATCAACAACAAATTGAAGTTTTTATGCCGTTTCATGTCGATGAATACTTTGTGAGTAAAGAGAAATGAAGAATATGTGACTGGCACATCCCGTAATCGATGGAGGAATCTACCATATAAAAATGACAGAACAACTGCAAAGTGCCGATTGTTGAGGGAATTCCAGGCAGATTATGTAAACAGGAACGGCAACTAATGTTGCCATTGCAGGCTACGCAAGGCGCAGGAGGATCGCCCCGGCGGCAATCCCGCAGGCGGCGAAGATGCGCAGCGGCATCAGTTGCTCTTTCAGGACGATAAAAGCGATCAGCGCGCCGAACAAAATGGAGGTTTCACGCAGCGCGGCGACCACCGCCAGCGGCGCCTGGGTCATCGCCCACAGCGCCAGGCCGTAGGAGCCCATGGTGCCGATACCGCCGAGGATACCTTTTCGCCAGTGCAGGCGCAGATAGCGGCTGGCTTCAGCGCGGCGGGTCATCATTGCCCAGCTTAGCAGGCAGAAGCCGTTCATAAAAAAGGTCCACAGGGTGTAGCCCAGCGCCGAGCCCGCCAGCCGGACGCCGGTGCCGTCCACCAGCGTATAGCCGGCGATGAAGCAGGCGTTGATCAGCGCCAGCACGATGCCTTTGCGCGAGCTGGCGCGGCCGTTAAAGGCCATCGCCAGAATAGCCAGGCAGATGACGCCGATGCCCAGCCAGGCCAGCGGCGACAAACGATCGCCGAGAAACAGCACGCTTATCGCCGCCACCAGCAATGGGGCAGTTCCCCGCATCAGCGGATAGGTCTGGCTCATATCCGACACCTGATAGGTCTTCGCCACCAGCACCGTATACACCACCTGTAACGCGCACGACGCCAGCAGATAGGGGGCGCTGGCAAGCGTTGGCTGCGGGGAAAAGGGCAGCATCACCAGCGCGATCAGCGCGGCCGAGCCGCTGACGCCGATCGCCGCGTACATTTTATCGCCGCTGGCTTTGACAATAGCGTTCCAGCTGGCGTGCAGCAGGGCGGCGAACAGCAAAATGCAGAATACGGTGATGGTCATCGCAGACAGGTTCAACAGTGAAGGTCACCGGACTGTAACACGCGCCCGCGCTGCCAGCCAGCGGGGCTACAGCGAACAAAACAGGCGATGCGTCACCCGCGGTTCATCGTACACCGGGCGAAAGCCAAGTCTTTCATAAAAGGGCCAGGCCTGCGCCGGGGCGTGGGTGTTCAGAAAATCAAACCAGGCGCTGGAGTGGGTGATAACCGAGACCAGCAGCTGCTGGCCGATCCCCCGGCGGCGGTAGCGCTCGCTGATGTAGAGATGGCGAATACGCCCGGCCCGCGGCTGCGGGCTGAAGGGATCGCTATTGATGCCGCATACCCCAACCAGCTGGTGGTTCACAAAGGCGCCCAGCAGCGTTTCGCCCGGCGCGGTAAAGCGGTTTTTGCCGCTCTGCCAGTTTTCCGCCAGGCGGCGCAGCATATTGAAATGCTGTTCAAGGCTTTCGGTGCGCAGCGCCGCGAACCCCGGGGCATCCGGCGTCGTGGCGGCAATTAACAGGGGTGGCATAGCTTCCTCCATCAAGTCATCCCGGGACGCCCGGCGGGCGCCTGCAGGGGGGCGGTTTCCCGCCCCCCTCAGGTGCGACTTGAACCTGAATCAGCGGAACTGTTTCAGGACTGCATCAAGTAGTTGCAACACAGCAACCATGAGTTTCAGGATTAAAATAATAATATCCATTCCGCCCATACGCGCGTCTCCTGTGGTTAAGGAGCACAATAAGCTGACGTACCTTTCCGCTGCCTGTTGCCAGCTTATCCCTGCCTGTCGCCGGCGGCGTCGCCCTGGCCAATGATTGCTCCTTCCGTGGACGGCTTCCCGGCCCGCCGCCAGCAACGACAGGGGTGCGCAGCGCTGAACCACGCGTTGCCGCGCGGACCAGTGACTGCACGTTGTTGACGTAACACAGTGTGCTCTCTCGGGGTTAAGGCACTGACGGCACCACCCGTTTCAGCCAGGACTTCGTTGCGCCGGTCAAACTTGCGGCCCCCGAATGGCACACCATGAACACACCCAGTATAGATAAATACTGTATGGATGAACAGTATTTTTTGGACAAATCCGCCGCTCTCGCCCATACTCTATGGCAGAGAAAAAGCGACCTTAAATTGCGCGAACTGCAGCGATCGCGTATACTTTTGGCGTTGACGTAATACAGTGTGCTTGCGGCTACCACCTGTAACCATACTGATAAAAACCTCGCTCCGGCGGGGTTTTTTGTTTTCTGCCCTTTTGCGCCGAACTGTGATCTTTCGCGCAAATTTTCGTGGATGAAAATAAATCCATTGTGAAAACGTAAAACCTGTGTTTGTATAAATTCAGCTTATTTTTCGACACAACAGGTCCCTAATGAACGCAACCCTGATCGCTTCGACCCTACTAAAAACCGCGCCAGCCGCGGTGGTCGTCGTGTCTGTGGTGGTCGTCGTCGGCAATGCGCCGTAGGGTCCGGAACAACACGAATTCCAAACCCCGCCGGCGCAAACCGAGCGGGGTTTTTTGTTGGCGAGCCCCCCGGTAAAGTCGGCCCAGAAGAAAAGGACTGGAGCATGGCAAGTTCGGGCACCACATCAAACACAATGCGCTTTACCGGCGCGCAGCTGGTTGTTCATTTACTGGAACGCCAGGGTATCACTATGGTTAGCGGCATTCCGGGCGGCTCCATCCTGCCTATTTACGATGCCTTAAGCCAGAGCACGCAGATCCGCCACATCCTGGCGCGCCACGAGCAGGGCGCGGGCTTTATCGCCCAGGGGATGGCGCGTACCGAAGGCAAACCAGCGGTCTGTATGGCCTGCAGCGGCCCGGGGGCGACGAACCTGGTGACGGCGATCGCCGATGCCCGCCTGGATTCGATTCCACTGGTCTGCATCACCGGCCAGGTGCCGGCATCGATGATTGGCACCGACGCCTTCCAGGAAGTGGACACCTACGGCATCTCTATCCCCATCACCAAACATAACTATCTGGTGCGCGACATCGCCGAGCTGCCGCAGGTGATCAGCGACGCCTTCCGTATTGCTCAGTCCGGGCGTCCCGGGCCGGTGTGGATAGACATTCCTAAGGACGTACAGTCGGCGACCATTGAGCTGGAAACGTTGCCGGAACCGGGCGAGCGCGCCGCTCCGCCGGCATTCGCCCACGAAAGCGTGCGCGAAGCGGCGGCGATGATCAATGCGGCGAAGCGTCCGGTGCTCTATCTGGGCGGCGGGGTGATTAACGCGCCGCAGGAGATCCGTGAGCTGGCGGAAAAAGCCAATCTGCCAACCACCATGACCCTGATGGCGCTGGGCATGCTGCCGAAGGCGCACCCGCTGTCGCTGGGGATGCTGGGGATGCACGGTGCGCGCAGCACCAACTTCATTCTGCAGGAAGCGGATTTACTGATTGTTTTAGGCGCGCGTTTTGATGACCGGGCGATTGGCAAGACCGAGCAGTTCTGCCCGAACGCGAAGATTATCCACGTCGATATCGACCGCGCCGAGCTGGGCAAAATCAAGCAACCGCACGTGGCGATTCAGGGCGATGTGGCGGAAGTCTTAGCCCAGCTGAACCCGCAGATTGAGGCGCAGCCGCGCGAGGAATGGCGCCAGCTGGTGGCCGACTTGCAGCGCGAATTCCCTTGCGCCATCCCGCAGGAAAGCGACCCGCTTTCCCATTACGGCCTGATTAACGCCGTGGCAGCCTGCGTGGATGATGAAGCGATCATCACTACCGACGTTGGCCAGCACCAGATGTGGACGGCGCAGGCCTACCCGCTCAACCGTCCGCGCCAGTGGCTGACCTCCGGCGGCCTCGGTACCATGGGCTTCGGCCTGCCGGCGGCGATTGGCGCGGCGCTGGCGAATCCGCAGCGCAAGGTTATCTGCTTCTCCGGCGACGGCAGCCTGATGATGAATATTCAGGAGATGGCTACCGCCGCTGAAAATCAGCTGGATGTAAAAATTATTCTGCTGAACAACGAAGCGCTGGGGCTGGTGCATCAGCAGCAGAGCCTGTTTTATCAGCAGGGCGTTTTTGCCGCCACTTATCCAGGGATGATTAACTTTATGCAGATTGCCGCCGGTTTTGGCCTGCAAACCTGTGATTTAAATAACGAAGCCGATCCGCAGGCGGCGCTGCAGGCGATCATCGCTCGTCCGGGACCGGCGCTGATCCACGTGCGCATCGACGCGCAGCAGAAAGTGTATCCGATGGTACCGCCGGGTGCGGCCAATACTGAAATGGTGGGGGAATAAGCCATGCAAAAACACTGTGAAAACGTCATTCTGGAACTCACCGTCCGCAACCACCCCGGCGTCATGACCCACGTCTGCGGGCTTTTTGCCCGCCGCGCTTTTAACGTCGAAGGGATTCTTTGTCTACCGATTCAGGGCAGCGAACACAGCCGCATCTGGCTGCTGGTGAACGACGATCAGCGTCTCGGGCAGATGATTAGCCAGATTGAAAAGCTGGAAGATGTCACCAAAGTGGCGCGTAACCAGTCCGATCCCACCATGTTTAACAAAATTGCGGTGTTCTTTGAGTAAATCGCGCAAGGCTTGAACGGTAAGGTGCTTATGGTTAAGGTAAGCGCCTTTGCCGGATGGCGCTGCGCTTATCCGGCCTACGGACACAGCGCTTTGTCGCCTCAGGCACCAGGACCCTATCATGACCACCATCGCCCTTATTGACGATCATTTGATTGTCCGCTCCGGCTTTGCTCAGCTGCTGGGGCTGGAAACTGATTTTCAGGTTGTCGCCGAATTCGGCAGCGGCCGCGAGGCGCTGGCGGGGTTGCCGGGGCGCGGCGTTCAGGTCTGTATCTGCGATATCTCAATGCCGGATATTTCCGGGCTGGCGCTGCTCAGCCAGCTGCCGAAGGGGATGGCGACCATCATGCTGTCGGTGCACGACAGCCCGGCGCTGGTCGAGCAGGCGCTTAACGCCGGCGCGCGGGGCTTTCTGTCGAAACGCTGCAGCCCGGACGAACTTATCGCCGCGGTGCGCACGGTGGCGGCGGGCGGCTGCTATCTCACACCGGATATCGCCATGAAGCTGGCCGCCGGGCGCCAGGATCCGCTCACCAAACGCGAACGCCAGGTGGCGGAAAAGCTGGCGGAGGGCATGGCGGTGAAAGAGATCGCCGCTGAGCTCGGACTGTCGCCGAAAACCGTCCACGTTCACCGCGCTAACCTGCTGGAAAAGCTGGGCGTCAACAATGACGTCGAGCTGGCGCGCCGTATGTTTGACAGCTGGCAATGAAGACCATACTCCCGCGCCTGCTGTCGGTGATCGGCTGCGCCTTTATTTTCGCCGCCGCCTGGTTTTGTCTGTGGAGCATCAGCCTGCATCTGGTGGAGCGCGCCGATCTGGCGGTGCTGCTGTTCCCCTTCGGCCTGCGTTTGGGGCTGATGCTGCAGTGCCCGCGCGGCTACTGGCCGGTGCTGCTGGGAACCGAGTGGCTGCTGATCTTCTGGCTGGCGCAGGAAGTAGCGCTGGCGCACCCGATAATATTGATGACCGGAAGCCTGCTGACCCTCCTGCCGGTGGCGCTGATCTCGCGATATCGCCAGCAGCGCGACTGGCTGACGCTTCTGCGTCAGGGCGGGGCGTTAATGGCCGCCGCGCTTCTGCAATCGCTGCCCTGGCTGGCGGAGGGGGACGAGGGTCTTAACGCCCTGCTGTTGACGCTCACCGGCGGCCTGACTCTGGCGCCGACCTGTCTGGTGTTCTGGCACTACCTCACCAGCACCGTCTGGCGGCCCCTGGGGCCGTCGCTGGTGGCGCAGCCGGTAAACTGGCGCGGGCGGCATCTGATCTGGTATCTGTTGTTATTCACCATTAGCCTGTGGCTGCAGCTTGGGCTGCCCGCCGAGCTCTCCCGCTTTACCCCGTTTTGCCTTGCGCTGCCGATTATCGCCCTCGCCTGGCACTACGGCTGGCAGGGCGCGCTGATCGCCACATTGATGAACGCTATCGCCCTGATTGCCAGCCAGACCTGGCACGATCACCCCGTCGATCTCCTGCTTTCGCTGCTGGCGCAGAGCCTCACCGGGCTGCTGCTGGGGGCGGGGATCCAGCGATTGCGCGAGCTTAACCAGTCGCTACAGAACGAGCTGGCGCGTAATCGTCGTCTGGCGGATCGCCTGCTGGAGACCGAAGAGAGCGTGCGCCGCGACGTCGCCCGCGAGCTCCATGATGATATTGGCCAGACCATCACCGCAATACGCACCCAGGCGGGGATCGTCCAGCGGCTGGCGCCGGACAACGCCAGCGTTCGCCAGAGCGGCCAGCTGATTGAACACCTCTCGCTAGGGGTTTACGACTCGGTGCGTCGCCTGCTGGGCCGCCTGCGTCCGCGCCAGCTTGACGACCTGCCGCTGGAGCAGGCGGTACGTTCTCTGATGCGCGAGATGGAGCTGGAGGACCGCGGCATTGTCAGCCATCTCGACTGGCGGATTAACGAGGCGGGGCTGAGCGAAAACCAGCGCGTGACCCTGTTCCGCGTCTGCCAGGAGGGACTGAACAATATCGTCAAGCACGCCAGCGCCAGCGCCGTGACCCTGCAGGGCTGGCAGCAGGAGGAGCGTCTGATGCTGGTGCTGGAGGATGACGGCTGCGGCCTGCCGCCGGGATCCAGCGCGCAGGGATTCGGTCTGACCGGCATGCGCGAGCGCGTGACCGCCCTGGGGGGCACGCTGACGATCTCCTGCACCCACGGTACCCGGGTGTGCGTCAATCTACCGCTGCGTTACGCCTGAGAGGATCGCTGATGTTCGCCTTTTTAAAAGCCCCGCCTGACGCTGCGCCGATTAGCGATAAACGCGAGCTTGATGCGCGTTATCGCTACTGGCGCCGCCATATCCTGTTGACCATCTGGCTGGGCTACGCGCTGTTCTATTTCACCCGCAAAAGCTTTAACGCCGCGGTGCCTGACATTCTCGCCAGCAACGTGCTGACCCGCAGCGATATCGGTCTGCTGGCCACGCTGTTTTACATCACCTACGGACTGTCGAAATTTTTCTCCGGTATCGTCAGCGACCGCTCCGATGCCCGTTATTTTATGGGGTTGGGGCTTATCGCCACCGGGGTGGTGAATATTCTGTTCGGTTTTTCTTCCTCACTGTGGGCCTTCGCCCTGCTGTGGGCACTGAACGCCTTCTTTCAGGGTTGGGGCTCGCCGGTCTGCGCCCGGCTGCTGACGGCCTGGTATTCACGCACCGAACGCGGCGGCTGGTGGGCGCTGTGGAATACGGCGCATAACGTGGGCGGCGCGCTGATCCCGATGGTGGTGGGAGCGGCGGCGCTACATTACGGCTGGCGCACGGGGATGACCATCGCCGGCGGCCTGGCGATCCTCGCCGGATTATATCTGTGCTGGCGGCTGCGCGATCGTCCGCAGGCGGTGGGGCTACCCGCCGTGGGCGACTGGCGTCACGATGCGCTGGAGATTGCCCAGCAGCAGGAGGGCGCCGGGCTGACGCGCAAAGAGATCCTCACCCGATACGTGCTGGCAAACCCCTATATCTGGCTGCTGTCGCTGTGCTATGTGCTGGTGTACGTGGTGCGGGCGGCGATTAACGACTGGGGCAATCTGTATATGTCGGAGACGCTTGGCGTCGATCTGGTGACCGCTAACTCGGCGGTGACCATGTTCGAGCTGGGCGGATTTATCGGCGCGCTGGTGGCGGGGTGGGGCTCGGATAAGCTGTTTAACGGCAATCGCGGACCGATGAACCTGATCTTCGCCGCCGGCATTTTGCTGTCGGTTGGCGGCCTGTGGCTGATGCCGTTCGCCAGCTACGTGATGCAGGCGGCCTGCTTCTTCACCACCGGTTTCTTTGTCTTCGGCCCGCAGATGCTGATCGGCATGGCGGCGGCGGAGTGTTCGCATAAAGAGGCCGCCGGGGCGGCTACCGGGTTTGTCGGCCTGTTCGCATATCTTGGCGCGTCGCTTTCCGGCTGGCCGCTGGCGCAGGTAATGGATATCTGGCACTGGACCGGATTCTTCGTGGCGATCGCGATTGCCGCCGGCATTTCCGCGCTGCTGCTGCTGCCGTTCTTAAACGCGCAGGCGCCGCGCGCCGCCAGTGAAGCGTGATGCATCTCACTCTTTCGCCGCGAATGGGGCAAAACTAAGAAATTTTCCCGGTTTCACCTGGACGCCGTCTCAGGCCAGACGGCGCGCTGATTTTTACAATGCCTGGCTATGACGCAGGCATAAAAAATCAGCTCAGGAGATACCCATGCTGGCCTTTCTGAATCAGGTTCGTAAGCCGACCCTGGATCTGCCGCTCGACGTGCGGCGCAAAATGTGGTTCAAACCTTTCATGCAGTCCTATCTGGTGGTCTTCATTGGCTACCTGACCATGTACCTGATCCGCAAGAACTTTAATATTGCGCAGAACGACATGATCTCCACCTACGGGTTGAGCATGACCCAGCTGGGGATGATTGGCCTGGGCTTCTCCATTACCTACGGCGTAGGGAAAACCCTGGTTTCCTACTATGCCGATGGCAAAAACACCAAGCAGTTCCTGCCGTTTATGCTGATCCTCTCCGCCATCTGCATGCTGGGCTTTAGCGCCAGTATGGGTGCGGGTTCCACCAGCCTGTTCCTGATGATCGCCTTCTATGCGCTAAGCGGCTTCTTCCAGAGCACCGGCGGCTCGTGCAGCTATTCCACCATCACCAAATGGACGCCACGACGCAAACGCGGCACCTTCCTCGGCTTCTGGAATATCTCTCACAACCTCGGCGGCGCCGGCGCGGCGGGCGTGGCGCTGTTTGGCGCCAACTATCTGTTCGACGGCCACGTGATCGGCATGTTTATCTTCCCGTCGATTATTGCGCTGATCGTCGGCTTTATTGGCCTGCGCTACGGTAGCGACTCGCCGGAATCCTACGGCCTCGGCACGGCGGAGGAGCTGTTTGGCGAAGCGATCAGCGAAGAGGATAAAGAGACCGAAGAAAACGCGATGACCAAGTGGCAGATCTTTGTTGAGTACGTGCTGAAAAACAAAGTGATCTGGCTGCTGTGCTTCTCCAACATCTTCCTCTACGTGGTGCGTATCGGTATCGATCAATGGTCCACCGTGTATGCCTTCCAGGAGCTGAAGCTGTCGAAAGAGGTGGCGATTCAGGGGTTTACCCTGTTTGAGGTCGGCGCCCTGGTTGGCACGCTGCTGTGGGGCTGGCTGTCGGACCTGGCCAACGGCCGCCGCGCGCTGGTGGCCTGCATCGCGCTGGCGCTGATTATCGCCACTCTCGGTGTTTATCAACATGCCAGCAATCAGTACGTCTATCTGGCTTCGCTGTTTGCGCTGGGCTTCCTGGTGTTTGGCCCGCAGCTGCTGATTGGCGTCGCCGCCGTTGGCTTCGTACCGAAAAAAGCGATCGGCGCCGCCGATGGGATCAAGGGCACTTTCGCCTATCTGATCGGCGATAGCTTCGCCAAGCTGGGCCTCGGGATGATCGCCGACGGCACCCCGGTCTTTGGCCTCACCGGCTGGGCCGGCACCTTTGCGGCGCTGGACGCCGCCGCCATCGGCTGTATCTGCCTGATGGCCATCGTGGCTATCTTCGAAGAGCGTAAAATTCGCCGCGAGAAAAAGAACCGCGTTTTGCAGACCGCCTGATTCACCAGGTATTGGGTAACCTTGCCCGGCCATTGCGCCGGGCTTTTTTTATCGTTTCTGCTGGCTGGTTTGTAGCAGCAGCTCCCGCAGCCACTGTTGAGCCGGATCGCGATGATTGCGTTCGTGCCAGGCCATACTTTTGGTAAACCCGGGGATCGCCAGCGGCGGAGTAGCGATTTTCATGCCGCTGGCCATTTTCGCCAGCCTGCGTGGTACTACGGCAATCATGTCACTCACCGCCAGCACTTCCGGCAACACCAGAAAACTGCTGACCGACAATCCTACTCGCCGGGTCCGACCAAGCGCCGCCAGTGCGTCGTCGGTCACGCCGCGAAAGCTATCGCCCTGCCATGAAACCAGAACATGTTCCAGCGCACAGAAGCGGTCTAGCGTTAGCGGCTGGTTGGCCTGGGGATGGTCTTCGCGCAGCAGACAGACATACTCTTCCTGATACAGCGCCCGGCTGTGCAGTTCCGGCGGCGTATCGTGGGGCGTTAACAACGCAATATCCACTTCGCCGCGTTCGGTCTGTGCCAGCAGCGTGGCCGGAGATTCGGGAATAATGCGCACGCGGATACCCGGCGCCATTGGCTTCAGCGCGGCGATAAATGGCACGATCACCGCTTTCAACGCATAATCCGTCGCGGCGATGGTCCAGGTGAAGTCAGCCTCCAGCGGATCGAAAACCGCGGGTTGCAGCAGGGCTTCGGCATCGGTCAGCAGTTGCTTTACCGGAGCCGCCAACGCCTGGGCGCGCAGCGTCGGCACCATGCCGTGCGGGGCGCGGATAAACAGCGGGTCATTAAAGGCGTCGCGCAGGCGAGTGAGCATGCCGCTGACCGCTGGCTGGGTGAGTGCTAGCCGCGCTGCCGCCCGGGTGACGCTGCGCTCATCGAGCAACGCATCCAGGGCTTTCAGCAGGTTGAGATCGAGGTTTCTGATATCAGATTTCATGATAGCCATCCGCAAACGCGATAAGTCACATTATGGTACGTCCGGCAGTCGACAGCAGGCAAATTCCCATTATGATAGTGAGGCCGCGATTGGATGAGAGGATGCATGATCTGGATAGGACTGGCCACCCTGGTAGTGGTGTTTGTTGTGGGATTTCGGGTGCTTACCTCTGATTCACGCCGCGCGATTCGTCGTCTGAGCGAACGCCTGGGCATGACGCCTGTTCCGGTGGAATCGATGATCGATCAGCTGGGCAAAACCGCCGGTCATGAGTATTTGCGCTACCTCGAGCGACCAAATGAAGCGCATCTGCAGAATGCCGCCCAGGTGCTGCTCATCTGGCAGACCGCTATCGTTGACGCCAGCGAAAAAAACCTGCATGACTGGTATCGCCTGATGCAAAAAGCGCGTTTAGCGGCGCCGATTACCGATGCGCAGATCCGTCTGGCGCAAGGGTTTCTGCGCGAACTGGACCCGGATGTCAGTGATCTGTATCACCTGCAGCAACGCTATAATGCGCTGTTCCTGCCGGAAGAGGGCGTGCACTGGCTGCACTGATATCACCCTTGCTTATGATGGTCATCAAAGATGGTGATTCGCTTTATATCACTGCCCGGCGCATGATTAACCTCGTTATATCAATCGTTCACGAGGTGAAACATGAAACAGTCTCTACAGCAAAGCGCCATTGTCTGGCCGGAAGAGTATCTGCCGGGTACGACCGACAACTTTGCCTCCAATGAAATTATCGTCAGCGGCCTGACGGCGGCCGAGATTTGGGCACAGCTCGATGACACCACGCTGTGGCCGGGCTATTACAGCAACGTTGCCGATATCCATTTCCATGACGGCAGCGGCCCGAACCTCAGCGCCAACGCCCGCTTCAGCTTCAGCACCTTCGGCTTTCCGATTGAGGCGCAGATTACCGAATATGTTCCTCCCGTTGCCGGCCAGGCGGCGCGCGTAGCCTGGCACGGCTGGGCGGAAGGGGATGCAACAACGCGGCTTGATGTGATCCACGCGTGGTTGTTTGAAGATTTGCCCGGCGGGCGCGTGCGTATCCTCACCCAGGAGTCGCAAAAGGGCGTTCCGGCGCAGGAGCTGGCGCGTACCTTGCCCAATCCGATGATTAACGGCCACCAGGAGTGGATCTGCGGGCTGGTGAAATCGGCTCGCGGCGAGTAAATCCGAGTGCCGGATGGCGGCTGCGCCTTATCCGGCCTGTGCTTCAAACCTTTGTCTTCCTTGTGTTCCTTGTAGGCCGGATAAGCGTAAGCGCCATCCGGCAGGATAACTACAGTAGGATTTTCAGGCCGTGTTTTTGTACGACGCTAAGCAATTTTAATGACATTCCGCTTGGTCGCTTAGCGCCAGTCTCCCATTTTTGCACGGTAGACACGCTGGTATTCAGATAACGAGCGAACACGGGTTGGCTAACATTGAGTTGTTCACGTAGCGCTTTAATTTCAATGGGTTGAAGTGCGGCTACGCTACCGAGACATGATTCATCAAAATGGCGCATTGTTTCCTGTGGGATTGCGCCAACGCTGAATAGCCCCGACGCAGCGCTATGGATCGCTTCGAAAGCCGGGCTTTTGTATTTATTTTTTGCTGTCATCGCAAATCTCCACCAGTTCTTTACTTTTAACTAAGACCGTCGTTTTCTCTTAAGAGAGATTGGCATAGTGTTTTGCTAACTCACGAAAACCCATTAACTCGCGATGGTTGATATTGGCCATATCCTGTTTGGCATATAGAAAGGTATAAAACCAATACCCTGCGCTTTTGGTAAGGATGATTGCGCGATCGCGATTCTTGTTGAGTCGCTTTTTATAAACCCCTCCTCCTAAATCAACCACCTTGCCCTGAAGCGCAGATTGAATTGCCTGGTAGAGCTCGTCGTCGGAAATGCCATGAGAGCTAGCCTCTCTGGCGAACCATTTGGTTTTGAAGATACGCATTGCTGACATCCTGTCGTTAAAAGTATAGCACATAGTGCTATATTAAATTCTCCTGAGATTTGTTAAAGCGATAGCAAGCATCGTTTTTTTAAACATGCGAGCAGCTACGCATCCTCTTATGAAAAGCGAGAAGAGTTGCGAAAACGTTAAATGCGTCACAAACAAAATGTTACACTGCGCAGCTTTCCGCCACTTTCTTCGCAGGTCACTCATGAGTTATTCAAATGAAGCCAAACCCCATGCACGCGAACTCGCGCGACCAAACTGGTCGGCGGTCTTCGCGGTTGCTTTCTGCGTCGCCTGCCTGATTACCGTCGAATTTCTACCGGTCAGCCTGCTGACGCCGATGGCGCTGGATTTAGGTATCTCCGAAGGGATGGCCGGGCAGTCGGTGACGACGACGGCATTCGTCGCGATGTTTTCCAGCCTGTTTATCACTTCCGTCATTGGCAAAACCGATCGCCGCTACGTGGTGATCCTCTTTTCGCTGCTGCTGACCCTTTCCTGCCTGTTGGTGTCCTTTGCCGATAGCTTCACCCTGCTGCTGCTGGGACGCGCCTGTCTGGGGCTGGCGCTCGGCGGTTTCTGGGCGATGTCAGCCTCGCTGACCATGCGGCTGGTGCCGATGCGCGTGGTGCCGAAAGCGTTGTCGATTATCTTCGGCGCGGTATCCATCGCGCTGGTGATCGCCGCCCCGTTGGGCAGTTTCCTTGGCGGGCTTATCGGCTGGCGCAACGTGTTTAACGGCGCGGCGGTGATGGGTGTACTGTGTACGCTCTGGGTGCTGAAAGCGCTGCCGTCGCTGCCTGGTGAATCGGCGGCTCAGCAGCAAAATATGTTTGGCCTGCTGAAGCGGCCGGGGGTGATGGCCGGCATGTGCGCCATTTTCATGGCCTTTGCCGGACAGTTCGCCTTTTTTACCTATATTCGCCCGGTCTACATGACCCTCGCCGGGTTTGATGTCGATGGCCTGACGCTGGTGCTGCTGAGCTTTGGTATCGCCAGCTTCATCGGCACGTCGCTCTCCTCGGTGCTGCTCAAACGCTCGGTGAAAGCGGCGCTGGCGATTGCGCCGCTGGTGTTGACCGCCTGCGCGGCGGCGCTGGTGCTGTGGGGAGAAAGCAAAATCGTCGCCTCGACGGTGGCAATTATCTGGGGCTTCGCGTTCGCCTTGATCCCGGTGGGGTGGTCAACGTGGATCACCCGTTCACTCTCCGATCAGGCGGAAAAAGCCGGGTCGATTCAGGTGGCGGTAATCCAGCTGGCCAACACCTGCGGCGCCGCGGTCGGCGGCATTGCGCTTGACCACTTAGGGCTGCTGTCGCCGCTGGTGTTGTCAGGGGTATTAATGCTGTTTACCGGCCTGTTGGTGGCGGCCAAAGTGAAGGTGAATTCACCTGCTTAAGGCCGTTCGCCTTTTGCCAGCCGGGCGTTGATGTCGGCAATCACTTCCGGCAGGTCCGCCAGGGTATCAACCACATAATGCGCCCCGGCGGCATACAGCTTGCCTGCCGCCCGCTCGCGACGGGTGGCGATTTCCTCTTTCGACATCGTCTGGTACGCCTCCCAGGTAGCGCCGAATTCGTTACCGGACACCGCCAGGCCGACGCTCCACATCCCGGCATGTAACCCTTCGCTGATGCCCGGTGCGGCGTCATCGACCTTCACGCAGTGGGCCACATCGTCTATGCCAAGGGCAATTACGTTCTGCAGCGCCATCCACGGCCCGGGACGCCCGCCGGCGGCAAGGTCATCGGTGGCGACCCAGTGGTCCGGGGCATAGCCCTGGGCGGCGGCGGCTGGAACCAGCTTTTCCATCACCGGACGCGGATAGCCCGAGCAGGAGCCGATCTTCAGTCCGTCGGCGCGCAGCGCGGCGAGGGTGTCGACCACGCCGGCGATCGGAGCGGAAAAATCGACAACCTTAGCGATTTGCAGCGGCATAAACGCGGCGTAGATCGCATCAATATCAGCAGCCGTCATTGGCCGACCAAATTTCGCCTGCCAGCGGCTATCGACCGACGGCAGTTTGCCCAGCGCCTCAATGTGCTGCCATTTGCCAAGCCCCATCGGCACGCGGGCCTCTTCAAGGGAGAGCTCAATATCGAAGGCCTGGCGGAAGGCCTCGACGAAAATTTGCGTCGGCGCGAAGGAGCCGAAGTCCACGGTGGTGCCGGCCCAGTCGAGGATGAGTGCGGTGATACGGTTCATGGCGGTTCCTTATTGTTTCCAGTACATGGCGTTGTCGATGGCCGCCAGCAGGGCGGTGATGTCGGCGTCGTAGACTTCGCCGATGTTGCCGATGCGGAAGCAATCGCTTTGCGACACTTTGCCCGGATAGATAACGAAGCCCTGATCTTTCAGCTTCTGGTAGAAGGTGTGAAAGCGATACTGCGGCGCGTCCGGCGAATAAAAGGCGGTAATGATCGGCGAGTGCAGGCTGTCATCAAGCAGCGTCCGGAAGCCGAGCGCGCGCATTCCGGCGACCAGTCGGCGCTGATTGTGGCTGTAGCGCTGATGGCGGGCGCTGACGCCGCCCTCCTGGGCCAGTTCTTTCAGCGCCTGAGCGAAGGCCAGCACGGTATGGGTCGGTGAGGTGAAGCGCCACTTGCCGTGGTTATCCTCCATACAGCGCCACTGGGCGTAAAGATCCAGCGACAGCGAGCGCGAGCGGCCTTTGCAGGTGGCCAGCTCCGATTCGCGGGCGATGACGAAAGCGAAGCCCGGCACGCCCTGAATGCATTTGTTGGCGGAGCTTATCAGATAGTCAATATTCAGCGCGGCGATATCCAGCGGAATGCCGCCGAAGCTGCTCATCGCATCGACGATATAGCGTTTGCCATACTCCTTCGCCAGCGCGGCTACCTCTTCGATCGGGTTGAGCATGCCGGTGGTGGTTTCGCTATGCACCATCGCGATATGGGTGAACATCGGGTCATCCTGCAGGATACGCGCGATCGCCGCCGCGTCCGGACGGGCGACTTCGCCGCAATCGTAAGGATGAAAGGCGATACCCATCAGCTGCGCCATCTCAATCATACGCGCGCCATAGGCGCCATTGCTGACGATCAGCACTTTGCCCTGTTCGCCGATGACGCTGCCGAGCACCGCTTCGACCGCGTAACTGCCGCTGCCCTGCAGCAGCACCGCCGTATAACCGTCGGCCGGGGTGGCCAGCTGCACCAGCTGCTGGCGAATGGTCTGTACCACGCCGAGATTGTAATCATCATCCCAGGTGCAGCTATCGAACAACATCGCCTCTTTCACCGTGCGGGAGGTGGTTAGCGGGCCGGGAGTCAGCAGCAGGTAATTCCGTGAACTCATTTGTCTCACCATTTGGTCTATACCAGATTGATATTTATCATGGAGACAAAGCCGGGGCAGGGTCAAAGGAAATGTGGCGCTGCAACAAAAAATTCATCTGGCTATGTATAATGAGCGCACCAAAAGTGGCAGTGAGTAAACATGAAATCACCCTCTGGCGAGATGCCGCAATACCTGATGATTAAGGCGCAGCTGCAGGCGCGTATTCAAAACGGCGCATTGAAAAGCGGCGATAAGCTGCCTTCCGAGCGCGAACTGTGCGCGCTGTTCAACACGACCCGGATTACGGTACGCGAGAGCCTGGCGCAGCTGGAGGCCAGCGGCGTGATCTACCGCGCCGACCGCCGCGGCTGGTTTGTGACGCCGGAGCGTCTGTGGCTGGATCCGACGCAGAACACCAACTTCCACAAGCTGTGTCTCGAACAGGGACGTGAGCCGAAAACGGTGCTGCTTGATGGCCGCTTAACCGCCGTGCCGCTGGATGTGATGGCGCCGCTGGCGCTGCAGCCCTTCGATCAGGTCTACCTGCTGACCCGCCTGCGCTATGCCGACGGGCGTCCGGTGTGCTATTGCGAAAACCACTGCCTGCCGGCCCGGGTGCCGGAGCTGCTGCGCCACGATCTCAATGGCAGTCTGACCGAGATTTATCAGAGTCACTACGACCTGATCTATACCAGTATGCATCTGTCGTTTTATCCCACCTCCATGCCGCCGCAGGCCGCAGAGGCGTTGGGGGTGATGGAGGGGCGCCCGGCGCTGCTGCTGCGCAGGCTGAATTACGATCAGCACGGGCGTATTCTTGATTACGATATCGAATACTGGCGGCATGACAGCCTGCGGATCGAAGTCGATACCCATTGATTTTATTGTATTAACCCTTCCCGTATCCCCGGTGGCGTCAGCGTTAACCGGGGGCGACGTATCCCCTTCGCTTTAACTCTTTCGACACACTTCTTTCATTGTTTTGTCATAAACCCTCGGTAGCGTGAACGCAAATCTGGTCTACACCAGAACAACTAACTGCGATGAGGCTAACACGATGAAACTCTCCCGACTTGCTCTGCTGTCCCTGTTCGCGCTGACCAGCTCCCCGGTTTGGGCGGACGGCGTCGTCACGGTTTACTCCGCCGACGGCCTGCATGACGGCGATAACAGCTGGTATCAGAGCCAGTTTGACGCCTTCACCAAAGCGACGGGCATCAAAGTGCAGTATGTGGAAGGCGGCTCTGGCGCGATCGTCGAGCGTCTGGCGAAGGAGCGCACCAATCCGCAGGCCGATGTGCTGGTCACGGTGCCGCCGTTTATCCAGCGCGCCGCGAAAGAGCAGCTGCTGGCCACTTTTACCCCACAGGGCAGCGCGCAGATCCCCGGCGCCAATGACCGCTATTCGCCGCTGGTGAACAACTATCTGACCTTCATCTATAACGGCCAGTTGCTGAAAACCGCGCCGGCCAGCTGGCAGGATCTGCTGGATAGCCGCTTTAAGAATAAGCTGCAGTACTCCACGCCGGGCCAGGCGGGGGACGGCACCGCGGTGATGCTGCAGGCCTTCCACAGCCTTGGCGGCAAAGATGCCGGCTTCGAGTATCTGGGCAAGCTGCAGGCCAATAACGTCGGCCCATCGGCCTCCACCGGCAAGCTGACGGCGCTGGTCAACAAAGGCGAGCTGTACGTCGCCAACGGCGATCTGCAGATGAACCTGTCGCAGATGGCGCGTAATCCGAACGTCAAAATCTTCTGGCCGGCGGACGACAAAGGCGAGCGCAGCGCGCTGGCGCTGCCCTACACCATCGGGCTGGTGCAGAACGGACCGAACAGCGAAAACGGCAAGAAGCTGATTAATTTCCTGCTGGATAAACCGGCGCAATCCAGCGTCAGCGCGCGCTCCTGGGGCTTACCGGTGCGCAACGACGTGGCGCCGGATGACGCTAACTTTAAGGCAGCGCAGGCGGCGCTCGACGGCGTGAAGCGCTGGGAACCCAACTGGGACGACGTCGCGGTTTCTCTCTCGGCGGATATCGCCCGCTGGCATAAAGTGACCGATAGCGAGTAAGCCTGATGTTAATGAAAACCACCGTCATCTCTTCCCCGTCGCTGGCGGGGACCTCCGGGATCACCCTGGACTCGCTGCGCGTTTCCTACCACGGCAACGTGGTCTTAAAACCGCTGTCATTGACCATTGAGCCCGGTGAAGTGCTGGCGCTGATTGGCCCTTCCGGTTCCGGGAAAACCACCGTGCTGCGGGCGATTGCCGGTTTTGTGCAACCGGCTGGCGGGCGGATCCTGATCGGTGACACGGACGTCACCCACCTACCGCCTTACCAGCGCGGGCTGGCGATGGTGGTGCAGAACTACGCGCTGTTTCCCCATATGAAGGTGGAAGACAACGTCGCCTTCGGCCTGCGGGCGCAAAAGCAGCCCAGGGGGCTTATCGCCGGGCGGGTGACTGAAGCCTTAAAAATCGTCGGTATGGCGGACTACGCCACCCGCTATCCGCATCAGCTTTCCGGCGGCCAGCAGCAGCGCGTGGCGATAGCCCGCGCGATTGCCGTGCGTCCTCGGGTGCTGTTGCTTGATGAACCGCTGTCGGCGCTGGATGCGCAAATTCGCCATAACATGGTGGAAGAGATTGCCCGCCTGCATCGCGAACTGCCGGAGCTGACCATCCTCTACGTTACCCACGATCAGACCGAAGCGCTGACCCTGGCGGACAAAATCGGCATTATGAAAGACGGGTCGCTGATCGCCCACGGTGAAACGCACGAGCTGTACCACTATCCGCCGAACCGCTTTAGCGCCGAATTCCTCGGCCGCGCCAATATCCTGCAGGCGACGGCGCTGAAAGACAGCCCCGAGCCGGGGCTGGTTAGCGTAAGCTGCGGCGGCGGCCTGATTAACGCCTTCAGCCGGGGCGGCCTGCATGGCAACAATAAGCTGTTATGCATTCGCCCGCAGCACATGAGCCTGGCGCCGCGATCGGCAACCAGTAATCGCCTCAACGCCACCCTGACGTCGGTGCACTGGCAGGGCGATCTGACGCATCTGCTGTGCGACGTCGCGGGCGAAGCGGTGCGGATCGTCATGACTCACGTAAATCCACTGCCGCGCGCGGGGGATAAGCTGGCGCTCTACTTCGAACCTGGCGATGCGGTTCTGATCGAGGTGCAATGATGGCGCAAACCTTAATACTCACGCCCCCGGCGCGAAACCTGCGCCCTTATCTGTGGCTGGCGTTGCCGCTGCTGGTGCTGGCGACGCTGTTTTTCTATCCGCTGCTGCTGATCGCCGAACAGGCGTTACGCGACGCCAGCGGCAACCTGAGCCTCGAGACCTTCTGGCAGGTGATCGACTCTAAGCGCTTTATTGGCGCGCTGCTCAATACCTTACAGATTGCGGTGTTCGCCACCCTTGGCTGCCTGGTGCTCGGCAGCGTCCTGGCGCTGATTCTGGTGTTTATTCCGTTCCCCGGCAGCCAACTGGTGGGCCGGGTCATTGATACTTTTATTGCGCTGCCGACCTTTCTTATCACTCTCGCGTTCACCTTTATTTACGGCTCGGCGGGGCTGCTCAACGGCACCCTGATGGCGCTGTTTGCTTTTGAACTGCCGCCGGTAGACTTCCTCTATTCGATTAACGGCGTGATTCTGGCGGAGATTACCGTGTTTACGCCGCTGGTGATGCGCCCGCTGATGGCGGGACTGCGGCAGATAGATAAGAGCCAGCTGGAAGCGGCGAGTATTCTCGGCGCTCATCCGTTACGGGTGATTACCCAGGTTATCTTCCCGGCGGCGCTGCCGGCGCTGATGGCGGGGGGCAGCCTGTGCCTGTTATTGACCACTAACGAGTTCGGTATCGTGCTGTTTATTGGCGCCAAAGGGGTCAATACCCTGCCGATGATGGTCTACAGCAAGGCGATTCTGGAGTCGGATTACAGCGTGGCCTGCATGATTGCGCTGATCAATATTTTGCTGTCGCTGGGGCTGTTTATGCTCTATCGGCTGGCGGCGGTGCGCACTGGCGTAAGGAGTTAACGATGTTGATTTGGTCGCGTAAAGGCCGCGCGGCGGCGGGCGCGCTGGCGGTGACACTTTTTGCCGGCGTTTTCCTGCTGCCGCTGGCGGTGATTTTACTCTCCAGCCTGAGTAAACAATGGAACGGCCTGCTGCCCACCGGCTTTACCTTTGCCCACTTTGTTAACGCGTTTCGCGGGGCGGCGTGGGATTCGCTGTTTTCCAGCCTGGTGGTGGGCTTCTGCGCCAGCCTGCTGGCGCTGCTGTGCGGGATGTGGGCGGCGCTGGCGCTGCGCCAGACTGGCGCGAAGCTGCAGAAATATCTTGGGCTGATGTTTTATCTGCCCAGCGCCATCCCCTCGGTTTCAGTGGGACTGGGCATTCTGGTGGCCTTCAGCCAGGGGCCGCTGCAGATGAACGGCACCTTCTTTATCGTCCTGGCGGCGCATTTCGTGCTGATCTCGGCCTTTACCTTCAGCAACGTCACGACCGGCCTGGCGCGGATTTCCGCTGATATTGAAAACGTCGCCTCCAGCCTGGGCGCTTCACCGTGGTACCGCCTGCGCCATGTGACGCTGCCGCTGATGACGCCATGGATGATCTCGGCGCTGGCGCTGAGCCTGTCGTTGTCGATGGGAGAGTTAGGGGCGACGGTGATGATCTATCCGCCGGGCTGGACGACGCTGCCGGTGACCATTTTCAGCCTGACCGATCGCGGTAATATAGCCGATGGCTCGGCGCTGACCATCGTGCTGGTGGGCGTCACGCTGCTGTTGATGATGAAGCTGGAGCGTATCGCACGCCGATTAAGCCAGAGATAAAGAATTGATGACGCCACCAGGGCACGGGGCTGACTGCCCGGCGGCGCTGCGCTTGCGCGGGCCTGGGGGGGATCCCGCAGGCCTCCTCAGTCGTAGCCCGGCTAAGCGTAGCGCCAGCCGGGAACGCTCCTTCAACAACGCTATCGCATCAGAACCACGCCTCAAACATCCCGCCGACGTTCAGCGAATCCAGCTGCTGATCCTGGGTGCCGTTGACCTTCGCGGTATGCTCATTGTCCACCTGGCCGCCGGTCACGTAGAAGCGCAGCATCGGACGGAACTCCGGCCCCATACCGATGGCGATGTTCTGCGACAGCGTCAGCTTCCAGCCGTGGTTATCCCCGCCCTGGTCGTAGTCCACGCGCTGGTAGCCCGCTTCCAGCCAGGTGGAGTGCACGTCGTTCCAGAAATACATCGGCCGCACGATGGCGCCGTAGTTTTTACGGTTGTCGGTGTTGTCCCTGCCGTTGTTGTAGTCGTGGAAGGCCAGCAGATATTCCACCTGCGCCTGCTGGGTGAACTTATGGCTGCCCTCGAAGCTGGCGTAGACCGTGGTCAGGTCGTCGGTTTTGTTGTAGACGCTGTTATCCGAGTTGTCGGAGTAGCGCAGGATCACCTTGTTCACCCCGCTGTCGTTGGTGTGGCTCAGCACCAGGCCGCCCTGCCAGGCTTCGAGGCGCGCGTCGCTGTCCACCGCCTTCGAGTCAAAGCCGTAGTTGGCGTACACCTCGACGTCGATCGGCCCGGCCTTGATGTTGTGGGTTTTGGTGGTCAGCGCGTAGTGGCCGTTGTCGCCGGTGTCGGAGCTGCCGGTACAGGTGATGCGCGACGGGTTGGTCTCGTCGGCCATCACTTCGGGGCTACAGGATTTCACCTGCGACACCGCCGCCACGTCGAACTGTACGCCGCCGATATCAAAGTTCTTCACCCCGGCGCCCTGGCCGTCGTGGTTCATCCAGAAGTAGTCGTTGATCCCCTGTTGCGGACGCTGGTGGAAGTCGCGGCCGGCCCAGAGATAGGCGTTGGGGTTGGATTCCAGCACGTTGGTGACGCCGACGTAGGCCTTCTTCAGGTTAACCTCGTCGCTCCAGTGGTCGAACATCACGTTAAGATCCCAGATAGCCCCCTGCGCGCTTTTGAAGGCCTTGCTGATCTGGAATTCGCCGCCGTTGCTTTCGTTGCCCAGGCGGCCGATCGCCGAGGCGCCGTTATAGGAGCCGTCGACGCCGACATATTTCTGGTCGCCGGTCTGGAAGTGGGCGCCATAGCGGGCGTAGCCGCTGAACTTGAGGCCGAACGGAATGGCCATATCCGGCGAGGCGGCGGTGGTCTGCGGGTTGGTGATCACGTCGACCTTTTTGTCGGCCGCGGCGTCGATTTTCGCCTGGCGTTCGGCCAGCGCTTTATCAACGGCTTTGGCGACGATGGCGTCGATCTGTTCCTGAGTAAATTCTTGCGCCATTACGGAAATTGGGCACAGCGCGGCGACAACCGCCATGGCTAAAGGCAGTTTTTTCACAGTATTCATGGTTATCTCGCTTTAATAATTAATATATTTCAGATAATAACCATCCCATTCTGGCTAAAATATATAGCCAAAATAAGCTGATTTGTTTTTTAGGGTACAGCGACGCCGGAGAATAATATTCTCGCAGGCGTTATTCCATATTAATTAACGCTGGTACAGATGGATTAATTCTTCTGAGAACTCGCGGGCCAGCAGCGAATTCATCAGATGATCCTGGGCATGTACCATAATCAGCGTCATAGGCTGACGCGCTTCACCGGCATCCTGCTCGATGAGCTGGGTCTGCATCTGATGCGCCCGACGGGCGTAACCGTCGGCTTCATTTAACAGTAAACGCGCTTCGTCGATATTTCCGGTTCGGGCCGCATGTAGCGCTTCAAAACATAATGAGCGTGACTGTCCCGCATTAACGATAATTTCCATTACCGCATCTTCTAATTCAATCATGTGTATTCCTGAGGTCTTTATTATTTAATAATGCAGTGAAAGTCCTTTTTCTGCATTATTACGCTGCCATCATATTATCTCTCCGGGGCGGAGAGGAATTAGCTAACGGTTTCTACCACCGGAACGCTATTTTTGGTTTTCTCAACTTCGGTTTTCATTAAGGAACGTTCATAGGCGCGCAGGAACGGCAGGTAAATGACCGCCGACATCACCATGCAGATAAGGCACATCACTACCGGGCTCAGCGTCCAGTTGGCCGCCCACGAGGCGCCAATCGGTGCCGGCGTGGTCCACGGAGTGAGGGACACCACCTGGCTCAGCCAGCCAAGACGCGTCGCGCCGTAAGCCAGCACCGCGTTGACCATCGGTACGCAGACGAAGGGGATAAACATCATCGGGTTCATGATGATCGGCGCCCCGAACAGGATCGGCTCGTTGATATTAAAGAAGCTCGGCACGATGCCCATCTTGCCGATGGTGCGCAGATGCGTGGCCCGACTACGCAGCAGCAGGAAGGCCAGCGGTAGGGTTGAACCGACGCCGCCAATCAGCAGATAGTGATCCCAGAAGCCCTGCAGATAGACGTGCGGCAACACCGTGCCGGCCGCCAGCGCAGCCTGGTTTGCCGAGAGGTTAGCCATCCAGAACGGGTTCATAATGCCGGTGACAATCAGCGAGCCGTGGATCCCAGCGAACCAGAAAATCTGGCACATCAGGACGGAGAGCAAAATCGCCGGCAGCGAGTCGGAGGCGGAAACCAGCGGCTCCAGCAGATGCATGATCGCCTGCGGCAGGATCATCCCGGTCTGCGCTTCGATAAACAGGTTCAGCGGATGCAAAGTACCAATCACCACCAGCACCGGGATAAGGATTTCAAACGAACGAGCGACGCCGGTCGGTACCTCTTTCGGCAGTCGAATGGTGATGTTGTTTTGCTTCAGCCACGCGTAGACGCGGGTGGAGTAGATGGCGGTGATGAGGGCGGTAAAAATGCCCTGGCCGGACAGATACTGAGTGGAAATTTTTCCATCGGCATAGGGCGCGGCGACCAGCAGGAAGGCCATAAACGCCAGCAGACCGGACATCACCGGATCCAGCTGAAACTGACGACCGAGGCTGGCGCCAATGCCGACCGAGATAAAGAAGGTCATTACGCCCATGCTGAGGTTAAACGGCAGCATCAGCTGTTCGCGGTAGTGCTGGGAGAAATCGAGCCAGCCGCGGGCAAAGCCGTTGGTGGTCTCGGGTGAAAACGGCGGAAAGATAAATACCAGCATGAAAGAGCCGATGATCATAAACGGCAATGCGGCAGTGAAGCCATCGCGGATAGCGATAACATATTTCTGCTGCCCAAGGCGTCCTGCCAGCGGAGTAATAGATTGCTCGATCACGGCAATCATGGACTGATACAGAGAACTCATTTCAACACCTCTCAGTGCGCCGCTGCGATCAGCGACAGAGCATAATTCAGGACGTTGTCTCCCCGCTGCATACCGTAGTCCATCGTATCGATGGGCTGAACGGGAATGTTCAGGGGAGCCGCTTTATCAGACAGGGTTTTCAACATGTATTTCACCTGGGGGCCTAGCAACACCACCTGATACTGCGGAAACTGGATGTCAAATTCGGAAACGCCATAGGCGTCAATCTGCACCGGCAGATCACGTTCATTCGCCGCCTCCACCATCTTTCTGACCAGCAGACTGGTGGACATTCCGGCAGAGCAGCACAGCATAATCTTGTACATCGACGACCATCCTCAAAATGTAAAAAGTTATTGCGTGGATGATTTGATATCAGACGGAAACCGGTTTCCATTTATAAAAAGCAGAACTGTGATAGTGGTCAAGATCTCCTGCTTATGGGGCGGATTTATTGGATTTGGCTCACATTATTCTGTCGATTTGGCGATGTTTTGCGCTGAAATGGAAAATCGGTTTCCAAACAAATGGCGAAATGGATATACTGCGCTGGTCATAATTGAAGCGATTCAGGTTTACAGGATTTTGGCGGGACGCGGCGCCCGCGCAGGGGAAAATGATGTCGACAATCAATGATGTTTCACGACTTGCCGGGGTTTCCAAAGCCACGGTGTCGCGAGTGTTGAGCGGCTCACGTGGCGTGAAGGAAGCCAGTCGTCAGGCGGTGCTGCAGGCGGCGGAAGCGCTCAATTACCGGCCAAACATGATAGCCCAGTCGTTGCTTAGCCAGTCCACCGGCTGCATCGGCGTCATCTGCGCCCAGGACAATATCAATCAAACCACCAGCTATCTCTACGCCCTGGAAAAACAGCTCAGCCAGCACCAGAAGCACCTGCTGCTGCGCTTCGCCAACACCAGCAGCGGCGTGATGAACTCGCTGGAGGAGTTAACCTGCGGGCTGTGCGATAACGTGCTGATCATCGGCGCGCGTTTTCCTCTGAATATTAACCGCCCGGACGTGGTGTTGGTGGACTGCCTCGACAGCGAGGGCGAAAACAGCATTCAGTTCGATCACGCCTTCGCCGCCGAAACCGCCTGCCACTATCTGATAAGCCAGGGCAGAAGGCAGATTGCGCTGATCCATCCGCAGAGCAGCGGCTTTGCCGATCAGGTGCTGCTGGGCTACAAGCACGCGCTGGAAAAAAACTTTTTGCCGTTTAATCGCAATCTGGTGTTTCTGGATAACACCTCGCCGTCGGTGGCGGTGCAGGAGCTGGTCAATAACGCCACGACGCTGAACTTTAACGCGCTGCTGGTGAGCGATGAGCTTCAGGCGCAGCGCGTGGTGCCGCAGCTGCAGGCGTTTAACCGCGCCGTTCCGCAAAATGTGATGGTGTTTAGCCTCGCCGGATCGTTACAGCTGCCCGGAATCCCGACTATCCCGGCGATTGAATATTCCATGGACGCGATGGCGTCGCGGATCGTCAACTGGCTGACCGAGAAAACGGACAACCCGGGCGGCAGCCCGCTGCGCGGCGATTTAATTATTCCAAAGCACTGATCGTCGCTCTTGCCCTGACCCGCCGCCGTTGGCTGCGGGTTTTTTAATGGCTGTTTTTTGTCGTATCCCTCACATTATAAATAAAACTCATATCTGTCGCCGGGTTTTCGAACCGGACAGCCTGCGTGACCTGCCTTAAGTTGAGTACGAAAGTTCCACTCAAAAAAACACTAACCAGAACATTCGTACCGCCTGCTTGAGGAAGTCACCCTATGAATCACATGAACGTTGTCGATGTGAAAGCGTGGATAGATGCCCGCCCGGTCTCGCGCTTTCAATGGAACGTGCTGCTGCTCTGTTTCATCATCATTATGCTGGATGGGTATGACGCTGCGGTGATGGGCTTTGTCGCCCCGGCGCTCATCGAGGACTGGGGCATCAGCCGGGCTGAAATGGGGCCGATTCTTGGGGCGGCTATGTTCGGCGTCGCCATTGGCGCGCTGGTGGCGGGCCCGCTTTCTGACCGCTACGGCCGAAAACGCATTTTACTCTGGTCGGTGGCGCTGTTTGCGCTGTTCAGCCTGGCCGGCGCCGTGGCGCAAAGCCCGTCGCAGCTGGCGCTGCTGCGCTTTCTCACCGGCCTCGGACTTGGCGCCGTGATGCCCAATTGCGTCACGCTGGTGGCGGAATATATGCCGGAGCGGCGTAAAGGGGTGATGATCACCCTGATGTACAGCGGATTCAACGTGGGTTCCGGCCTCGGCGGCTTTATCGCTGCCGGGTTGTTATCGCATTACAGCTGGCACTCGGCGCTGATTTTTGGCGGCGTGCTGCCGCTCGTGGTGCTTCCCTTTATGATCGTGATGTTGCCGGAGTCGGCGATGAGCATGGTGGCGCGCCGACTACCGGGCGAGCAGATCGCCAGGGCGCTTAACCGGCTTGGAGGCCAGTTTACGGCTGACACCGTCTTCCAGCTGAATGCGCCGCCCATCACGCGGAGCAGTAAAGTGGCGCAGCTGTTTCGGCATGGCTATGCCCGCGGCACGATAGCGCTGTGGCTGACCTATTTTATGGGGCTGTTCGTGATATATCTGCTGAACGGCTGGCTGCCAACCATTCTCCGCTCCGGCGGGCTGTCGCTGCAGCAGGCGGCGATGATGACCGGCTTGTTCCAGCTCGGCGGCCCGCTGGGCGGGATCCTTGTCGGTATGCTGATGGATCGTGCTTCGGCGAAAGCGGTGATTGCGGCAACCTATTTCCTCGGCTGCCTGTGCCTGTTGTCCCAGGGGTTGATGGACTTCGGATCGGCGGCGCTGTCGGTGCTGATTTTTATCAGCGGGATGTGCATTAACGGCGCGCAGAACGGTCTGCAGGCCTATTCGCCAGCCTATTATCAAACCGAGATCCGTGCTACCGGCGTCAGCTGGATGCATGGTATCGGCCGTACCGGGGCTATTCTCAGCTCCACGCTGGGCGGGATGCTGATGCTGGTCGTGCCGGGACACTCGTCGATCTTTTTGGTGCTTGCGCTGCCGGCCTGCCTGGCGGGGACCTGTATTTTGTTGCACCGTATGAATCACGCTAAGCCTCGACTCACAGAGGCAGAACTGGACGCTTTGTCATCCCCCCTGGAACACCGATAAGTGGAGTTATCTGATGGCTAACATTCTCGGCGGTATCGCCGTCTCTCATACCCCGACTATCGGCTTCGCGGTCGATCATCATAAACAGCAGGACCCGGCATGGTCGCCGATCTTCCAGAGCTTCGAACCGCTGCAGCGCTGGCTGGAGGAGAAAAAACCGGATGCGCTGGTGTACATCTTTAATGACCATGTGACCGCCTTTTTCTTCGATCACTATTCGACATTTACGCTGGGAATCGATAGTCAATATGACGTTGCCGATGAAGGCGGCGGACCACGCTGTCTGCCGCCGGTCCAGGGCAATGCGGCGCTCTCAAGGCACATTGGCGCCAGCCTGATGGCCGATGAGTTTGATATGTCGTTCTTTATGGATAAAAAGCTCGACCACGGCCTTTTCTCGCCGCTTTCGGCGCTGTTGCCCTGGGATGAAGCGCAGGGGTGGCCGACGGCGGTAATCCCGTTACAGATCGGCGTGCTGCAATTTCCGGTACCGAGCGCGCGCCGTTGTTACCGACTCGGCCAGGCGCTGCGCCGGGCAATTGAAAGCTTCCCGGAAGATATCAATGTGGCGATTGTCGCGACCGGCGGGCTCTCGCATCAGGTTCATGGCGAGCGCTGCGGATTTAATAATCCCGACTGGGATGCCCAGTTTGTTGACATGTTGGTTAATGACCCGGAAAAGCTTACCGAAATGACCCTTGGCGAATATGCCGAGCTGGGGGGAATGGAAGGGTCTGAGGTGATCATGTGGCTGGTGATGCGCGGCGCGCTATCAGCCAATGTCACCGAAACCTGGCGCGACTATTACCTGCCGTCGATGACCGGTATCGCTACGCTGATCCTTGAGAACAATGCGCGCCTGCCCCCCGTCGATACCCTGACGCGCCATCGCCAGCATATGGCGCAGCAGCTGGCCGGGGTGGAGAAACTGCCGGGAACCTATCCTTTTACCCACGAGCGCAGCCTGAATGGCTTGCGGCTTAACCGTTTCCTGCATCGGCTGATTGAGCCTGCCTGGCGCGAACGTTTTCTGCAGTCGCCTCAGTCGCTTTATGCCGAAGCCGGACTGAGTGAGGAGGAACAGCAGTTGCTCAACTCACGCGACTGGCGGGGATTGATTCAGTATGGCGCCAGTTTCTTCCTGCTGGAGAAAATGGGCGCGGTGGTCGGCGTATCCAACCTGCATATTTACGCCGCGATGCGCGGGCAGACGCTGGAGGCGTTTCAGCAAACGCGCAACCAACAGGTAACCTATTCGGTGGCGGGTAAACGTTAAACAGTCCCGTCCTGAACCTGCTGATAAATAAAACGCAACAGCGCCTGCGTCGCCGGGGAGGGCAGGCTGCCGGCGCGAAACGTCAGCCCGATACGCCGGGTGGTATCGGGCAGGGGGACCGGCAACACGCTGAGCAACCCATTGTCAGTTTCAAAACGCATCTGGCTGGCGGAAACCGCCGCCAGCATGTCGGAGTCCTGCAGCAATCCTCGCACCATCGCCGCATCCCCGGTCTCCACCGTCGGCTGGGGCAGCGGCAGCCCCAGGGTGACAAACGCCTTATCCAGCAAATGGCGCGCCGGCGCGTTGGCGCGCGGCAGCACCCATTGCGCTGTCGCCAGCTGGCTGCGCGGATCCGGATGGCGCAGCAGCGGGTGGTTATTACGCAGTAAAATCAGCATATCCTCTTCGAATAACGCCTCGCTACAGAGGTCCGGGAGATCTTCATCCTGACGCAGGGCGCCGATAATAAAATCGATATTACCTGCGCGCATATCGGCGACCAGCGACTCATACGGGCTTTCATTGGTCATGAGGGTAATGCCCGGGTGCTGGGCCAGAAAGGCGGCGATGGCGGAGGGCAGTAGCCGGGTGCGACTCAGCGGCAGGGCGCCAATGCGCACGGTGCCCTCCAGCACCCCGCGACGGGCGGCGAGATCGCTCCAGATGTTTTCCAGCTCGTTGAGCGCTCTGCTCACCGGGGGATAGAGCAGTTCTGCGGCAGGCGTGGGACGCACCCCTTCTGGCGTTCGGCGAAACAGCGCCGAATCCGCCCCTTTCTCCAGGACCTTCAGCGCGGCGCTGACCGCCGGCTGGGTGATCCCCAACTGTTGCGCGACGGTTTGGGTATGGTTGACGTGATAGAGCTGAATAAAAATGGCTAACCGGCGGGTATTGAACAGCCAACCGGCGTCCGCCAGCGGGCCGCTGGTGCGGGTATGGTGCTTCTGCAACAGCGCCGGGATGGCCTGCAGGTCGTCAATCGCCCGCCGGGCGCGCGGCAGGATGCACTTGCCATACTCGGTGGGCACCATGCCGCTGTAATGGCGTTCGAACAGCGTGACGTTCAACGCGGCTTCAAGGTCGCGGATAGCCCGGGTTATCGCTGACTGCGTGCGGAATAAGTCATCGGCAGCACGCGAGACGCTTCCGCGCAGCGCGACCTGACAAAAAAAGCGCAGCTGCATGATATTTATGATTTTATCGTGCTTTCTCTTCAGCATTATTCGTCAGGCCTGAAATAGTGAGTGAGTCGACAACATAAATAAAAATCATAGCCTTCGCAAGTTAACGAATTACCTTCCAACGGCGGGACATGACAAGCTGAAAAAAACAACAGAGGAAGCCATCATGTCTCATCCGGTTAGCGAAAAAAGTGCCCTTGTCGTCAGCGCCCACTCGGCCGATTTCGTCTGGCGCGCGGGCGGTGCGATAGCCCTGCATGCCCTGCAGGGCTATCAGGTCCATGTGGTCTGTTTGTCCTTTGGCGAGCGCGGCGAGTCCGCCAAATTGTGGCGTAAAGGCAACATGACCGAGGAGGCGGTGAAGCAAGTCCGTCGCGAAGAGGCGCAGGCCGCCGCCGAGATCCTGGGCGCCAGCGTCGAATTCTTTGATATCGGCGACTATCCGCTGCGCGCCGATAAAGAGACGCTGTTTCGTCTGGCGGATGTGTATCGCCGTATCCAGCCCCACTTTGTTCTGACGCACTCGCTGCAGGATCCCTATAACTACGATCACCCGCTGGCCTCCCACCTGGCTCAGGAGGCTCGGATTATCGCTCAGGCAGAAGGCTATCGCCCCGGCGAGAAAATTGTCGCTGCTCCCCCGGTTTACTGTTTCGAACCGCACCAGCCGGAGCAGTGCAACTGGAAGCCTGATGTGCTGCTGGACATCACCACTGTCTGGGAGAAAAAGTATCAGGCCATTCAGTGTATGCAGGGCCAGGAGCATTTGTGGGAGTACTACACCCGCGTGGCGCTGCAGCGCGGAGTGCAGGCCAAACGCAACATCGGCATCACGGCCGCGCGCGATATCGTTCACGGCGAAGCCTTCCAGAGCATCTTCCCCCGCGTAACGGAGAACCTGGCATGAAGCTGTTAAATAAAAAAGGCCTTGTGATCCGCCATCTGCCGCGCCATGACGAGGCGGTTTTGCGCCGCTGTGAGGCGGCCGGGGTGGCGACGCTCCATGAAGCCTGGGCACGCCAGGGGCTGATGGGACCGGCAATCCGTCCGATTCAGCAGGGCGTCAGCCGGGCGGGCAACGCGGTCACGGTACTGGTGACGCCAGGCGACAACTGGATGTTTCATGTCGCGGTCGAGCAGTGCCGCGCCGGCGATATTCTGGTGGTGGCCCCGACGTCGCCGTGCGGCGATGGCTTCTTCGGCGATCTGCTGGCGACGTCTCTCCAATCGCGCGGTGTGGTCGGTCTGGTGGGCGATATCGGCATTCGCGATTCGCAAACGTTGCGGGAGATGGGATTCGCCGTCTGGTCCCGTCAGGTTTATGCCCAGGGAACGGTGAAAGAGAGCCTCGGCTCGGTTAACGTCCCGGTGATTTGCGCAGGCCAGCTTGTGCAGCCGGGCGATGTCGTGGTGGCCGACGACGATGGCGTCGTGGTGCTGCCTCACGCCCAGGTGCGTGATGTGCTCGATAAAGCGGAAGCACGCATGAGCAATGAGCTTGCGAAGCGTGAGCGGATGCGCCATGGCGAGCTGGGGCTGGATATTTACGCGATGCGCCAGCGTCTGGCGGAAAAGGGGCTGCGGTATTACGACAGCGCAGATGAGGTGGAGGAGTAAGATGGCGCAACGCGGAATTCCCTGTCTATGGATGCGCGGCGGCACCTCGAAGGCGGCCTGTTTTCTGGCTGACGATCTGCCTGCCGATCCGGTGCAACGTGATGCGGTGCTGCTGGCGGTGATGGGCTCGCCTGATCCCCGGCAAATTGACGGGATCGGCGGCGCCGATCCGCTGACCAGTAAAGTGGCGATTATCCGCCGCTCCGCACGGCCTGACGCCGATGTGGACTATCTGTTTGCCCAGGTGAACGTGACGGGGGCCTCTGTGGACTACGGCCAAAACTGCGGCAATATTCTTGCCGCCGTTGGCCCTTTCGCCATCGAGCGTGGGCTGATTCGCCACGATGCGCCGCTCACTCGGGTGCGTATTTATATGGAGAACACGGGGCAACTGGCGGTGGCAGAGATCCCCTGCGATGCCGACGGGGTCGACTACGTCGGCGAGAGTCGTATCGATGGCGTGCCGGGCAGCGCCAGCCCGATCCTGCTCCATTTTCTTGATGTGGCAGGCTCCAGCTGCGGGGCACTGCTGCCGACCGGCCGGGTCCGTGACCGTTTTGACGGCGTCGAGGTGACCTGCATCGATAACGGAATGCCGGTGATCCTGCTGCGCGCGTGCGACCTCGGTTGCACCGGCTATGAGACACGCGAACAGCTGGATAATGACGACGCGCTTAAACGTCGCCTGGAGTCGATTCGCCTGCAGGCCGGGCCGCTGATGCAGCTTGGCGACGTCAGCCAGCGCACGGTGCCCAAGATGACCCTGATCGCCGAGCCGCGACACGGCGGCGCCATCAGCAGCCGCACCTTTATCCCGCACCGCTGCCACGCGTCGATCGGCGTATTTGGCGCGGTGAGCGTGGCCAGCGCCTGTCTGCTTCCTGGATCCGTCGCGCAGGGCATGGCGCAGGTCGCGCCAGGCGCTACGCCGCTGCTCAGCGTTGAGCATCCGACAGGCGAATTTAGCGTGACGCTTCAGCTTGACGCAGACGGCGCCCTGACAGGCTGCGGCCTGTTACGCACGGCGCGACTGCTGTTTGCTGGCGAAGTTTTTATTCCGGCCCGCGTCTGGCCGCGTGAGGAGTAATGATGACGACAATCGCGTTTATTGGTTTTGGCGAGGCGGGTGGCATTCTGGCGGCAGATCTGGCCCGTGAGCATGCGGTGACCATATGGGATTGCAAGCTCAATGGCCCGGAGCGAGAGGCAATGGTCAGGAAAGCCGGTGATTCGCGCGTTCAGGCGGGGAGTTCGCTGGCGCAGGCGCTGGAGAGCGCCGCGCTGATTTTTTCTACTGTGACCGCCGGTGAGGCGCTAAAGGTCGCGCAGCAGGCCGCCGCGCTGCTGCAGCCGGGGCAATATTTCCTCGATCTCAACTCCGTGGCGCCGGAAACGAAACGGCAGGCAGCTGAACATTTTCTGCCCGGCGCCTACATTGATGTCGCGGTGATGGCGCCGGTGCCGCCGGCCCGATTGCAGACACCGTTATTGATCGGCGGGCCGCAGGCGGAGGCGATCGCGCCGCGTCTGCAGGGGCTGGGGCTGAATGCCCGCTATGGCGCCAGTACGGTGGGCCAGGTGTCGGCGATAAAAATGTGCCGTAGCGTGATGATCAAAGGTCTTGAAGCGCTCACCACAGAATGCCTGTTCGCGGCCCGTGAATATGGCGTCGAGGAGGAGGTGCTTAGCTCCTTGCATCATAGTTTCCCGTCTCTGGGCTGGACAGGCGCGTTTCCCGACTATCTGATCAGCCGGGTGGCGGAACATGGCGTTCGGCGCAGCGAAGAGATGGAAGAGGTGGTGAAAACCCTGCGTGATGTGGGGAGCGCCGGGATAATGAGCGAGGCGATCGCGAAAAGCCAGCGCCAGCTTCCGGAGCAGATGGCCGCCCGTAGCCTGAGCTACAGGCAGCTGACGCCGTTTGACTGGAAAACGCTGGTCGCCAGGCTGAAATAACCGCTATTTGGCCGGACAGACGATTTTGTCGATTGCGGCCTGGTAGCTTTTCTGGTTATTGCGCTCTTTCGCCAGCGTTGCTTCGCGGACCGCGTTCTTGTTGCCGTCGGTCGCCAGTACTTTATTGGCAAAATCGTTGTCGCTGAGGTGGCTTGCTGGCGCGCATTTTTCCTTCACCGCTTTGAGCACCTGCTGCTTTTGCTGCTCGAACTGCAGGCTTTGCAGCGGTGATTCGGCCCACGCCGACGTGGCGCTCAGGGCGGTGACCAGGCATACCATCCAACATGCTTTCATCAGGCTTCTCCTTCCGTAATCGCTTCCGTCAACTATATGCGCAGGCGGGAAAACACGCAAATAGCGGTTAATTTAACTTGTTGAAAAGGCGTTTGTTATCATCGCCTCAGGCGGCTCTCACCCGCCGCCGCGAGTCGATGGCGATCAGCACCACCGACGCCAGGATCAGCAGAGTGCCCAGCCAGTCCGGCAGCGTGAAGGTGATCCCCAGCAGCAGGAGCGACAGCAGGGCGCTGCTCAGCGGTTCGGCGCAGCTGAGGATCCCCGCTTTGGCGCCGCCAATCTTCTGCGCGCCGTTAAGATAAAGGCTGAATGTCAGCGAAGTACCGATCACCACCAGGTAGAAAAAAGCTAACAGCAGGCTGCCGTTCACCACAAAATCGGTGCCCTGGCCGCCGTAAAACGGCAGCAGCATCGCACCGCCGAACAGCATGCTCCAGCCGACGATCGGCAGCGTCCCGTAGCGGGCAATTAGCGTCGAGGGATAGGTGGTATAAAACGCGGCGGCAAACGCCGAGGCGATCCCCCAGAACAGCGCCGCCGGCGAAATCGACAGCGTCGTCGGGTTGCCGTGGGTTACCAGCAGAAAGGTGCCCGCCAGCGAGGTGCAGATAGCCCCCAGCACCAACGGAGTGGGGCGCGCTTTGCGGGCGAGGGCGAACCAGGCGACGATGATCGTCGGGGACAGGAACTGCAGCACCGTGGCCGTGGCGGCATTCGATTTTTCAATGGTCATCAGAAAGGTGAACTGCACGGTTAACGCGCCAAACAGCGAGAAAAACAGCAGGCTGACGGCGTCGCGGCGGTTTTGCAGCACGCGGAAAATGCGGTCGCCGTGAACAAAGCCGAGCATCAGCAGGATCAGCCCGGCGAACAGCAGACGCGTCATGGTCAGAAACGGCGACGACATCTGGCTTTCCTGCATAATAAACTGCGCGCATACCCCGGAACTGCCCCACAGCACGGCGGCAATCAGTACGTTCAGCATCCCTTTTTTGCTGGAGCCCATCTTTTCCTCTGGTGAAATGTGACAAAGGGGAATCATAGCATGCGCCCGCCCGGGCGGCGGGGCAGGAAATGGTAGTTGGCCGCGGCAGCAGAACGATTTTGCAGGCCCGGGAAGGCGAAGTCGCCGCCGGGCATGACCCGACAATCGCGTTCTAGCTTAAATCGACATTTTTACTGCCGAACAGCCAGGTGAGCACAAAGCCGCACAGGTAGGAGACCGCCAGTCCGCCGGCGTAAACCGCCATCCCGGCGTAAATCCCGCTGCCGGAGGTCATCAGCGGCAGCGCCACCAGCCCGGACGGACCGAACACGGTGTTCAGGCCGACCGGCAGCCCCAGCCAGGCGATCAGTCCGACGAAGAAGCCGCCGCAGGCGCCGCCGAGGCAGGCGGTAACAAACGGCTTCATCCGCGGCAGGGTGACGCCGTAGATCAGCGGCTCGCCAATCCCGAGGAAGCCCGGAATAATCGCCCCTTTAATCTGGGTTCGCAGCAGCGAATCGCGCTTCGCCCGCCAGAACAGCGCCAGCGCCGCCCCCACCTGCCCGGCCCCGGCCATCGCCAGGATCGGGAACAGCGAGTTAAAGCCCTGGGCGTCCACCAGCGCAAAATAGACCGGGACAAACCCCTGATGGACGCCGAACATCACCGCCAGCAGGAACAGACCGGCCAGCACCGCCGAGCCAAACGGATTGCCATTAAGATGCAGGAACAACCACGACATGCCGGTAAACAACCAGCCGCCAATCGGCATGATCACCGTAAAGGTCACCGCGCCCATGATCAGCAGCGTCACCGCCGAGGTGAGGATCATATCGAGGTTGGCCGGCATTACCCGCCGCACCTGGCGTTCAACCCACGCGCCAAGGATGGCGGCGATCAGTACGCCGATGATATTGCCGCGCGGATCGATGCTGTGGCCGAAGAAGGTGGAGATCCCGGCGTAGACGCCGCTGGTCGCCTCCGGGTTGTAGCCCAGCACGAACAGCGAGGCGATAATCGCGCCGTTTACCCCGGAGCCGCCGAACGCCTTCTGCGCGTTATAGCCAATCAGGATGCTCAGGAAGGTGAACATCCCTTTGCTGAAGACCTTCATATAGCCAATCAGCGCCACCAGGCTGGCGTTCGGATGGGCGTTCTCCAGCACGAAAACCTGTTCCGCCAGGGTGGCGAAGCCCAGCAGCAGCCCGACGGCGATAAAGCCGGGGATTAGCGGCGTAAAGATGGTGGCGAATTTGGCGAGAAACTTCTGTACCGCGCTGGTCTGCTTGCCCTTCAGCGCCTGTTTTCTCTCCGCCGCGACATCGGCCAGCGACGGCGCGGCGGCGGGCGCCGCCTCCAGCAGGCCGTTCATCATCTCGGCGGCGGTTTGCGCTTTGCCGGGGCCGAGCACTACCTGGAACTGCTCGTCGCTGACGATTACCCCCATCACGCCGTCAATCTGGCGGATGGCGGTGGTGTCGGCCAGCCCTTCATCGCGCAGGGTCAAGCGCAGGCGCGTCATGCAGTTGCCCGCCTGCGCGACGTTTGCGGCGCCGCCCACGTGGCTGAGGATCCGCGCTATCATCTCTTTCGTTATTTTTGCCATTGCCCGTTACCTGTCTGTCGGCGCTCAGGCGTTGCTGAGCGCCTTGCGGATATAGCCGTTGTTTTTCGCCAGCAGCGACTGCGCCTCTTCGGCGCTTAAGTCTGCCAGCACCATCACGATCGCGGTTTTACAGTGGCGGCCGCAGGCCTCCAGCGCCTTCTGGGCGGCGGGGCGATCGCAGTCGGTCGCCTCCATCACGATGGAAACCTGGCGCTCAATCAGCTTGGCGTTGGTCGCTTCGACGTCGACCATCAGATTGCTGTAGACCTTGCCGACGCGGATCATCGCCCCGGTGGAGATCATGTTCAGCACCAGCTTCTGCGCAGTGCCGGCTTTCAGGCGGGTTGAGCCGGTCACCACCTCCGGGCCGACCACCGGAGTAATGGCGACGTCCGCCAGCTGGGCCATTTCGCCATGCGGGTTACAGCTGACGATGGCGACAAAGGCATTCTGGCGATGGGCATACTCCATGGCGCCAATGACGTACGGCGTGCGTCCGCTGGCCGCCAGCCCCACCAGCACATCGCGGTGGCTGAAGTTCAGGTTCTGCAGATCCATCGCCCCCTGCGCTTTATTGTCTTCCACGTTTTCCACGGCGCTGAGAATCGCTTTATGTCCGCCGGCGATGATCCCCACCACCTGCTCCGGGCGGGTGCCGAAGGTCGGTGGGCATTCGCTGGCATCGAGGATCCCCAGACGCCCTGAGGTGCCAGCACCGATATAAATCAAGCGGCCACCGGCCTGCAGCGCCGTCGCGACCTTATCCACCACCTCGGCAATCTGCGGCAGATAGGGCGTAATCGCCTGGGCCACCTGCTGGTCTTCCTGGTTTATCACCGTCAGCATCTCAAGGGTGGAAAGGGTGTCAATGTTGGCGCTGTTGGCGTTGCGTCGCTCGGTCAGCAGTTTGCTCAGGTCGATACTCATAGAAACCTCGTTATTCTCAGTCGTGCGCAGTATAAGGAATTATTTATTCCTTGCCTGTGAAGAGTATCACGATTAGTACGCGGAGAATAATACGAGAATGGTAGAGATGGCGGGAAATGGTGCGGTAATAAAGGTGGAATATTTTATTACCGCACCTGGCGTTTAGCGCGCGCTGCGCGACTGGCTGAGGCCCATTAGCAGCGCCAGCAGGTAGCAGATCGCCATCGCGAGGCTCATTTTCAGCATCGTTTCGCCGCCGAGGCCCGCCAGCGGCGCGGCGATGCCGCCGAAGACAAACATCAGGGTGCCCATCAGCGCGGACGCGGTCCCGGACTGCGCGGCGTCAACGGCGCTCATCGCCTCCGCGCCGGCGACGGTGCTGATGCCGCTCATCAGCGACACGGTAAAGAACAGGCCGACCAGCGCCAGCACCGGCAGCTGCAGCCAGGCAAACAGCAGCATGATCGCCGCGCAGCTCACCGCCAGCGTCAGGCCGCCGCGCAGCAGGCTTTCGGCGCTGAAGCGGCGCGCCAGACGGGAAAAGATCATCGCCGCGATAATCAGCCCGATACCGTTCAGACCGAACAGCAGGCTGAACTGCATGGCGCTCATGCCGTATTCGCTCTGCATCACGAAGGAAGAGGAACCGATGTAGGAGAACAGGCCGGCCATCATAAAGGCCTGAATCAGGCAGAAGCGTAGAAAACGACGATTCTTTAGCACCGGCTGGCCGGGCCGCTGGCGGGTCGCATTGGTTGCCGCGGCCGGGCGCGTTTCCCGCAGGATAGTCAGGCTCATCACCAGCAGCGCGCCGCCAATGGCGGCCATCGTCCAGAAGAGAATTCGCCAGTCGAAGGCGGTGATCACGTAGCCGCCCAGCACCGGTGACAGAACCGGCGCAATGCCGTTCACCGTCATCAGCAGGGCGAAAAACTGGGTCAGCAGGGTGCCCTGGTATTTATCGCGGGCGATGGAGCGCGACAGCACCGAACCGCCGGCGCCGGCGAAGCCCTGTAAAAAACGCCAGACAATCAGCATGTTGATATCCCTTGTCAGGGCGCACATCGCCGAAGAGAAGATAAACAGCAGCAGGGACAGCGCCAGGGGTTTCAGGCGGCCAATGCGGTCGCTCAGCGGGCCGAAAAAGAGCTGACCCAGGCCGAGGCCAATCAGCGCGGCGGTCAGCGACAGCTGGGTCTGGGTGCTGGTGGCCTGCAGTTGCTGAGTTATCTCCGGCAGCGCCGGCAGATAAAAATCAGTGCACAGGGGGCCGATGCCCGACAGCAGGCCGAGGATCAGCGCCCAGGAGAGGGAAACACGTGGCATAACGATTCCTTACAGAAGCCGGGCGCGGCCGCCCGGCGGGTGAAATTAACTGGCGCCGCCGCCCAGCGACTGCCAGAGGGTGATCCGGTTATTGAGGTCGGTCTGCTGCAGGGACAGCAGTGTCGTCTTCGCCGACCACAGCGTGCGCTGGGCCGTAAGCACCGACAGATAATCGCCGACCCCGGCCTGATAGCTCTTCATGGCGATATCCAGCGAGGTCTGCTCGGCGGCGACGTACTGCCGCTGGGCATCGAGCTCTTCGCTCAGCGTTTCCCGGCGGGCCAGCGCATCGGCAACGTCCTTAAAGGCGCTCTGAATCGATTTCTCGTAGGTGGCGATCAGCCCCTTTTTCTCCGCTTCCGCATAGCGCAACTGCGCCAGGTTGCTGCCGCCGGTGAACAGCGGCAGGCTGATGGAGGGGGCGAACGACCACACCTGCATCCCGTGGCTGAACAGCGACGACAGCGAGTCGCTGCCGACCCCGGCGCTGGCGGTCAGGGAAATCGACGGGAAGAAATTCGCCCGCGCCGCGCCGATATCGGCATTGGCGCTCTTCAGGTTGTGCTCCGCTTCCTGTATATCCGGCCGGCGCAGCAGCACCGACGACGACACCCCCGCCGGCACCAGGGCGATGCTGTTATCCCCCAGACTTTCGAGGGTGCCGGGCAGCAGGCTCTCCGGCACGGTTTCCCCCGCCAGCAGGTTAATGGCGTTTTTATCCTGCGCCACCAGCGTGCGGTAGCTGGCGACGCTGGCGCGCGCCTGCTGATAGACGCTTTCCGCCGAGCTTAAATCGCCGGCGGAGGCGGTGCCCACCGCCATCTGGCGGGCGACGATGTTGCGCGAGTTTGCTGCGCTGTCCATGGTCTGCTGCGCCAGCGCCAGATTGCTGTTATCCGTCGCCAGCGTCACCCAGGCGGTGGTCAAATCGGCAATCATCGTCAGTCGGGTATTCTGCGCGGTGAATTCGCTGGCAAGCCAGGTTTCGCGCGCCGCGCGCGACAGGCTCTGGTTCTTGCCAAACAGATCCAGCTCGAAGCTGGAGACCGCGCCGTCGGCCTGCGAAGTTGAGCTCAGGCCGCTGGCCACCGTTTTGCTGCGGGTATGGCTCAGCTCGGCATCGACAGTGGGAAACAGCGACGCCCGCGTCTCGCCGTACTGGGCGCGCGCGGCCTCGATATCGGCCAGCGCCTTTTGCACATCGCGGTTGCTGTTCAGCGCGATACTGACCACTTTTTTCAGCCGCGCGTCATTGACCACTTTCTGCCAGTCGCCGACCACCGCCGTCGATTCGCCGTGCGCCCCGGGCAGGGTGGCCGGCACCGGCGCGGCCGGGCGATCATAATGCGGGTCAAGCGAGACGCAGCCCGCGGTCAGGAGCGCGATAAACATAAAACTCAAACGAAACATACTTTACTCCTGAGAAGGACGTTGGCGAGTGAAGAAGCGTTTCACCAGCACGAAGAACAGCGGCACAAAGAACACCGCCAGCAGGGTGGCCGTCAGGGTGCCGCCGATGATGCCGGTGCCGATCGCCACGCGGCTGTTGGCCCCGGCGCCAGTGGCGACGGCCAGCGGCAGCACCCCGGCAATAAACGCCAGCGAGGTCATGACAATGGGGCGCAGACGGGTCTGCGCGGCGCGGATCGCCGCCCGGGAGAGCGAATACCCCTCATCCACGGCGGATTCAGCGAACTCGACGATCAGGATGGCGTTCTTCGACGACAGGCCGATGGTGGTCAGCAGCGCCACCTGGAAGTAAACGTCATTGCTTAAGCCGCGCAGCGTCGCCGCCAGCGCCGCGCCGAGCAGGCCGAGCGGGATGACCATGATCACCGAGAACGGCACCGACCAGCTCTCATACAGCGCCGCCAGGCACAGGAACACCACCAGAATCGAAATGGCGTACAGGCTCATCGCCTGGCCGCTGGCCAGCTTTTCCTGCAGCGAAATGCCGCTCCACGCCCAGGTGGAGCCCGCCGGCAGGCTGTCGGCCAGCTTTTCCATCTTGTCCATCGCCGCGCCGGAGCTGAAGCCGGCGGCGTTTTCGCCCTGGATATCAAAGGCGGCGGAGCCGTTGTAGCGCACCAGGCTTTCCGGGCCGTATTGCCAGTGGGTGGTGGCGAAGGCGGAGAACGGCGTCATGCTGTTATCGCTGCCGCGAACGAACCATTTGCCAAGGTCGGAGGGCACCGCGCGCGCGTCGCTCTCGCCCTGGATATAGACCTTCTTCACCCGGCCGCGATCGATAAAGTCATTCACGTAGGTGCCGCCCCAGGCGCTGGAGAGCGTATCGGTCACGTCGCTCAGCGACAGCCCCAGCGAGACCGCTTTGTTGTTATCGATATCCACCTGCAGCTGCGGCATCTGCGGCAGGTCGTTGGCGCGCACCGACTGAAGCTCGCCGCTCTGGTTGGCCGCCGCCAGTAGCTGACTGCGCAGCTTCATCAGGCTGTCGCGGTCGGTACCGCCGCTGGCCATCAGCTCGAAGGTGAAGCCGTTGCTCTGTCCGAGACCGTCCACCGACGGCGGGGTCATGGCGAACAGGGTGGCGTCGCGGATCGCCCCAAGTTCTTTGTTGGCGCGCAGGGCGATGGCCTGGGCGGTATTGTCGTCGCCTTTGCGCTGCGACCAGTTGTTCAGCGACACGAAGGCCATCCCGGCGTTCTGACCGCTGCCGCTAAAGCTGAAGCCGTCGACGGTGAAAATGACGTTGGTATTGGCTTTCTCTTTCGTCAGGAACCAGTCGGTTACCTGGCGGCGCACCTCGGCGGTGCGCACCGCGGTGGCCCCGGCGGGCAGGGTGTACTGGACCATGATCTCGCCCTGGTCCTCCACCGGCAGGAAGCTGCCCGGCAGTTTCCACATCGCCAGCGCCATCGCCCCGCAAATCAGGACGTAAGCGCCCATCATCACCGCGCCCCGGCGCAGGCCGCCGAGCACGCGGCGCTGGTAGCCCGCTTCCGTGCGCCCCCACAGGCGGTTAAACGCGCCGAAGAACCCTTTGGTATGAGGCCTGGAGTGGCTGAGCAGCGCGCCGCACAGCGCCGGGGTGAGGGTCAGGGCCACCACCACCGACAGCATCATCGCTGAGATAATGGTCACCGAGAACTGGCGATAAATGACCCCGGTCGAGCCGCCGAAGAAGGCCATCGGCAGGAACACCGCCGACAGCACCAGGGCGATTGCCACCAGCGCGCCGGAGATTTCGCCCATCGATTTTTCGGTGGCTTCGCGGGCGGGCAGCCCTTCGTCGCGCATAATGCGCTCAACGTTCTCCACCACCACGATGGCGTCATCCACCAGCAGGCCGATCGCCAGCACCATAGCGAACAGAGTCAGGGTGTTAATCGAGTAGCCGAACAGCGCCAGCACCCCGAAGGTGCCGAGCAGCACCACCGGCACCGCCACCGCCGGAATGAGCGTCGCGCGGAAATTCTGCAGGAACAGATACATCACACAGACCACGAGAACGATCGCTTCGAACAGGGTCTGAATCACGTCCTCGACCGAAATTTTAATAAACTCGGTGCTGTCCTTCGGATAGGCGATATCGTATCCCAGCGGCATCTGACGCTGGAATTCGGCGATCTTGCTTTTCACCAGGGTCGCGGTATCCAGCGCGTTGGCGCCGGGGGCCATCATCACCGCGATCCCGGCGGCCGGATGGCCGTTCAGATTGGCGGTAGCGGTATAATCCTCGCTGCCCATCTCCACCCGCGCGACATCGCTCAGGCGCACCACCGAGCCGTCGGCCTGGCTTTTCACGATGATCGCTTTGAACTGATCGGGGGTTTGCAGCCGCGACTGCGCGCGTACGGTGGCGGTCAGCTGCTGGGCGCTGGACGACGGCAGGGCGCCGATTTTACCGGCGGAGACCTGCACGTTCTGCGCCTCAATCGCCGACTGGACGTCGGAAGGCATCAGCGAGTAGGAGGCGAGTTTGGTCGGGTCCATCCAGACGCGCATCGCGTATTCGGCGCCGAACACCTGCAGGCTGCCGACGCCCTCCACGCGCGCCAGCGGGTCCTGCAGGTTGCTGACCAGCCAGTCGGAGATATCGGAGCTGGTGGCGCGGTCGGTTTTGTCATACACCGCGAGGATCAGCAGGAAGCTGCTCTGCGATTTTTCCACCGTCACGCCGGACTGCTGGACTTCGCTCGGCAGCCGCGATTCCGCCTGCTGGACTTTGTTCTGCACCTGCACCTGGGCGGTGTCCGGGTCGGTCCCCTGCTCAAAGGTGACGGTGATGCTGACCGAGCCGTCGGAGCTGCTGGTAGAGCTGAAGTAGAGCAGATGGTCGAGGCCGGTAAGCTGCTGCTCGATGACCTGGGTGACGCTGTTCTCCAGGGTTTCGGCAGAGGCGCCGGTATAGGTGGCGGAGATTTTCACCGCCGGCGGGGCGACGTCCGGATACTGGCCCACCGGTAGGGTGCGGATCGCCAGCACGCCGGCGAGCATAATCAGAATGGCGATCACCCAGGCAAAGACCGGGCGACGCACGAAGAAACGGGAGAACATCAGGCGTTGCCTCCGTTATTGTTGACGGCAACGGCCTTCACCGTCTGGCCAGGGGCCACTTTACCGGTGCCTTCGACGATCAGCTTGTCGCCCGCTTTCAGGCCGCTCAGCACCAGCCATTTATCGCCGTAGGTGTCGCCTGTTTCCACGGCGCGCTGCGCAACTTTGTTGTCGGCATCGACCACCAGCGCCGTGGCGTTGCCTTTGGCATCGCGGGTAATCCCCTGCTGCGGGGCGAGGATCGCGTCGTTCATGATGCCTTCATCGATGCGTGCGCGAACAAACATCCCCGGCAACAGGACGTGCTGTGGGTTGGGGAAGATAGCGCGCAGGGTTACCGAGCCGGTGGATTCATCGACGGCGACTTCGGTGAGCGCCAGACGCCCTTTTTCCGGATAGGTGCTGCCATCTTCCAGGGTTAACGTCACGCTGAGGGTGTCGCTGTTGCTGGCCAGGCTTTGTTTGCGTAAGCGCAGGAGATCGACGCTGGATCGCGTCAGATCGACATACATGGTGTCGAGCCCGCGGATCGTCGCCAGCGCGGTATCCTGATCGGCGGAGACCAGCGCCCCCGGCGTGACCGAAGAGATGCCGATACGCCCGGCAATCGGCGCGGTGACGGTGGTCCAGTTCAGGTTGATGCGCGCGCTCTCCAGCGCCGCTTTCTTCGATTCCACGCTGGCCTTGTCCTGGGCGCAGGTGGAGGCGGCGTCGTCGGCATCCTGGCGGGAGACGCCGTTATCCCGGACCAGCGACGCGTAGCGCTGAGCCTTCTGGCAGTCGGAGACTACCAGCGCCTGGGCCTGTTTCAGCGCCGCCGCCGCTTCGTTCCAGGTCGCGCGATAGCTGGAGGGATCGATCTGGTAAAGGGCCTGCCCGGCCTTCACCATATCGCCTTCGGTAAACAGGCGCTTCTGGATGATGCCGCCCACCTGCGGGCGTACTTCGGCGCTGAGCGAGGCGGTGGTGCGGCCGGTGAGCTGGCTGACTACCGGAACCGGCTGGCTTTGCAGAGTGACCACGCCCACTTCCGGCGTGGGTTGCTGCGGGGCAGATGTCTGCGCATTATCGCATCCGCTAAGGAGAAATAATGCTGTCGCGATGGGAGCTATGATGTATTTCATTATATTTTCTCAAGATATAAGACGTCCGCCCCGTTTATTTAAAAACGAGGGAATAGGTTGGGCGCTGAGGCATTTTCGGCTAAGCGAAAATGACAAAAAAGGAACACAGATGTTCCTGAACGTGATTGTTATTGTGTCTCCGCTGAAGCCAACCTCTTCGGCCTTCAGGAGGTGAAAAGCGCATCTCCTCTGGTTTTGTGGTGAGAATGATCATTCTCATTTTTTGCCATTATACGATCCGCCGCGATAATGGAAAGGTTTTTTTGCTTACTTTTAGAACGCAAAAAATTAAGGCAAATAATCATGGAGAAAATAAGAATTTTTTGTGAAAGTGGAGAGGGAAAATAACCATTCGGCATCGCGATACTGGAGATAGTTAATGGCGTTAATCATTACAAAAAGCATTAATCCCGACGATCAACAAGAATTATTCGCCGGTCTGCGGCACTATAATCAGCAGTATCTTGATGCGGCGCAGTTTGGCGATCTGGGCGTTTACTCGCGCGATGCACAAGGGGTGATGCAGGGCGGGCTGATTGCCAAACGCAAAGGCAACTGGCTGTGTATTGAGTATCTGTGGGTCAGCGAGGCGACCCGCGGACGCGGGCTGGGAAGCGAGCTGATGCAGGAGGTGGAGCGGCAGGCGCAGGCGCTGGGCTGCAGCCATCTGCTGGTGGATACCTTTAGCTTCCAGGCGCTACCGTTTTATCAGAAATTAGGCTATCAGTTGCAGATGTCGCTGCCCGACTTCCCGCACGCGGGGATGCAGCGTCACTATTTGTCGAAAGCGCTGTAACGATCCTGATATCGCCGGGCGGTCAGGTACCGTACCTGTGATTGTGCCGGATGGCGGCATAAATGCCTTATCCGGCCTACACCGTTCTCCCATAGTTTCGCCCCACCCAGGACCGGCAAGCGCAGCGCCGCCGGGCAGGATATCAGGCACGTCACCTGTATTCTTGCCGGGTGGAGCCTGTCGCCTTACCCGTCCTGGGGTTCGTGCGACCTGTTGTTAATTTAACCACTTGCGCGACTGAAACTGCCGGTGCTGGCGGCTTCAAAATCGCTGAGACGTTCCCGGAAGGCCGGGGCAGCCCGCATGGATGCGGGCTGAGGGCCGTGTTTTGCACGGACGCTGCCTCGGCCCGACCCGAAGCCTGCAGGGATAAGTCGAAGGCACCGCGCAGCGGCGATTTTGCTGGCCGGAGCCCGGGAGTACAGGGGGCGGCGGCGACTGGCCGCCCCCTGTGCGCTCCCTGCTCCATAAGAGACATAACGCAGAAGATCAACCGGGAGCGCAATCTGCCCGGACATAACACGGGAGTGGTAGCCCTGCTAAACGTTGTGGCCCTGCCAAACATAGTGCTAAGAGGGACATTTCCGGTTGTGCCGTTATTTCGCCGGGTGGCGGCTGCGCCTGACCCGGCCTACGACTGTAGCCCTGCTAAGCGTAGCGCGAGCAGGGAAAATCCCGGATGGCGGCGCGTGGCGCCTTATCCGGGCTACAAAAGCTTTTGCCGGGCGGCGGCTGCGCTTAACCCCCGACGCCGTGGCCCATCAACGCCAGCGCGTGGCTGACGATGGTCTGGCGGTTGACCGCCTGTAAACGCGGATCGCTGTGGATGCGCGAAAACGGCACCAGCACCAGGCTAATCACCGTGGTAAACAGCAGCTCCGGCGACAGCGCCGGGTTAATCTTGCCCTCCAGCTGCCAGCGGCGCACTGCCTCCAGCATCACCTGAAAACGCTCCTCGCCGAAGCGGGCATCCATATGCTGACGCAGGATCGGCATCTCGCCGATGATCTCCTGCATCCACAGCGGCGCGAACCAGGCGTTCTTCTCCGCCATATGCGCCAGCGTTTCGACCATCATCGTCAGCGCCAGCACCGGGTCCTGCGGATGGTCGACAAAGATGCGGCTGATGTGGTTGCGCAGCGGCATAAAGCGCTCCTCAATCAGCTGCGTCACCAGCGCATCCCGCGAACTGAAATAGTAATGCAGCATCGCCGGCGTTACCCCGGCCTCTTTGGCGATGGCGTTCAACGACACGCGGGCCGCACCGTCGCGGGCAAACAGCGTCAGGGCGATGTCCATCAGCTGTTCGCGGTTGGCGGTACCCGATTTTTTTCCACGCGGTCGCCCCGGGCGGCGGGGGGCATTCTGATCCTTTTGTGCTGTCATGATATGGCGATCTCTTGACCCGACTCATTCTTTCACTAAATATTAATTATGCATTTAATTAATTTCAAGCGAGCGTTGTGATGACTACTCAAGTCGCAAACCCACCGGTGCAGTCGATACGCCTGCTGTTCAGCGCATTGCTACTGGTGATGCTGCTCTCCGCGCTGGATCAGACCATTGTCTCCACCGCGCTGCCGACGATTGTCGGCGAACTGGGGGGGCTGGACAAGCTTTCCTGGGTGGTCACCGCCTATATCCTCAGCTCCACCATCGCGGTGCCGCTGTACGGTAAATTCGGCGATCTGTTCGGTCGCAAAATCGTGCTGCAGGTGGCGATTGGGCTGTTTCTCGTCGGCTCCGCCCTCTGCGGGCTGGCGCAAAACATGACCCAGCTGGTGCTGATGCGCGGCCTGCAGGGGCTCGGCGGCGGCGGCCTGATGGTGATCAGCATGGCGGCGGTGGCCGACGTCATCCCGCCCGCCAACCGCGGCCGCTATCAGGGTCTGTTCGGCGGCGTTTTTGGCCTGGCGACGGTGATCGGCCCGCTGATCGGCGGCTTTCTGGTGCAACACGCCTCCTGGCGCTGGATCTTCTACATCAATCTGCCGCTGGGCCTCTTCGCGCTGCTGGTGATCGGCGCGGTATTCCACAGCAGCAATAAACGCAGCCAGCATCAGATTGACTGGCTGGGAGCGATTTACCTCAGCATGGCGCTGTTGTGCATCATCCTGTTTACCTCGGAAGGGGGCAGCGTCCATGCCTGGAATGACCCGCAGCTGTGGTGCATTCTGGCCTTCGGCATCGTGGGTGTCATCGGCTTTATCTACGAAGAGCGGATGGCCGCCGAGCCGATTATTCCGCTGTCGCTGTTCCGCAACCGCAGCTTCCTGCTGTGCAGCCTGATCGGCTTCGTCATCGGCATGTCGCTGTTCGGGTCGGTCACCTTCCTGCCGCTCTATCTGCAGGTGGTGAAGGAGGCGACCCCCACCGAGGCCGGGCTGCAGCTGATCCCCCTGATGGGCGGCCTGCTGCTGACCTCGGTTATCAGTGGGCGCATTATCAGCCGGACCGGTAAATATCGCCTGTTTCCGATCCTCGGCACCCTGCTTGGCGTGACCGGCATGGTGCTGCTGACCCGGATCACCATTCACTCGCCGCTGTGGCAGCTGTACCTGTTTACCGGCGTGCTGGGGGCGGGTCTGGGGCTGGTGATGCAGGTGCTGGTCCTGGCGGTGCAGAACGCGATGCCGGCGAAGCTGTACGGCGTGGCCACTTCCGGCGTGACCCTGTTCCGCTCGATCGGCGGCTCCATCGGCGTGGCGCTGTTTGGCGCGGTGTTCACACACGTACTGCAGAGCAACCTGCAAAAGCTGTTGCCGGAAGGCGCGGTACTGCCGCCGGGAATGAATCCGGTGGCGGTGCAGCACCTGCCCGCGGATATCCGCCTCGACTATCTCGACGCCTTCGGCGCGGCGATCCACGCGGCGTTCCTGATGGCGGCCGGCATTATGGCGGTGGCGTTTGTCCTCTCCTGGCTGTTAAAGGAGGCGCCGCTGAAGACCGCGACGCACTAAGCGGCCCCGGCGATGCGCAGCAGCGCCTGACGCAGCGCCGGCGCGGCAAAATCGATAAATTTGCGCAGCTTAAGCGGCGCCAGGTCCCGCGCGGTATACAGCAAATGGACCGGCGCCGGTTCCGGCTCGACGCGTTCCAGCAGCAGACGGAGCTCACCCTGTCGCAGGCCGTCCAGCGCCTGATAGTGCAGTAAGCGAGCTACGCCCACCCCCAGCCGCGCGGCATCAGCAGCGCTCTCCGGCGTGGTGACCGATAGCGCCGGCGGCAGATTAATTAGCTGGTCCTCGCGCTCAGCGGCGCGAAAGCGCCAGCCGCGATAGGGCATCGGCGATTCAATACGGATGATCGGCAGCGCCGCCAGATCGCGCGGCCGCTGCGGCTCGCCGTATTTCGCCAGCAGCGCCGGATGGGCACAGGCCACAATGCGCATCCTGCCGAGGCGGGTGGCCACCATGCTGCTGTCCGCCAGGTCGCCAATCCGCACCGCCAGATCGATATGGTCGCCCACCAGGTCGGCGTTACGATCGCTGAGCAGCAAACGGACGCGAATTTGCGGGTAACGGGCGATAAATTCAGCGATCACCGGGAGAACGTGCTGGCGTCCAAACATCGTCGGCGCAGAGATCACCAGCTCGCCTTTCGGCTCCTGATACTCGCCCGTCGCCTGGCGTTCGGCGTTTTCCACCTCCTCGAGGATCCGCCGCGCGGCGGCGACATAATCGACCCCGGCGTCGGTGAGCGTCAGTTTGCGGGTGGTCCGCGCCAGCAGGCGCACCCCCAGCGTGTTCTCCAGCTCGCCGATATGGCGGCTGACGGTGGTCAACGGCATATTCAGCGCCCGCGCCGCCGCCGACATACTCCCCAGCTCGGTCACTTTCACCAGCAGCGCCATCGCGCTTAATCGATCCATTATTCTCCCGGTTTCTGGAAAGATGATTGCCACTAAACCAGTATTATCATTTTTCGCAGTACAGTCCATGATGGCGCCAGACAACAGGAGGCGCTATGGCAGCAACCTTTCTCGATATCGCCATCACCCCGGACGTGATGGATGTGCAGCATGAAATGGGCAGCGACCAGCTGTGGCAAACGCCGCATAGCCGCCGCCAGGCCGACCGCTTCGGCGAGAGCGAAGCGGGGATGATCGCCACCCGCGACAGCTTCTATCTGGCGACGGTGTCGCAGAGCGGCTGGCCCTACATTCAGCACCGCGGCGGCCCGCCGGGGTTTCTGCATCTGCTGGATGACACCACCCTGGCGATGGCGGATTTCGGCGGTAACCGTCAGTACATCACCACCGGCAACCTGCGCGGCAGCGACCGGGCCTGCCTGTTTTTGATGGATTATCCACGCCGTGCCAGGCTGAAAATCTACGCCACCGTCGAGGTCGTGGCGGCAGAGGACCACCCGCAGCTGCTGGCGCAGGTGGCGCCGGCCAACTATCGCGCCCGCATCGAGCGCCTGTTTCTCTTTCATCTGCAGGCGTTTGACTGGAACTGCCCGCAGCACATTACGCCGCGCTACAGCGCGCAGCAGGTGGCGGAGTACAGCCAGAACCTGCAGCAACGTATTCATGACCTGGAGCAGGAGAATCAGCGCCTGCAGCAGCAATTAGCCCGCAGAGGAGAGTCAGCATGACCGAACAACGTCCCCCGTTACCGCCGTTTACCCGCGACAGCGCTATCCAGAAGGTTCGCGCCGCAGAAGATGGCTGGAACAGCCGCGATGCCGAAAAAGTCGCTCTGGCCTACACCGTGGACAGCGAATGGCGCAACCGCAGCGAGTTTGTTCATGGCAGGAGGGAAATTGTCGAATTCCTGCAGCGAAAATGGCGCAAAGAGCAGCAATATCGGCTGATTAAGGAGCTGTGGGCATGGCAGGAAAATCGTATCGCCGTGCGCTTCGCCTACGAGTGGTGCGACAACAGCGGCAACTGGTTTCGCTCGTACGGCAATGAAAACTGGGAGTTTGATCAGCATGGACTGATGCAGACGCGCTACGCCTGCATCAACGATCTGCCGATCGCTGAAAGCGAGCGCCTGTTCCACTGGCCCCAGGGGCGTCGCCCGGACGATCATCCGGGGCTCAGCGATCTGGGGCTGTAAAACCGGCGCTGCGCGACGGATTAATCGGCTTTCGGGAAGTCGACCACCGTGTCGTTAACCCGGTTCACCATGTTGGTGAACAGGATCGCGCTGATGGCGCTGATAATCTCAATCACCTGCTGGTCACTAAAACCGGCGTTGCGTAGCGCGGCGACGTCGGCTTCCGGCAGCGTACCGGTGGTGGTCACCAGAGTCTGCGCAAATTTCACCAGCGCATCAAGCTGTGTCTCTTCCGCATACGCCCCGCGGCGCAGGGCGTGGATCTGCTCGCTGCTGAAGCCGGCTTTTTTCGCCATCAGGGTGTGCGCGGCCAGGCAGTAGTCACAGCCGGTGGCTTCGCTGACTGACAGATTAATCGCCTCCAGCTGTTGGGCGCTGAGGCTGCCTTTATGGAGCATCGCATTGTGCGCCAGCGCCTGCTGCAACGCCGCCGGCGAGTGGCCGCCGATGGTCAGGTAGGCGTTTGGCACTTTGCCCATCGCTTTTTTGATCCCGGCGAAAATATCGGCGGCTTTGCCGGTGGCGTCTTGTTCACGGATATCAGCTAAACGGCTCATAGTTAACTCCTGTTGTTATCGAGGGTGTGTGTTGGCATTGGGGTCATCTTAGGCCGTTGCCGCATGCTAGACTGGCGGTCTTCGTCTCACCTTTTTGTCTTATCGTCTCAGGAGAAGCATGGACAGTCTCAGTCATCTGCTGGCGCTGCTGGCGCCGCGCTGCGAAGTGAACCTGCACTGTCGCTTCGGCGGCCGCTGGCAGGCCGGGCACCAGCAAATGCGCAGCGGCGTGGTGCCGTGGCACGTGGTGCTGCGCGGTGAGGGGCGGCTTAACGTCGGCGGCCTGACTCATCACCTGCGCGCGGGAGATGTGGTCCTCCTGCCGCACGGTTCGCCGCATCTGATGGAGAGCCTGGTGGAGTGGGGCCAGGTGCTGCCGGTAGCGCACCGGTTTAACGGCACGGTGACGGAAATGCGCGCCGGCCCGGCGGAGGGGGCGCTGGAGATGCTGTGCGGCGAATTTTATTTTGGTCCGCACGTTAGTTGGCTGTTCACTGAGGCATCGACGCTGATCCATCTCCATACCGATACGCGCGAAGACTGCCCGGAGCTGCAGCCGTTGCTTAACATACTGGTCCGCGAAAGCCTGGCGCAGCGTCCCGGCGGCAGCGCTATCGTGCGCAGCCTCGGCGATACGCTGCTGGTGCTGCTGCTGCGCATGCTGCTTGGCGAGCAGCAGCCGCCCGGCGGGCTGCTGCGTCTGATGAGCGATGAACGCCTGATGCCGGCGGTGCTGGCGGTGATGGCAACCCCGGAGCAGCCGTGGACGCTGGAAACCATGGCCGCCCGCGCCTTTCTGTCGCGGGCCACCTTTGCCCGTCATTTTGCCCGCGTTTATCACCTGACGCCGCAGGCGTGGCTGTCGCAGCTGCGAATGGCGCTGGCCGCCCGGCTGCTGCGCCTCGAGCGTCAGACCAACCTCGAGGTGATTGCCGAACGCTGCGGCTTTCAGTCGCTGGCGTCCTTCTCGAAGCGTTTCAAAATGCGCTATGGCGTGACGCCGGGCGAGTGGCGACGGGGCTAGTGCTTCGCTCTGGGGAAGATGATTTTATTTCCGGTTGCGTGGTTTGCTGTTTATTACCCCACCCGAAAGTCGCTATAGTTTTGCACGAAAAAAACAATGACAGTCAGGACGGACAGGGTGAAGAGGATGAGATTACGTTTACGTGCCGCCGCCGCGGTAATGCTGGCGGGTCTGGCGCTGGTCGGCTGCGACCAAAAGAGTAATGAAGCGAAGCACATTAAGGTCGGCGTGATTAATGGCGCTGAACAGGATGTGGCGGAAGTGGCGAAGAAGGTGGCCAAAGAGAAGTATGGTCTGGAGGTTGAGCTGGTGGGGTTCAGCGGCTCGCTGTTGCCTAACGAATCGACCAACGCCGGGGATCTGGACGCCAACGTCTACCAGCATCGGCCTTTCCTTGAGCAGGACAACAAAGCGCATAACTACCATCTGGTGGCGGTCGGCAATACCTTCGTCTTCCCGATGGCCGGCTATTCGCGCAAGATCAAGTCAGTCGCCGAACTGAAAGACGGCGCGACAATCGCCATCCCCAACGACCCGACCAATCTCGGGCGGGCGCTGCTGCTGTTGCAAAAAGAGAAGCTGATTACCCTCAAAGCCGGCACCGGCCTGCTGCCGACGGCGGTGGATATCACCGACAACCCGCATCACCTGAGAATTATGGAGCTGGAAGGGGCGCAGCTGCCGCGCGTACTCGACGATCCTAAAGTCGACGTGGCCATCATCAGCACCACCTACCTGCAGCAAACCGGGCTGTCGCCGGTTCGCGATGGCATCTTTATCGAAGATAAAAACTCGCCCTACGTGAACATCATCGTGACCCGTGAAGACAATAAAGACGCGGAAAACGTGAAGGAGTTTATGCAGTCGTACCAGTCGCCGGAGGTGGCGAAGGCGGCAGAGACTATCTTCAACGGCGGCGCGGTGCCGGGCTGGTAAGCCAACACACAGGGAGAGGCGCGTATGGTACGCCAACGGCAGGCTGACCTGCTGCTGATTGCCGCGACGGTGATTGCCGCCTGCGGCTGGATTTTTTCCCGCGAGGCGATCGCCGGCATGCCGGTATTCGCGTTCCTTGGGCTGCGCTTTTTTTTCGCCGCCCTGCTGCTGCTGCCGTTCTGCCGCGGGTTTCGCCCGCAAAAGCAGCACTGGCCAAAGCTCATCATCAGCGGGCTGTGGTTTGCGCTCAACCTCTGCCTGTGGATCTACTCGGTCTCCACGACGGCGTCGCTCGGCGAAGGGGCGTTTATTATGAGCCTGTCGATGATGTTCGTCCCGCTGACCGCGTGGGTGATGATGAAGGTGCGTCCGCCGCGGGCCTGGTGGGAGTGCCTGCCGATCGCGGTGGTGGGCCTGGGCCTGCTCAGCCTGCACATGCCGATAGCCTTCCATCCCAGCCAGGGCTGGTTTTTGCTGACGGCGCTGGTGCAGTCGATCTGGTTCTGTTACACCAGCCGCTGCGCGCGTGAAGTACCGCTGATCCCCCTGACCACCGTGCAGCTGGCGATCACTGGTATCGTCGGGTTGACCATCTCCGCTGCCGTTGAACGCTGGGACCAGCCGATGACCCTACCGACCTTCGGCTGGCTGGTGGCCAGCATAGTCATCGCCACCAGCCTGCGCTTCGGTCTGCAGATGAAGGGGCAAAAGTACGCGGCGGTGGCCAGCGCGGCGATCATTATGGTGCTCGAACCGCTGCTGACGGTCATTGCCGCCGCGCTGTGGTACGGCGAACAGCTGCCGCTGCAGAAAATTATCGGCGGCGTGCTGATCCTGGTTGCCCAGCTGTGGTTCCGCTGGCGAATGCTTAAGCCGTAGCCTGCACGGTGCGCGGCTGCGCCATCAATTGCAGCAGCGGCACCAGCGACAGCCCGTCCGGCATTTCGCCGCGGGCGATCAGCTGGTTTATCTCCTCAAAGCTAAACCAGCCGGTTTCCATTACCTCATCCTGAGCCGCATCCATCCCCACCCAGCGTAAACCGGTAGCCAGCCAGGTGATAAACAGCTGATCGCTGCTGCCGTAGGAGGGGTTGAAGCGAATGATCTCCTCGACGCGTTGCGCCTGCCAGCCGGTCTCTTCCCGCAGCTCGCGCAGCGCGGCCGCCGCCGGATCTTCCCCTTCGTCAACGCCGCCTGACGGAATGGCCCACACTACCTTGTCGATCAGGTAGCGGTAGTGGCGAATCAGCAGCACTTTGCCCTCCTGGATAGCCACAACCCCCACCGCCGGGCGGGGATAGTGAATGGCGTAAAAGTCGCGGCGCTCGCCGGGGGCGATATCAATACCCACCTTGCGCATGCTGAACCACGGCGTTTCGGCGATGACCTGCGGGTCGTGCATATCGGCGGCGGTCAGTTTTTTCTTCATCCTGCCACTCCTGTCAAAAATGGAGCCTTCAGAACAACATAGCCGGAGACGGATAGCAATCGCCGCAGGTTGGCCCGATTTCATCGATCCTTGCCCAAATGCCCCTATTGCGCCAGGCTGGTACTCAGTACGATGTTCGTCAAATCACCCCCTGAGGAACGCCGACATGAACATCACCCATATCCGTAACGCGACCCAGATTATTGACTACGCCGGGAAAAAGTTTCTGATCGATCCGATGCTGGCGGACAAAGGCGCCTGGCCGGGATTTCCGGGCACCGCGCGCAGCGAGCTGCGCAACCCGCTGGTGGCCTTGCCTTTTTCCCGCGATAACATTATCGACGTTGACGCAGTGATCGTCACCCATACCCATGACGATCACTGGGACGAGGCGGCGATCGCCGCGATCCCGAAAACCCTGCCGGTGTTCGTCCAGCACGAGGCCGACGGTGCGCTGCTGCGCAGCCAGGGATTCGAGGATATCCGCCTGCTAACGGCAGACAGCGAATTTGCCGGCGTGCGCCTGCTGAAAACCACCTCCGGCCAGCACGGCAGCGATCGCACCTACGCGGTGCCGGCGATGGCCGAACGCCTGGGCGAGGCCTGCGGCGTGCTGTTTCGCCATCCGCAGGAGAAGACGCTGTGGCTGGTGGGGGATACCATCTGGCGTGATGAAATTGCGGCCGACCTGCTGAAGCTGCGCCCGGACGTGGTGGTCCTCAACGCCGGCTATGCCCACGTCATCGGCTTTGGCCCGATTATCATGGGCAAAGAGGATCTCCTGAACGTACACTTCACCCTGCCGGAAGCGAAAATCATGGCTATCCACCTGGAGGCGGTCAACCACTGCCTGGTGAGCCGGGAAGAGATGCGCCAGTATGCGCTGGATAATCAGATTGCCGAGGTCGTGTGTATCCCGCAGGATGGGGAAACCGTGGTTTATTAACGTGCGTAAGGGGAAGGAACGATGAAGCTCACCGACGTGGCGATTGTTGCAGTAGAGGGCTTTAGCCCGTTTCATTACGCCGTTCCCTGCATGCTGTTTGGCGATTCGGTCTCTGAAAACAAACGCTTTAATCTGCACATTTGCGCCGAGCGACCGGGGCTGCTGCGCGCCCGCGACGGCTTCGCGCTGTACGCCAGCGGCGATTACGCCGTGCTGGAACAGGCGGATATCGTGGTGGTGCCTTACTGGGGCGAGGTCGACCGGCGCCCGCCGCAGGCGCTGCTTGATAGCCTGGTGCGGGCCCGGAATAACGGCGCGGAAATCGTCGGTCTGTGCCTGGGCGCGTTCGTCCTTGGCTACGCCGGACTGCTGGACGGGAAACGCGCGGCGACCCACTGGGAGTTTGAGCAAGATTTTCAGCGCCGGTTTCCACAGGTGCGGCTGGATATCAACGCCCTGTACGTCGACGATCAGCGGATCATTACTTCAGCGGGCACCGCGGCGGCGCTCGACTGTTGCCTCTACATTATCCGCCAGCGTTACGGCAGCCTCGCGGCCAACCAGATCGCCCGGCGGCTGATTGTTTCGCCGCACCGCGAGGGCGGCCAGGCGCAGTTCATCGCCCAGCCGGTGCCGAAAAACACCCGCGATGCGCGAATCAACTGCCTGCTGGATTATCTGCAGCAGCATATTGCCGAGCCGCATAATCTCGATTCGCTGGCCCGGGTGGTGGCGATGAGCCGCCGCAGCCTGACCCGCCACTTCGCCCGGGCGACCGGGATGAGCATTACCGACTGGCTGACCGCCGAACGCCTGCGCCGCAGCCAGAGCCTGCTTGAGGCGGGGGATCTGCCGGTCGAGCAGGTGGCGGAGGCGGTGGGTTATCTCTCTGCCGTCACCTGGCGTCAGCAGTTTAAGGCGCGCTTTGGCGTCAGTCCGACCGAATGGCGGCGTACCTTCCGCCGCGGCGCTTAGCCGCCGAGGGTCGCGCTGTCGATCACGAAGCGGTATTTCACGTCACCCTTGACCATTCTTTCCCAGGCTTCGTTGATCTCATCGCCGCGGATCAGTTCGATATCGGCGACGATGCCGTGTTCAGCGCAGAAGTCGAGCATCTCCTGGGTTTCCGCGATCCCGCCAATCATCGACCCGGCAATCGACCGGCGACGGATGATCAGATTGAACACTTCCGGCGACGGATGCGGTGTGGCCGGCGCGCCTACCAGCGTCATCGTGCCATCGCGCTTCAGCAGCGTGGTGAAGGCATCGAGATTATGCGGCGCCGCCACGGTGTTGAGGATGAAATCGAAGCTTTTGACGTGGGCCGCCATTTCCTCTTCGTTACGCGACACCACCACTTCATCAGCGCCTAGCGCTCTGGCCGCATTACGCTTGGATTCGGAGGTGGTAAAGGCCACCACGTGGGCCCCCATGGCGTGGGCCAACTTGATTCCCATATGCCCAAGGCCGCCGATGCCGACCACGCCGACTTTTTTACCCGGCCCGGCGTGCCAGTGGCGCAGCGGCGAGTAGGTTGTGATCCCGGCGCACAGCAGCGGCGCGACGGCGGCCAGCTGCGCTTCGGGATGGGTTATCCGCAGCACGTAGTGTTCTTTGACCACGATCTGCTGTGAATAGCCGCCCAGGGTGTGGCCCGGCGCGTCCTGGGTCGGTCCGTTGTAGGTCAGCACCATATGGTCGCAGTAGTTCTCCAGCCCTTCAGCGCACTCCTCGCACTGTTGACAGCTATCGACCATGCAGCCGACGCCCACCAGATCGCCGACGGCGTAGCGCGAGACGGCCTCGCCGACCGCGGTGACCCGGCCCACAATTTCATGCCCCGGCACGCAGGGGTAGAGCGTTCCGGCCCATTCCGATCGCGCCTGGTGGAGATCGGAGTGGCAGACGCCGCAGTAGGCGATGGCGATCTGCACATCCTGCGGCCCCGGTTCGCGGCGGGTGATGGCCATTGATTCCAGCGGTTGGCTGGCGGAGTAGGTACCTATAGCGTTGATCAGCATAGCGAAACCTCTTGATTATATCGGTGTTAAAACGGGCGGACGGAGGTGAGCGTTTTTTGCGCGGTAAGGATAAGCGTAGCCTGGAGCGCCCGGGATGCGAGACGGGTAGCTCAAAGCGTTAAAACCGCTCCTCACCGGGTGAGGAGCAGACTTTTCAGGGGGCGACTGGCGTCAGATAGTCCAGGCGCAGTGGCTCGGCGAGCAGGGAATCCATCTCGCCAATAAAGGCCTGAAAGTAGGGTTGGTCGATATGCTCATCCAGCGCCTGCTGGTCACGCCAGGACTCCCGCATGTAGAAGGTATCCGGCGCGTCGCGCAGCTGGAACAGCGCGTAGTCAAGATTGCCCGGCTCTTGTCTCGTCGGCAGGAGCAGACCCTGCAGGACCTTGCGCAGCGCGTCTGTTTGGCCTGGTTTCGCCTTGAGCACGGCGAGAAGGGTTATCATCTTAAAATCCCTCCAGCACAATCTTGCCCACTGCGCGTCCGGTTTCCAGCTGGCGATGCGCTTTCTGCAGATTGTCGGCGGTGATAGCGCCGTAGTGTTCGCCGAGTGTGGTTTTGATCGTGTGGTTGTCGATCAGGGCCGCCACGCGGGTTAGCAACTGATGCTGGGCGATCATGTCATCCGTCTCAAACATTGAGCGGGTGAACATAAATTCCCAGTGCAGAGACAGGCTTTTGGCTTTCAGCGGCACCACGTCCAGGGTCTCCGGGTCATCAATCAGCGCCAGCTTGCCCTGCGGGGCGAGGGCGTCGATCAGCGCGTTGAAGTGCTGGTCGGTGTTGGTCAGGCTGGCGACATGGGTCACCGCGTTGATGCCGATGCGCGCCAGCTCGTCGGAGAGCGGCTTGCTGTGATCGATAACATGGTGCGCGCCCGCCTCGCGGACCCAGCGTTGGCTCTCCGGACGCGAGGCGGTGCCGATCACCGTCATGGCGGTCAGTTTGCTGGCCAGCTGGGTCAGGATCGACCCTACGCCGCCCGCCGCGCCGACGATCAGCAGCGTGTCGCCCGCGTTGCCGCCTTCCGTGACGCCAAGACGGTGAAACAGCAGCTCCCAGGCGGTGATAGCCGTCAGCGGCAGCGCGGCGGCGGAGGCGTTATCGAGGGTGCGCGGTTTGTGGGCCACCAGGCGCTCATCCACCAGCTGATATTCACTGTTGCTGCCGGCCCGGCCCAGGGCGCCGGCGTACCAGACCTCATCGCCTGGTGCGAACAGCGTCACTTCCTCACCGACGGACTGCACCACGCCAACGGCGTCCCAGCCCAGCACCCGCGGCGTGTCGCCCTGGAAGCCGGCGCGCACTTTGGTGTCCACCGGATTGACCGAGACCGCCTTCACGGCAACCAGCAGGTCACGCCCGTGGGCGGAAGGGACCGGCAGGTCGATCTCGGTTAAAAAAGGGATATTGTCGCCGTCAGCGGCGGCTTGAGTAATGGCGATAGCTTTCATAACTGCTCCGGTCTGTGAATCGGGTGAATAAAGCGATGACGCGATAGTAGACCGGCGCCGGGAGGGGAAAAACGGGTTAACGGCAATAACAGTTATATGCAGAAAGTGAAAATCAGCCCACCTGATAGAAATCGAGCATCACCCCATCCTGAGTACGTCCGCCCGCGCAGATAAACAGCGAGGTGGTTAGCCAGCTGAGCGCGGGGGTATCCACCTCGAAGGTGGGGACGGTGCGAAAATAGATTTCTTCCGGCGGAATAGTGCTAAAAAAGCGCATATCGTCGGCGAACAGCTGGTCATGATAGCGGGCCGGCACCCGGCGAATACCGTTGTTTTCCACGTACACCGTTCCTTCCTCCACCTGCAGGGCATAGCGGGCGGATAGCCTGCACGTGCCGTCGGGCTCGATAATCTGGCTGTCGACGCCGCCGGGCAGCACGTGGCCGCGAAGTTGACCCGAAACGCTGCCGCCGAGAATCGGGATCAGCTGACGCTTGCCGGTTTGCGGACTGCGGGAAACGATTATCGGTTTATCAACCTGGATGGTAATTGAAAAACAGTGTCTCAGTTCGGGGGTCATCATGGCTCTCCTGTTTCGGTTGGCAACGGCACGCGGCCTTTGCGCCAGTGTAACGGGTTTGCAGGAGACAAAATAACGCAGAGTTTGGATGAAAATGATTGACTGGGATGATGGGTTTTGCGGCTCAGTTTGGTATGGCGTGGCGGTGGAGGAGCAGAGGCAAACTGGCGGAAGATCACAGGAGTTGAACCTGCCCGGGACCGCTGGCGGCCCCAACTGGATTTGAAGTCCAGCCACCTCACCGGAGATGACGATCTTCCGCGCCTCGATTGCTACATGGAGGCGGGGCGCATTATAGCTACTTTCAGCCGTTTACCACATACCTGAACGCACTTTTTTACTGTTAAAACTGGACTTTGCAGAACAGTCTGAAACAAATCCGTTCAAAATCCATGGGTTACACTTTTTCATACGCTTTCAGGCTACCGCGATCACAGAAAACAAGAAACGTAATCTGATAACGAGATATCGCAATTCATCTTCCTGCGGCAAAGGTTTACAAGAAATGTAACCGGTACCAATCCGTGGCGCCGCTAAGGGAATTGTGCCCATATGAAAGATCATATTTTGTCCGTCAAAGAGAAAATTGGCTACGGCATGGGTGACGCCGCCAGCCACATCATTTTTGATAACGTTATGTTGTATATGATGTTTTTCTACACCGATATCTTCGGCATCCCCGCTGGTTTTGTCGGCACCATGTTCCTGCTGGCGCGCGCGCTGGATGCGATCTCCGACCCGTGCATGGGCCTGCTGGCCGACCGTACCCGCAGCCGCTGGGGTAAATTTCGCCCGTGGATCCTCTTCGGCGCCATACCGTTCGGCCTCGTCTGCGTACTGGCCTACAGCTCGCCGGACTTAAGCCACCACGGCAAGCTGATTTACGCTGCGGTAACCTACACGCTGCTGACGCTGCTCTACACCGTGGTAAATATCCCCTACTGCGCGCTCGGCGGCGTGATCACCGACAACCCGACACAGCGCATCTCACTCCAGTCCTGGCGCTTTGTGCTGGCGACGGCAGGCGGCATGCTTTCCACCGTGCTGATGATGCCGCTGGTCAACTTTATCGGCGGCGAAGACAAAGCGCTTGGCTTCCAGGGGGGCATCGCGGTGCTGTCGGCAATCGCCTTCCTGATGCTGGCCTTCTGCTTTTTTACCACCAAAGAGCGTGTCGAAGCGCCGCCGAGCAGCACCTCGATGCGCGAAGATTTGCGCGATATCTGGCGCAATGACCAGTGGCGAGTGGTTGGCGTGCTCACCATTCTCAATATCCTCGCGGTCTGCGTTCGCGGCGGCGCGATGATGTACTACACCACCTGGATCATGGGCTCGGCGGCGCTGTTCACCGTCTTCCTCACCACTTACTGCGTCGGCAACCTGATTGGCTCAGCGCTGGCGAAACCGCTGACCGACTGGAAATGCAAAGTCAGCGTCTTCTGGTGGACCAACGCCCTCCTGGCGGTGCTCAGCGTGGCGATGTTTTTCGTACCGATGGATGCCGAAATCACCATGTTCGTCTTTATCTTCGCCATTGGCGTACTGCACCAGCTGATGACGCCAATCCAGTGGGTGATGATGTCCGACACCGTCGACTACGGCGAATGGTGCAACGGCAAACGCCTGACCGGCATCAGCTTTGCCGGCACCCTGTTTGTGCTCAAGCTGGGCCTGGCGCTGGGCGGCGCGCTCATCGGCTGGATGTTGGCCGGCGGCGGTTACGACGCCGCAGCCAAAACCCAGAACGGCGCCACTCTCACCATTATTATCGCCTTGTTCACCCTCGTTCCAGCGGTGTGCTACCTGCTGAGCGCGGCGATCGCCAAACGCTACTACACGCTGAAAACGCCGTTCCTGAAAAAAATGATGGCCGAGCTGGCCGAGGGCGCGCGTCGTAATGAACAAGATTTCGCAACAGCCCCGATCGACAAAGAATGGCAAAACTAAGAGGACGTTTTAATGAAAATCAGTGATGGAAACTGGCTCATTCAACCAGGGCTCACCCTGATCCAACCCGTACAGGTTTATGAGGTGGAGCAGCAGGGGAATGAAATGGTGGTCTATGCCGCGCCGCGCGATGTCCGCGAACGCGCCTGGCAGCTGGATACGCCGTTATTCACCCTGCGCTTTTTCTCCCCGCTGGAAGGGGTGATCGGGGTGCGTATGGAGCACTTCCAGGGCGCGCTGGATAACGGTCCGCACTACCCGCTGAACGTGCAGAACGACGTCAATGTCACCATAGAGGATACGGCCGAATTCGCCGAGCTGAAAAGCGGTAGCCTTAGCGTGCGCGTTACTAAAGGCGAATTCTGGGCGCTGGATTTTCTGCGCGACGGCGTGCGTATCACCGGTAGTCAGCTGAAAAACAACGGCTACGTGCAGGATAGTCAGACCCAGCGCAATTATCTGTTTGAGCGCCTCGACCTCGGTGTCGGCGAAACCGTCTACGGTCTCGGCGAGCGCTTTACCGCCCTGGTGCGCAACGGCCAGACGGTAGAAACCTGGAACGAAGACGGCGGCACCAGCACCGAGCAATCCTATAAAAACATTCCGTTCTACCTGACCAACCGCGGCTACGGCGTGCTGGTCAATCACCCGCAGCGCGTCTCCTTCGAGGTGGGCTCGGAGAAGGTCTCGAAAGTCCAGTTTAGCGTGGAAGGCGAATACCTTGAGTACTTCGTGATCGATGGCCCAACGCCGAAAGCGGTGCTCAACCGCTATACGCAGCTCACCGGTCGCCCGGCGCTGCCGCCGGCATGGTCGTTTGGTCTGTGGCTGACCACCTCGTTCACCACCAACTATGACGAAGCGACGGTGAACCGCTTTATCGACGGCATGGCCGAGCGCCAGCTGCCGCTGCACGTCTTCCATTTCGACTGTTTCTGGATGAAGGCCTTCCAGTGGTGCGATTTCGAATGGGATCCGCTGACTTTCCCGGACCCGGAAGGGATGATCAAGCGCCTGAAGGCGAAAGGGCTGAAGATCTGCGTGTGGATCAATCCGTATATCGGCCAGCGCTCGCCGGTGTTCAAGGAGCTGAGAGAGAAGGGCTATCTGCTGAAGCGCCCGGACGGTTCGCTGTGGCAGTGGGATAAGTGGCAGCCTGGGCTGGCGATATATGACTTCACCAACCCGGAAGCCTGTCAGTGGTACGCCGACAAACTCAAAGGCCTGGTGGCGATGGGCGTCGACTGCTTCAAGACCGACTTCGGCGAACGCATCCCGACCGATGTGCAGTGGTTTGATGGTTCTGACCCGCAGAAAATGCACAACCATTACGCCTTCATCTATAACGAACTGGTGTGGAACGTGCTGAAAGAGACCGTCGGCGAGAAAGAAGCGGTGCTGTTCGCTCGCTCCGCCTCGGTGGGCGCACAGCAGTTCCCGGTGCACTGGGGCGGCGACTGCTACGCCAATTACGAATCGATGGCGGAAAGCCTGCGCGGCGGGTTGTCGATCGGCATGTCTGGCTTCGGTTTCTGGAGCCACGATATCGGCGGTTTCGAGAATACCGCCCCGGCCCACGTCTACAAGCGCTGGTGCGCCTTCGGCCTGCTTTCCAGCCACAGCCGCCTGCACGGCAGTAAATCCTATCGTGTGCCATGGGCCTACGACGAAGAATCCTGCGACGTGGTGCGCCACTTCACGCAGCTGAAATGCCGCATGATGCCCTATCTCTATCGTCAGGCGGCATTGGCCAATGAGTACGGCACCCCGATGCTGCGCGCGATGATGCTCGAGTTCCCGGACGATCCGACCTGCGACTATCTCGACCGCCAGTATATGCTGGGTGATTCAGTGCTGGTCGCGCCGGTGTTCTCCGAAGCGGGCGATGTGCAGTTTTATCTGCCGGAAGGGCGCTGGACGCATCTGTGGCATAACGATGAATTGCCGGGTAGCCGCTGGCATAAGCAGAATCATAATGCGCTGAGTCTGCCGGTCTACATTCGCGACAATACTCTGCTGGCGCTGGGCAACAATGACCAGAAACCCGATTATGCCTGGCATGAAGGCACCGCCTTCCAGCTGTTCCACCTCGAAGAGGGGCGCGAGGCGCGCTGTCAGGTTCCGGCGGCGGACGGTTCCACGATCTTCACCCTGAAGGCGAAGCGCCAGGGCAACACCATCGCCGTGAGCGGCGAAGGCGAAGCCCGCGGCTGGACGCTGTGCCTGCGCAATATCCAGCAGATAGCCGGCGTTCAGGGCGGCACGCAGACCGGCAGCGAATGGGGTGTGGTGGTGAGCGCCCAGGGCAATACGCTGACGATTACGTTGTAAAAGACTGCGTTAACGGCAGAGACCCTCTTCGCCTGGCGGAGAGGGTTTTTTATTCCATTTTTGTACAAAAAGTAATATTCATTTCAGTCTGGTGACTCAGGCCGCAGACGCCGTTGCTGAACGGTGATAGCGTATTCTGCCGCTGAGAGGAGCCCGCCATGGACGTAGAAAATATCTTTCGTGACGTGAAGCTAAGCAAAACGGAAATGACCGTGCTGCGCTTTATCCAGAACGACCCGGAGCAGTGTATCTGCCAGGGGGTCCGCGCCGTGGCGGAGCAGTGCTACAGTAATCCCTCCTCGCTGGTACGGCTGGCGAAAAAGCTTAAGTTCAGCGGCTGGCTGGAGCTGGTCTATTTCATCAAGTTCAATATCACCATGCCGAAGCTCGATGTCACCAACGATATCGACTATATGAGCATTCAGCCGGCGGAGGCGCTGACGCCACTGCTGGCAAGCCTCGCGCAGCAGCGCGTCCTGATCCACGGCAGCGGCTTTTCGCAGCTGATCGCCCAGTATATTTATAACAAGTTTCTCGTCACTGGGGTGAATGCCAGCCTGGCGCTGTGGCCGGATTACGAAATTCTTGAACAGAAAAACGCCGCTCGCTTCGACTCCATCTGGATCATTTCGAAATCCGGGCGCAGCAGCTCAGCGCTTAACTGGGTGAAGGCCCTGGAGGGGAAGGAGATTAATCTGGTCTGCTTTACCGGTGATTATCAGAGCCCGCTGGCGCAGGCTGCAGATACGGCGTTTATTATTCACGACCCGCAGAAGTTTGACGATGATATTTACTGGAGCAACCCGTTTTTCGGCTACTGCATCTTAGGCTTTGAGCGGCTACTGAAGATGTGGTTTACCCGCGTACGGAGCAATAGCTAGACCCGCTAAGCGCGGTGCGAGCGGGGGGAGTTCCCGGATGGCGGCTGGCGCCTTAT
>NZ_JBEAJW010000029.1:0-121240 GCF_040064295.1 Klebsiella sp. JB_Kp031
TCTGATAAATTGTTAAAGAGCAGTTGCGACGCGCTTTAGCGCTCTGTCGCGAGGTCCCGTATAATACGTTTTCCTCATTCAGAGTCAAGCGCTTATTTTGCTTTTCTCTGTCGGCTTCAACGTTATCTTTCGCCGTTGAATCCTGCTGCCCCGGCGGCTTGCTTGCCGTTGTTCCGTGTCAGTGGAGGCGCATTATAGGGGGTAATTCTGAAGTGACAAGGATAAATTCAAAAAAAGAATTCAATCGCTCACTTTTCAACCAAATAAGGTATTGAGCTTTAATTCTTGCCTGGTTTTTAAACAAAAACGAGCCCGCTGGGCCCGTTTTTGTCGTTTTGTGACTTACTGCACTGCCACGATACGGTCGTCTTTCACTACCAGCTCGACGGTTTTACCCGGAATCAGCTCACCGGAAAGGATCTGCTGAGCCAACGGGTTCTCAATCTGCTGCTGAATAGCGCGTTTCAGTGGCCGCGCGCCGTATACCGGATCGTATCCGTTGGCGCTTAGTAACTTCAACGCCTCATCGGACATCCGCACTTCATATCCGCGCTCTTCCAGACGTTTATACAGACGCTGCAGCTGGATCTGGGCAATAGAAGCAATGTGTTTCTCACCCAGCGGATGGAAGACCACCACTTCATCGATACGGTTGATGAACTCCGGACGGAAGTTCTGGCTGACAACCCCCAGCACCAGGTCCTTCATATGTCCGTAATCCAGCTCGCCGAACCGTTCCTGAATCAAATCGGAACCGAGGTTCGAGGTCATGATGACCACCGTGTTACGGAAGTCGACCGTTCTCCCCTGGCCATCGGTGAGGCGCCCGTCGTCGAGTACCTGCAGCAGAATGTTGAACACATCCGGGTGCGCTTTTTCCACTTCATCCAGCAGGATGACGGAATAAGGACGACGGCGCACCGCCTCGGTCAGGTAACCGCCCTCTTCATAACCGACGTATCCCGGAGGCGCACCGACCAGACGCGAGACGGAGTGTTTCTCCATAAACTCGGACATATCGATACGCACCATTGCGTCGTCGCTGTCGAACATAAAGTTAGCCAGCGTTTTACACAGCTCGGTTTTACCGACCCCAGTCGGACCGAGGAACAGGAATGAACCAATCGGCCGGTTCGGATCGGACAGCCCGGCACGGCTACGGCGAATAGCGTTAGATACTGCTTCAACCGCCTCATCCTGACCAATCACCCGATGATGCAGTTCCTGCTCCATACGCAGCAGTTTGTCACGCTCGCTTTCCATCATGCGGGAGACCGGGATACCGGTCCAGCGGGCCAGCACTTCGGCGATTTCAGCATCCGTCACTTTATTACGCAGCAGACGCATGGTTTTTCCTTCGGACTGAGTGGCTGCCGCCAGCTGTTTCTCCAGTTCCGGAATTTTGCCGTACTGCAGCTCGGACATCCGCGCCAGGTCACCGACGCGACGCGCCTGTTCGATGGCGATTTTCGCCTGCTCCAGCTCGGCTTTGATGGTCTGGGTGCCGGAGAGGGACGCTTTTTCCGCTTTCCACTCTTCTTCCAGCACCGAGTACTGCCGTTCTTTATCCGCCAGCTCCTCGTTGAGCATATCAAGACGCTTCAGACTCGCCTCATCAGACTCTTTCTTCAGCGCCTGCTGCTCCAGTTTCAACTGGATGATACGGCGATCGAGACGGTCCAGCTCTTCCGGCTTTGAGTCGATCTGCATACGGATGCTGGACGCCGCCTCATCGATAAGGTCGATGGCTTTATCCGGCAGCTGACGGTCGGCAATGTAGCGATGCGACAAGGTCGCCGCCGCCACGATAGCCGGGTCGGTGATCTGCACATGGTGGTGCAGTTCATAACGTTCTTTCAGACCGCGCAGAATAGCGATGGTATCTTCTACCGACGGCTCGGCGACGAACACCTTCTGGAAGCGGCGCTCCAGCGCAGCGTCTTTTTCAATGTACTGACGGTATTCGTCGAGCGTCGTCGCCCCGACGCAGTGCAGTTCACCACGCGCCAGCGCCGGCTTCAGCATGTTGCCCGCGTCCATCGCGCCGTCGGCTTTACCGGCGCCAACCATGGTATGCAGTTCGTCGATAAACAGAATGACGTTGCCTTCCTGTTTTGAAAGGTCGGTCAGCACGCCTTTCAGACGCTCTTCAAACTCACCGCGATATTTCGCCCCGGCCACCAGCGCGCCCATATCCAGCGCCAGCACCCGACGGCCTTTCAGCCCTTCCGGAACTTCGCCGTTGACGATACGCTGCGCCAGTCCTTCGACGATAGCGGTTTTACCCACCCCGGGTTCACCAATCAGCACCGGGTTGTTTTTGGTACGGCGCTGCAGTACCTGAATGGTACGGCGGATCTCTTCATCACGGCCGATAACCGGGTCCAGCTTGCCCTGTTCGGCACGCTCGGTGAGATCGACGGTAAATTTCTTCAATGCCTGACGTTGGTCTTCGGCACCCTGATCGTTCACGCTTTCACCTCCGCGCATTTGTTCAATCGCCTGGGTCACGTTGGCGGTTGTTGCTCCGGCGGATTTTAAAAGGTCGGTCAGCGTACCGCGTGATTCAAGCGCCGCCAGAACAAACAGTTCCGACGAAATAAAGTTGTCCTTTTTCTTTTGCGCCAGCTTGTCGCAAAGGTTCAGGATCCGCACTAAATCCTGAGAAGGTTGCACATCGCCGCCGGTGCCTTCCACCTGCGGTAAACGGCTCAGAGCCTGTTCGATGTCAGTGCGCAGTTTCCCGGCATTCACGCCCGCCGAGGTTAATAAAGGACGTACCGATCCCCCTTCCTGATTCAGCAAGGCGCTCATTAAATGAAGAGGTTCGATGAATTGGTTGTCGTGCCCGAGTGCAAGCGACTGGGCATCGGCAAGAGCAAGCTGGAATTTATTGGTAAGACGATCCAGACGCATAACTCCTCCCATAACAGGTCAAATTTGCTACTGGAGATTAAATGAGGTCATCCCTCAATTATTCAAGGTTAAAGACCTGAACTATGCGAAAAATAAGTTTGCCTTCTGGATCGTCTTGATTCTCTAGGTTATATCAGCCAAATGAAACTTGCCATACGACCGGTGGTCTTGTCGCGCCGGTAAGAGAAAAAATCATCCTTTTCGCTTAGCGTGCAGCGATCGCCGCCGAAAATCTGCTCAACGCCGACGTTTGCCAGGCGCTGCCGAGCCAGCTGGTAGATATCAGCAAAATATTTTTCGCCTGCCGGACGAAAAGCCTGATGCGCATTCTCATCCTTAGCCATAAAAGCGTCGCGAACTTCTGGGCCCACCTCAAACGCCTGCGGACCGATGGCGGGTCCCAGCCACGCCATAATGTTTTCGGCTTTATCGGCGAAACGGGCGACCGTCTCTTCCAGAACCCCTTCGCATAAGCCGCGCCATCCCGCATGCGCCGCGGCGACTTCGGTACCGGCGCGGTTACAGAACAGGACCGGCAGGCAGTCAGCGGTCATCACCGCGCAGACAGTCCCTGGCGTACGGCTATAAGAGGCATCCGCGCGTTTCGACGGATAGGGTCCGCCGTCCAGCGTGAGCACATCGGTACCATGAACCTGCTCCAGCCAAACCGGGTAAGACGGTAAGCCGCCGGCGGCAAACATCCTCCGCCGGTTTTCTTCGACATGCTGCAGATTGTCGCCGCAATGGGCGCCCAGGTTGAGCGAGTCATAGGGCGGCAGACTCACGCCGCCGATGCGGGTAGAACTACAGGCCGCCACGCTGCCGGGCATTGGCCACTGCGGTACAATCAGTTTAGTCATAACCAGTCAATATCGTCCTTATGGGCTTCAAAATCGGCGCGCATCGCCTCGATGAGCTCGACCATATCTTGTGGGATGGGCGCGTGCCACTCCATTTCAATGCCGGTAATCGGGTGGTACAGACGTAGCATGGTGGCGTGCAGCGCCTGGCGGTCGAATTTACGCAGCGCGGTGATGAACTCCTCCGACGCGCCCTTCGGCGGACGCGGGCGGCCGCCATACACCTGGTCGCCTACCAGCGGATGGGTGATATGCGACATATGCACGCGGATCTGATGCGTACGACCGGTTTCCAGACGCAGGCGCAGGCGGGTATGGATGCGGAAATGCTCCATAATGCGGTAGTGGGTCACCGCCGGTTTGCCCATCGGGTGCACCGCCATATGGGTACGCTTGGTCGGATGACGGCTGATCGGTTCTTCAACCGTACCGCCAGCGGTCATATGACCGATCGCCACCGCTTCGTATTCACGGGTGATCTCGCGCAGCTGCAGCGACTCCACCAGCCGGGTTTGCGCTGGAATGGTTTTCGCCACCACCATCAGACCGGTGGTGTCTTTATCCAGACGGTGGACGATACCCGCACGCGGCACATCGGCAATAGGCGGATAGTAGTGCAGCAGCGCATTCAGCACAGTACCGTCAGGGTTGCCCGCGCCAGGATGTACAACCAGATCGCGCGGTTTGTTGATCACGATGATGTCATCATCTTCGTAAACGATATTGAGCGGAATATCCTGCGGCTGGAAGCGCGCCTCTTCTTCGATTTCCACATCGATAGCGATGCGTTCTCCCCCCAGCACTTTTTCTTTCGGTTTATCGCCAATGGTGCCATTGACTAATACGCGTTGGTCGAGGATCCATTCTTTTATCCGCGATCGCGAATAATCAGGGAACAATTCGGCCAAAGCCTGATCTAAGCGTTGACCGAGTTGATTTTCGGTCACCGTTGCGGTGAGTTGTACTCGTTGTGCCATATACAGCTTCTTCGTTTAACGTTGGGTTTTACGGCTTTGCCGTTTAATATAGTGTGCTATTGTAGCTGGTCTTAATCGGGAGCAGGAACAGAGATTCTCCCGCATAAACATTTTGAGGAAGTCAAAACGTCATGACGCGCATGAAATACCTGGTGGCAGCCGCCACACTGAGCCTGGCTTTGGTGGGTTGCTCCGGCTCTAAGGAAGAGGTGCCTGATAATCCGCCGAATGAAATCTACGCGACCGCCCAGCAAAAACTGCAGGACGGTAACTGGAAACAGGCGATAACGCAACTGGAAGCGTTGGATAACCGTTATCCATTCGGCCCTTATTCCCAACAGGTACAGCTGGATCTGATTTATGCGTATTACAAAAACGCCGATCTGCCGCTGGCTCAAGCGGCCATCGATCGCTTCATGCGCTTGAATCCCACCCATCCGAACATCGACTACGTCATCTATATGCGCGGCCTGACCAACATGGCTCTGGATGACAGCGCCCTGCAGGGCTTCTTCGGCGTCGATCGTTCCGACCGCGATCCGCAGCACGCGCGCGATGCCTTCAATGACTTCTCCAAACTGGTACGCGGCTACCCGAACAGCCAGTATGCCACGGACGCCTATAAGCGCATGGTATTCCTGAAAGATCGCCTGGCGAAGTATGAGCTGTCGGTGGTGGATTACTACACCGACCGCGGCGCATGGGTTGCCGTCGTTAACCGCGTGGAAGGTATGATGCGTAACTATCCGGATACCCAGGCCACCCGCGATGCCCTGCCGAAGATGGAAAATGCCTATCGTCAAATGCAGATGAATGCTCAAGCGGACAAAGTCGCGAAGATTATCGCCGCGAACAGTAAGAACACCTGAGCCTGACTCATGGATCGCAAACGGCAGCCACTGGCTGCCGTTTTTTTATTCGTTATCCTGGTTAGCTGAAGCGGTTTAGCGTCGAGTTAACTCATCAAATATGGCCTGCTTTGGCAGGTTCTACAAGTAAAATCTCACTTCTTCCTGCCCTGTCTCACAAAATGAATTCGTTGACAAAAAGTGACAATAAAACGTGATTTAGATCACACATTTTGACATTAGGAAAGGTATGCTGGATTCACCAAGACGGGAAAGACAAGAGGTAAAATTTATGACAATGAACATTACCAGTAAACAAATGGAAATTACTCCGGCAATCCGCCAGCATGTCGCAGACCGTCTCGCCAAACTGGATAAGTGGCAAACTCATTTAATTAACCCGCACATCATTCTGTCTAAGGAGCCGCAGGGTTTTATCGCTGATGCAACCATCAACACGCCAAACGGCCATCTGGTTGCCAGTGCGCGTCATGAAGATATGTACGCCGCCATTAACGAATTGATCAACAAGCTGGAACGGCAGCTCAATAAAGTGCAACACAAAGGGGAAGCCCGCCGCGCCGCGACGTCGGTGAAAGAGGCAGGCTTTGTGGAAGAAGAAGAGTAATCCTTAACTTAAGTTGTGTCATGCCACGCGCCTTCGGGCGCGTTTTTTATTGACAGAGTGAAAACAGTACAGGTACTGTAATCCCCACTACTTAAAGGAATTCATCATGAAACTCGTCCCGTTCTTCTTCGCATTCTTTTTTACCTTCCCCTGACCGGGAGGCAATTCGTCGTATAAGAAAGAATGCGAAGACGAACAATAAGGCCTCCCACCCGGGAGGCCTTTTTTATTGGATAACAACAAAGGCAACATCTATGACCGAGGAAAACCCATTACTGGCGCTGCGCGACAAGATAAGCGCGCTGGATGAGAAACTGCTTGCTCTGCTGGCGGAGCGTCGCGGGCTGGCTGTTGAGGTTGGTAAAGCCAAACTGGCCTCCCATCGCCCGGTGCGTGATATTGACCGCGAACGCGATCTGCTGGAGCGTCTGATGACCCTCGGCAAGCGCCATAATCTGGACGCTCATTACATCACCCGCCTGTTCCAGCTGATTATCGAAGACTCTGTACTGACCCAGCAAACCCTGCTGCAGCAGCATTTGAATAAAATTAACCCGCATTCGGCTCGCGTGGCGTTCCTCGGTCCCAAAGGCTCTTATTCGCATCTGGCGGCGCGTCAGTACGCCGCTCGCCACTTTGAGCAGTTTATTGAAAGCGGCTGCGCGAAGTTCGCCGATATTTTTAATCAGGTGGAAACCGGCCAGGCCGATTACGCCGTAGTGCCGATTGAAAACACCAGCTCCGGCGGGATCAACGATGTCTACGATCTGCTGCAGCACACCAGCCTGTCGATCGTAGGCGAGCTGACGATCCCTATCGATCATTGCGTACTGGTCAGCACCTCGACGGATGCCGATAAAATTCAGACCGTCTACAGCCATCCGCAACCGTTCCAGCAGTGTAGCCAGTATCTGAGTCGCTACCCGCACTGGAAGATTGAATATACCGAGAGCACCTCAGCGGCGATGGAAAAAGTCGCGCAGGCGAACGCCCCGACCGTCGCGGCGCTGGGCAGCGAAGCGGGCGGCGCTCTGTACGGCCTGCAGGTGCTGGAGCACTGCCAGGCCAACCAGACGCAGAATATTACGCGCTTCCTCGTTCTGGCGCGCAAATCGGTAAACGTCTCCGATCAGGTTCCGGCGAAGACCACGCTGTTAATGGCGACCGGTCAGCAGGCGGGTGCCCTGGTGGAAGCCTTACTGGTGCTGCGCAATCACAATCTGATCATGACCAAACTGGAATCTCGCCCCATCCATGGCAATCCGTGGGAAGAGATGTTTTATCTCGATATTCAGGCAAACCTGGACTCGCTGCCCATGCGCAAGGCGCTGAAGGAGCTGGCGGAGATCACCCGCTCCATGAAGGTTCTCGGTTGCTACCCCAGCGAAAACGTCGTGCCGGTGGATCCGGTTTAACGTTCGCGGAACGGTAATTTCTTCATCCCTGCCACCGCCACCGGCAGGGTGAAGATGGCGCCGGACAGCGGATACTGCGCCAGCTCATCGTCCTCCATGTTTTCCCGGGTGGTGGTGATATAGAGCGTTTGCATATCCGCCCCGCCAAAGCAGACCATCGTCGGGCAACGTACCGGCATCGGGTAGGACTCCAGCTCCTCACCCTGCGGAGAGAAACGGGCGATCCGCCAGCCGTCAAACATTGCGCTCCAGTAACACCCCTCCAGGTCAATCGCCGCCCCGTCCGGTATCCCTTCGCCAGGCTGAAAACGGCGAAAGACTTCGCGCCGGCCAGGCTCACCCTGCTCATCCAGCGGCGTACGGTAGATCACGGCGTTCGGCGTATCGGAGGTATACATCCAGCGCCGGTCGGCGCTAAACGCCAGACCGTTGGCGCCATGGATGTCACACTGGATCACCGTCGGCTTCAGGTCGTTATCGACCCGCATCAGCAGCGCGCCGTTATAATCCCCCGGGCCCCAGAAGGTGCCGGCATAAAAGCGCCCATCGCGATCGGTCCCACCATCGTTAAACCGCGCCAGTTCCGGATTGCTCGGGTTATCGCAGACTTTACGCCGTAGCAGACCGTGGGCGTCGGTCAGCCAGATACCGCTGCGCAATGCAACGATAAACCCACCCTTCTCGCGCAAGGAAAAACAGCCGACCTCCTCCGGAAATTGCAGCACCTGGTGTTCGCCGCTGCGGGTATCGTAGCGGTGAATTTCACATTCCATAATATCGGCCCAGTAGAGGGCCTGCTCTGCCTCGCTCCAGGTCGGGCATTCCGGCAGGTATCCGGTGTAGTCAAACAGCGGTTGTGGTTCAGCCATCGTTGTCATCCCTATAAAAAAAGCCAGCGGTCGCTGGCTTTATTGTATACACCTTTTTCGCTTTACTGCCGATTATCGTTCGCCTGACGCAGCAGCGTGCGGCTCTCGCTCTGGAAACGCTGGGCGTAATCGCCAAACCAGTGTTCGACTTTACGGAAGCTATCGATAAATGCCTGCTTATCGCCCTGCTCCAGCAGACCGATCGCCTCGCCAAACCGCTGGTAGTAGCGCTTAATCAGCGCCAGGTTGTTTTCCGAGGACATAATAATGTCGGCGTAGAGCTGCGGATCCTGGGCAAACAGACGGCCCACCATCGCCAGCTCCAGCCGGTAAATAGGTGACGAGAGCGCCAGCAACTGCTCAAGGCGCACATTCTCTTCCGCCAGATGCAGCCCATAGGCGAAGGTGGCAAAGTGGCGCAACGCCTGAATAAAGGCCATGTTCTGATCGTGCTCCACCGCGCTGATGCGATGCAGGCGCGCGCCCCAGACCTGAATTTGCTCGAGGAACCACTGATAGGCCTCTGGCTGGCGGCCATCGCAGTAGACCACCACCTGCTTGGCAAGGCTGCCGCTGTCCGGACCAAACATCGGGTGCAGGCCGAGTACCGGGCCCTGATGCGCCGCCAGCATCGCCTGCAGCGGCTCTGCTTTAACCGAGGCAAGGTCGACCAGAATGCAATCCGCCGGCAGCGGCGGCAGCCTGGCGATCGTCTCCACGGTGGTGTGAATCGGCACGCTGACAATGACCATGCCGGCATCGGCGACGATATCCGTCGCCCGCGCCCAGTCCTCTTTTTCCAGAATGCGCACCTGGTAGCCGGACAGCGTTAACATCTTCTCAAACAGACGCCCCATCTGCCCGCCGCCGCCGACGATCACTACCGGCCGCAGATTCGGGTAAAGGGTTTTGAAGCCTTTGTCGTTTTCGCTGGAATAGGATTCGCGCATCACGCGACGCAGAATGTCCTCGATCAGATCCGGCGGAACGCCGAGCGCAGCCGCCTCTTCACGCCGGGAGGCGAGCATCGCCGCCTCGCGTTCCGGGACGTAAATCGGCAGGCCATACTGGCTCTTCACCTCGCCGACTTCGGCCACCAGTTCCAGGCGCTTAGCCAGCAGGCTAAGCAACGCTTTATCTACTTCATCAATTTGATCGCGTAACGCGGTCAGTTCAGCAACCATACTTTCCTCTTACACCAAACGGGCCGCCAGGTGGCCGCGGAGATCCTTATCCAGTTCACGCAGTAGCGCATCGGTGGTTTCCCAGCTGATGCAGGCATCCGTTACCGAAACGCCGTATTTCATCGCCTCACGCGGCTGTTCAGAGGACTGATTGCCCTCGTGGATATTACTCTCGATCATCAGGCCGATAATGGAGCGATTGCCATCTTTAATCTGCGCGACAACGGATTCAGCCACGGCCGGCTGGCGGCGGAAATCTTTATTGGAGTTCCCATGACTGCAATCTACCATCAGCGACGGCTTCAGTCCCGCCTGCGCCATCTCTTTTTCGCATTTCGCCACATCGTCCGGACCGTAGTTTGGCGCCTTACCGCCGCGGAGGATCACATGGCCGTTCGGGTTACCCTGCGTTTGCAGCAGGCAGACCTGCCCGGCCTGGTTGATACCGACGAAACGGTGCGGCATCGCCGCGGCGCGCATGGCGTTGATGGCCGTGGCCAGGCTGCCGTCGGTGCCATTTTTAAAGCCTACCGGCATGGAAAGACCAGAGGCCATTTCGCGGTGCGTCTGAGATTCCGTGGTTCGCGCGCCGATGGCGGACCAGCTGAACAGATCCCCAAGGTACTGCGGGCTGTTGGGATCCAGCGCTTCCGTCGCCAGCGGCAGTCCCATATTCACGAGCTCGACCAGCAGACGACGCGCAATCTTCAGGCCGCCTTCAACATCAAACGAACCATCCATATGCGGATCGTTAATCAGCCCCTTCCAGCCGACGGTAGTACGGGGTTTTTCAAAATAGACGCGCATCACCAAGTAGAGGCTATCGCTGACCTCTTCGGCAAGGGCTTTAAACCGACGAGCATATTCGATCGCAGCTTCCGGATCGTGAATGGAGCAAGGACCGCAGACCACCAGCAGGCGCGGATCGCGGCCGGCGATGATATCGGAGATGGTTTCACGGGCGTGCGCGATCTGCGCTTCCTGTTCAACGCTCAGGGGGAATTCCGCCTTCAGTTGCTCCGGGGTCATTAACACATGTTCGTCGGTAATATGTACGTTATTCAGCGCGTCTTTTTGCATGATTGCGATCCTGTGTAGCTCGTTTGCGATAGGGGTTGCCTCAGCGGGCATGACGTAACGATACCATACAAAGTAAAGAATTCAATCCATATTCCGTAAATTTTACTTTACACCAATAAATTAATTGGCACTTTCCACGGCATTAAACGTACAAAAATATTTACACATAGCGAAATCGCGCCAAAATGGCTCATCAGAGCCATCAGCATTACGAAAAATCCTGGTGAGATTTGTCCCAAAGCAAAGGGCGCATCTAATGACGGGTTTTGCTATCAGTGATATTCTTCGCCGGGCATCGGCAGCGGCTTTTCCCGCGCCAGGGCGAATTTGACGGAAGCGTTAATGACAGTATTACACCGTCTTTTATTGACTGTATTTTTTCTCATCGCGGTATCTCCTGTTTTTGCTGCCGGACCTTCAGAACATGTTCGCGCGATTGTTTCCGGGATCGTGACCTATACCCGTTGGCCGTCATTAACAGGGGCGCCGAAGCTGTGCATTTTTGCCTCATCACGCTTCACCCATAGCCTGGCTCATGAAGATCCGGATGCATTGCCCTATCAACCGGTGATAGTACGTAATAGTGAAGAAGCGTTAAAAACAACCTGCGATGGTTTTTATTTTGGCAGCGAATCGCCGACCCAACAGTCGGAATTAACTCGCCGCTATGGCTCGAGGCCGCTGTTACTCATCGCAGAACAAAATACGGATTGCTCAATTGGTAGCGCGTTTTGCCTGATCATCAACGACGACAGGGTCCGCTTCTCCGTTAATCTGGACGTTCTGACGCACAGCGGGGTTCGGGTTAACCCGGACGTCCTGATGCTTGCCCGGAAGAAACCACATGAATAAGGACTTTTCACAGACATCGCGCCCGACGTTCAAACGCGCGTTGCGTCGCATTAGCGTGATAAGCGTGGTGATTTCCATGACGCTGGTCTGGCTGCTGCTGAGCACGGCCTCTATTTTCACGCTCAAGCAGTACGCGCAGAAAAACCTTGAGCTCACTGCAGCGACCATGGGCCGCAGTCTCGAAGCCGCCCTGGTGTTTGGCGACAGCGCGGCAGCAGAGGAGACCCTCGCTTCGCTGGGGAAGCAAGGGCAGATTTCCCAGGCAATCGTGCTCAACGGCCAGAAGCAGCCCTTCGCCGCATGGCGCCACGAACCGCTGGCCAACAAAGAACAAGTGAGCGGCCTTATCAGTAAATGGCTGTTTCCGGAGCCCACGGTGCAGCCCATCTGGCACCAGGGTAAACAAATCGGCGAGCTGCGACTAACCGCGCTTGATGAACTGATTAGCCACTTTCTCGGCATCTCGATTCTGGTACTGACAGGCAGCATTCTGCTCGCCTCGTTTATCGGCCTGCTGCTGACCCACTCTCTGCACCGGGGGATCGTCGCCGCCCTGCAGAGCATCACCGAGGTCGTGCATGATATTCGCGAAAACCGCCACTTCTCCCGGCGGGTGCCGGAGGAGCGTATCGAGGAGTTCCATCTGTTTGCCCAGGACTTTAACAGTCTGCTGGGGGAGATGGAGGACTGGCAGCGCCAGCTGCAGGCCAAAAATGCTCAGCTGTTGCGCAGCTCGTTACACGATCCGTTGACCGGCCTGGCTAACCGCGCCGCCTTTCGCAACGCGCTTGCCGAGCTGATGAAAAATGAAGTGGATCACCAGACCTCAGCGTTACTGTTTCTCGATGGCGATAACTTCAAATTGATCAACGACAACTGGGGACATGCGGCGGGCGATAAAGTGCTGATGGAAGTCGCCAGCCGCCTGATGACTTTCGCCGGTAAACGCCATCTGGCGTGGCGTCTCGGCGGCGATGAGTTTGCCGTTCTGCTGCGCGAGGTGCGCTCGGAAGCAGAAGTCCAGGCCCTGTGCCAGGCGCTGTCGGAACAATTTCTTCCGCCATTCAATCTGCACAATGGCCATAGCGCCACGCTCTCGCTGAGCGTCGGTTATGCCCTGGCGTGGGAGCACGCCACTGCGGAATCACTGCAAGAACTTGCCGATCAGAATATGTATCGGATGAAAAACCAACGTATCCAGCAGACGCTGAAATAATAAAGGACGCATTATGATCACGAAATATTTCGCCCCCGCCCTGATGGCGGCGGCGCTTTTGACAGGTTGCCAGGCTCCTCAGGGAAAATTTACCCCCGAGCAGGTGGCGGCGATGAAATCTTACGGCTTCACTGAAAGCAACGGCGATTGGTCCCTGGGCTTATCCGATAGCATCCTGTTTGACAAGAATGACTACCGACTACGTCCCGACAGCCGCCAGCAGATCACCCAAATGGCCTCGCGGCTGGCGACAACCGGGATAACGCATAGCCGCCTTGAAGGCCACACCGATAATTATGGTGAGGATAGCTATAACGAAGCCCTGTCGCTTAAGCGGGCCAACAGCGTAGCCGATGCCTGGGCGGAAGGCGCCCATATCCCGCGCAGTAATTTAGTCACCCGCGGCCTTGGCAAAAAATACCCGATCGCCAGCAACGACACCGCGGCCGGGCGCGCTGAAAACCGCCGGGTTACGGTGGTCATCAGCACGCCGTAAACGTCCGCTTAATCGCTGGACTTCGCCATCCTCATTGCCGTTGCCGCGCGCCAGCGCAGGTAGTCAACGGCAATGAACAACACCAGGCTGATGCCCATCAACGGCATGGCCAGACCCAGGGCTAACGCTATCCCCAGCACCAGCCCACGGGCAGGCCAGGCGAGCGACAGCCACGCCCGCAGCAGCGAATGCGCCGGATCCCAGACGGCCTGAGGCGGACGGCGCATCCACCACAGCCGGTACCCCACGGCGATGGTTACGCACAGCGCACAGCCAAACCCCACCAGCAGCAGTTGATTCGCCAGACCGAAGAGGATCCCCATATGGAAATCGACGCCCCAGCGGGTAAGTTTCGCCATCAGAGGAAAGTCGGCAAAATGGGTGCGATCCACCACCTCCATCGTGGCGCCATCGATCGCTACCGCATCCACCTGCGTCGGCCAGCGGCGGTCGATCTCATTCACCGTCCAGGCGCGTCCGTCTGATACCGGGGGACGGATCTCCAGCCGGCTGGCGTTCAGCCCCGCCTGACGGGCCACCGCCAGTGCCCGGTCAAACTGCGCGGGCTGATGCTGGGTCATGGCCATCGCCTCCCTGTGATGCCCGGCATGGGGATCGTGTGCCATCGGTGCCTCACCGTGCAGCAGGGTATTGACCTGCGGCGTCCACCAGCCGAAAGCCGCCCGCATTTTATCCACATTGCCGCCGGCCCATTGCGACCAGGTCAGGCCGGTGGCGGAGAAGAGCAGCATGCCCAGCAGTAAACTCCAGCCCAGCGTCACGTGCAGCCGACGATGATTCTGCAGGGCGTTACTGATCCGCCGTTTTGGACGCGTCATCGCCCACAGGGCAATGCCCCCCAGCGCGGCCACCCACATCCATGAGGCAGCCAGTTCGCTGTAGAGCCGCCCGCTGTCGCCCAACAGCAGCGAACGATGCGCATAGTCAATCCACTGACGCAGCGGCAGGATGCCGCTGGTGCCGTAGACCGTCATATCGCCCTTCACCCGCAGCGCGATCGGATCGACAAAAATGGCCCGGGATTCCGACTCCCCGAGACGCGGATCGGCAAACATAATGCGGGTGGTCTCGCCCACCGCGGGGGCCGGACGCACCGCCAGCAGCCGCAGATTACCCTGGGTCGCTTCCTCGGCCAGCGCAATCTGGGCGCTGAGCGGTTGCGGGGTGCCTTCGGGAAGGCCATACAGCGCATCGTGATAGAGCCAGTTTTCCAGTTGCGGCGTCGCCACATAAAGCGTACCGGTCAGGGCTGCGACAAAGATAAACGGTCCGATAAACAGCCCGATATAGAAATGGAGGCGACGCAGCAGGTTCAGCCATGCCGCGCGCGAGGTGCAGGTTGTCATACTTTTCCTTTTTTAAAGCAAAAGAGGTCGTTGCGCGGTGCGCAGATTGATTTTTATGAAAGGGAAAAAGCAGACAGCCGCGGCGGGGCGCGGGTTTCGGGGTAGAGCCAGGGAGAGTAGCGCCAGTGTTTTAATACCGGGCGAGAAGCCGGCAGGCGAATGCGCCGCAGGAGCATGGCGACGAACAGCGCCAGCGCGAACATCAGCCCTGGGACATGGGCTAACAGCACGCAATAGCCACAGGCTTCGGCATGGTCCAGCGGCAGTTCGTGTCCGGTAGGCGTAGCGCCGTCTGTGCTGTGCATCATCGCCATATCGTGGCCGGGCATCTGCGCCATACTCGCTGGCGAGCTGTCCATCATCATGGCGTGGTGCATGCCGGGCATGGCGCTCATAGGGTCTTTTTGCAGGGAGACGGAGATCAGGGGGGCCACCACGATCAGCAGGATCGCCAACAGCGCCAGCCAGGCGGCTCGCCGTTTAGGTGTCGTTTGCTGAAAACTGTTACTGACCACCGCCCCTCCGAATAGAGGGCGTATTGTAAATGATTTACATCACGATGGTTACAACAAAGATAAAAAAAGGGCCGGCCCTGAGGCCAGCCCTTTTTGTCAGGATGTCGCGAAAGCGAATCTTAGTTAAGACGCTCTTTGATACGAGCAGACTTACCAGTGCGCTCACGCAGGTAGTACAGTTTAGCTTTACGTACAGCACCACGACGTTTAACAGCAATGCTGTCAACTACCGGAGAGTGAGTCTGGAAGACACGCTCAACGCCTTCGCCGTTGGAAATTTTGCGAACAGTGAATGCAGAGTGCAGACCGCGGTTACGAATAGCGATAACCACGCCCTCGAATGCCTGCAGACGTTTTTTGGAACCTTCAACAACCCATACTTTCACTTCCACGGTATCACCCGGACGGAAGGAAGGTACGTCCTGCTTCATCTGTTCTTGTTCAAGTTGCTTAATAATGTTGCTCATAATTTAATCTCTTATCCTGGGTAAACTGATATTGGGGGCTCACGCCTGCCCATCATGTTTATGCTGCTGTTGCGCGTGTTCAGTTTTGAACTCCGCCAGCAGCTTTGCTTGCTCTTCAGTCAGAGCCAGGTTTTCCAGAAGTTCAGGTCTTCTAAGCCAGGTGCGGCCCAGCGACTGCTTCAGACGCCAGCGACGTATCTCAGCATGGTTTCCCGACAGCAATACTGGCGGTACTTCCATCTCTTCTAACACTTCAGGACGGGTATAGTGGGGGCAATCCAGCAACCCATCAGCAAAGGAATCTTCCGTTGCCGATGCTTCATGGCCCAGTACTCCCGGAATGAACCGGGAAACGGAGTCAATCAGCGTCATTGCCGGTAACTCACCACCGCTGAGAACGTAATCGCCGATTGACCATTCTTCGTCAATTTCGGTTTGGATTACGCGCTCGTCTATCCCTTCGTAACGACCGCACACCAGAATCAGTTTCTGATTCGTTGCCAGTTCGCTGACGCCCGCTTGATCAAGCTTGCGTCCCTGAGGTGACAGATAAATCACCTTCGCGCCTTCACCTGCCGCGGCTTTTGCTGCATGAATGGCATCCCGTAAGGGTTGCACCATCATTAGCATCCCCGGTCCGCCGCCGTAAGGACGATCGTCCACGGTACGGTGCCGGTCATGCGTGAAGTCGCGAGGACTCCAGCTTTCGATGCTCAGCAGGCCATTTTTTACTGCCCGGCCAGTTACCCCGTAATCGGTAATTGCGCGGAACATTTCAGGAAACAGGCTAATTATGCCAATCCACATAGCGCCGTCTTTTACCGTTTATCCGGAGAATTTAAAAACCAGGATCCCAATCTACTTCGATAGTACGCGTAGTGAGATCGACTTTCTTGATAACCTGCCCATCGAGGAACGGAACCAACCGCTCCTTGATACCAAATGCATCTTTCAGGTTTGCCTTGATGACGAGCACGTCATTAGACCCGGTTTCCATCATATCGATGACTTTACCGAGGCTATAGCCTTCCGTCGTCACTACCTGGCAGCCCATCAGGTCTTTCCAGTAGTAGTCACCCTCTTCCAGCTCCGGCAACTGCGATGAATCCACGATAATTTCGCAATTAGTCAGTAGATTCGCGGCATCACGATCGTCAACGCCTTTCAGCTTGATGATGATGTCCTGATTGTGGTGGCGCCAGCTTTCCAGCTCAACAACCTGCCACTGACCCGCCTTCTGGATTAACCAGGGCTGATAGTCAAAAATGCTTTCGGCGTCTTCGGTGGAGGAAAACACTCTGAGCCAACCACGGATACCGTAGGAAGAACCCATTTTCCCCAATACGATCGGATCAACAGGTGCTTGTGCGGTGTGTTGCTTGCTCATCATGACCACCGTGACAGATTAAGCTGCTTTGTTAGCGGCTTTGATCAGCGCGGCAACGCGATCGGAAACAGTAGCGCCCTGGCCAACCCAGTGAGCGATACGATCCAGATCCAGGCGAGTTTCTTCTTCCGCACCGTTAGCGATCGGGTTGAAGAAACCAACGCGCTCGATGAAGCGACCGTTGCGTGCATTACGGCTGTCGGTGACAACAACCTGGTAGAACGGACGCTTTTTAGCGCCGTGACGTGCTAAACGAATAGTTACCATAACATCCTCTTGTGTGAATAAAACAACCGGGCCCCATCGAGGAACGGAGCCCGGTGTCATATTAAAAGCCCGAAAATTTTACTGATTTCTGGGGAAAATGCAATCAGCAGTTGATAAGTCTGCTGTAAAAGGCCGTCGGCGGTGCAGTCAGTTAGCTGCCGGCGTGCGCGCAGCCACCGGAACGTACACGTCGTACGTGAGGATGGCGCACACACCTCTGCGCTAAAATGACAAACAAGATAGCCTTATGCCCTTGTTTTTAACGGCCCGGGAAGCCTGGAGGCATCATCCCTTTCATCCCGCGCATCATCTTCATCATGCCGCCTTTCGACTTCATCTTCTTCATCATGCGCTGCATGTCGTCGAACTGCTTGAGCAGACGGTTCACATCCTGCACCTGCATCCCGCAGCCGGCGGCGATACGGCGCTTACGTGAACCTTTGATGATTTCCGGCTTAGCGCGCTCTTTCAGGGTCATCGAGTTGATGATCGCTTCCATACGCACCAGCACTTTGTCGTCCATCTGCGCTTTGACGTTGTCCGGGATCTGGCCCATACCCGGCAGCTTGCCCATCAGGCTGGCCATGCCGCCCATGTTTTTCATCTGGCGCAGCTGCTCCAGGAAGTCGGTGAGGTCGAAGCCGTCGCCTTTCTTCAGCTTGGAGGCCAGCTTCTCGGCCTGCGCGCGGTCGACTTTACTCTCGATATCTTCGATCAGCGACAGCACGTCGCCCATGCCGAGGATGCGGGAGGCGACGCGGTCCGGATGGAACGGTTCCAACGCTTCGGTTTTCTCGCCGACGCCGAGGAATTTAATCGGCTTACCGGTAATATGGCGAATCGACAGCGCCGCGCCGCCGCGGGCGTCGCCGTCCACTTTGGTCAGCACCACGCCGGTCAGCGGCAGCGCTTCGTTAAAGGCTTTGGCGGTATTCGCCGCATCCTGGCCGGTCATCGCATCGACGACGAACAGGGTTTCAACCGGATTAATGGCGGCGTGGACGTGCTTAATTTCGTCCATCATCGCTTCGTCAACGTGCAGACGACCGGCGGTATCCACCAGCAGCACGTCGTAGAATTTGAGCTTCGCTTCTTTCAGCGCCGCGTTGACGATATCAACCGGCTTCTGCCCGACGTCGGACGGGAAGAAGTCGACGCCGACCTGCTCGGCCAGGGTCTCCAGCTGTTTGATCGCCGCCGGGCGGTAAACGTCCGCAGAGACCACCAGCACTTTCTTCTTGTGCTTCTCGCGCAGGAATTTCCCCAGCTTACCGACGCTGGTGGTTTTACCAGCCCCCTGCAGGCCCGCCATCAGCACCACCGCCGGCGGCTGCGCCGCCAGGTCGAGGGTCTGGTTCTCTTCGCCCATCGCCGCCACCAGCTCGTTGCGGACGATTTTGACGAACTCCTGACCCGGGGTCAGGCTTTTATTGACTTCATGGCCGACCGCGCTCTCTTTGACGCGGCTAATGAAGTCCCGTACCACCGGAAGCGCAACGTCCGCTTCCAGCAGCGCCATGCGCACTTCGCGCAGGGTGTCTTTAATATTGTCTTCTGTAAGGCGTCCGCGGCCGCTAATGTTGCGCAGCGTACGCGACAAACGATCGGTTAAATTATCAAACATTGTCTCTCGCCTGAGGTGGAAACGGTCGGTCGCCGCAGCGACACACAAAACGAATGTGGCGGAGTATAACACGACATCAATCTGAATGTGCTGCAACGGTTGGAGCAGAGGCCTGCTGACGTTATACTGCTTCTCTTTCTTATTTAGCCAACAGCCGACACCTATGCCTGTTTTTGCTCTACTCGCCCTTGTCGCCTACTCCGTCAGCCTCGCGCTGATTATCCCCGGCTTGCTGCAAAAAAACAGCAGCTGGCGGCGAATGGCGATTTTATCTGCGACTATCGCGTTGATTTGCCATGCTTTTGCGCTGGAAGCACGGATATTCCCCGGCGGCGAGAGCGGGCAAAACCTCAGCTTACTGAACGTCGGGTCGCTGGTGAGCCTGATGATCTGTACGGTGATGACTATCGTGGCCTCGCGCAATCGCGGCTGGCTGCTGCTGCCTATCGTCTATGCCTTCGCGCTGATCAACCTGGCCTTCGCCACCTTCGTGCCTAACGAATATATCACCCACCTGGAAACCACTCCGGGGATGCTGGTGCATATCGGCCTGTCGCTCTTCTCGTACGCCACGCTGATTATTGCCGCGCTGTATGCGCTACAGCTGGCGTGGATCGACTACCAGTTAAAGAATAAAAAGCTGGCCTTCAGCAGCGAAATGCCGCCGCTGATGAGCATTGAGCGCAAAATGTTCCACATCACTCAGGTCGGCGTAGTGCTGCTGACTCTGACGCTGTGCAGCGGCCTGTTCTATATGCACAATCTGTTCAGCAGCGAAAACATTGATAAAGCGGTGCTGTCGATTATTGCGTGGTTCGTCTATATCGTCCTGCTGTGGGGCCACTATCATGAAGGGTGGCGCGGACGTCGCGTGGTCTGGTTCAGCGTCGCTGGCGCCGGTCTGCTGACGCTGGCCTATTTTGGTAGCCGCGTGCTGCAACAGTTCGTGAGCTAAGTCTTTTAAGGAATCCTACGTGGAACATATCTCCACCACCACGCTGATCATAACGCTGATCGTCATGGTGATTATCTCTGCCTATTTCTCCGGCTCCGAAACCGGCATGATGACGCTGAACCGCTACCGGCTGCGTCATATGGCGAAACAAGGCAACCGCCCCGCCAAGCGCGTGGAGAAGCTGCTGCGCAAGCCGGACCGCCTGATTAGCCTCGTGCTCATCGGTAATAACCTCGTCAACATTCTCGCCTCGGCGCTGGGCACCATCGTCGGCATGCGCCTGTACGGCGATGCCGGCGTCGCGATCGCCACCGGCGTACTCACCTTTGTGGTGCTGGTATTTGCCGAAGTCCTGCCGAAAACCATCGCCGCCCTCTACCCGGAAAAAGTTGCCTACCCCAGCAGCTTCCTGTTGGCGCCCCTGCAGGTGCTGATGATGCCGCTGGTGTGGCTGCTGAATACCATCACCCGCATACTGATGCGCATGATGGGCATCCGCACCGATACCGTCATCAGCAGCGCCCTGAGCAAAGATGAACTGCGCACGATTGTGAATGAATCCCGTTCACAAATCTCACGACGCAATCAGGACATGCTGCTGTCGGTGCTGGACCTGGAGAAGGTCAGCGTTAACGACATCATGGTGCCGCGCAATGAGATTGTCGGCATCGACATCAATGACGACTGGAAATCTATCGTCCGCCAGCTGACCCACTCCCCACACGGCCGCATTGTGCTCTACCGCGATTCGCTGGACGATGCCATCAGCATGCTGCGCGTCCGCGAAGCCTACCGACTGATGACGGAGAAGAAAGAGTTCACAAAAGAGATCATGCTGCGAGCGGCAGATGAGATCTACTTTGTTCCTGAAGGGACGCCGCTCAGCACCCAGCTGGTGAAATTCCAGCGTAATAAAAAGAAAGTCGGTCTGGTTGTCGATGAATACGGCGATATTCAGGGGCTGGTCACCGTAGAAGATATTCTTGAAGAGATTGTCGGCGACTTCACCACCTCCATGTCACCCACCCTGGCGGAGGAAGTAACCCCGCTCAACGACGGCACCGTGATAATCGACGGCAGCGCCAACGTTCGCGAAATCAACAAAGCGTTCAACTGGCACCTGCCGGAAGATGAAGCGCGCACCATCAACGGTATCATCCTTGAAGCGCTGGAAGAGATCCCGGTCCCGGGCACCCGCGTGCGCATTGAGCAGTATGATATTGATATTCTCGACGTGCAGGACAACATGATCAAACAGGTGAAAGTGATGCCGGTGAAATCATTACGCGAGAGCGTCGCGGAGTAGCACGAGCGAAGGAATTAACCTCACGGTGGGCTGCGGCCCGCCGTTTTTTTTATCTCGCGCCGGGGAGCGATGACATAAAAAACGGCCGCCCGCGGGCAGCCGTTGAGCAAGGCAGCAAACGTTATTTCGCTTTTGCTACCGTCACCATCGCGGCGCGAATGGTGCGGCCGTTCAGGGTGTAACCTTTCTGCATCACGGCCAGCACGTTGCCCGCCGCCACGTCTTCAGACTCGACCATCGCAATGGCCTGGTGGACGTTCGGATCCAGCGGAACGTTGGTGTCGGCGATCACTTCCACGCCGAACTTACGCACTACGTCCAGCATAGATTTGAGGGTCAGTTCGATCCCTTCCACCATCGGCGCCAGCTCCGGGTTAGCCTTGTCGGCCACTTCCAGCGCGCGGTCCAGGCTGTCGATCACCGGCAGCAGTTCATTGACGAATTTTTCCAGCGCGAATTTGTGCGCTTTCTCGATATCCTGCTCGGTACGGCGACGCAGGTTATCTTCGTCGGCTTTGGCACGCAGCATCACTTCACGTTCACGTTTCTGCGCTTCAGCCAGCTGGGCTTCCAGATTCGCAATTTTTTCATCGCGCGGATCCACCTGCTCAGCCGAAACTTCAGGCTCTACCGCCTCAACGTCGTCGTGCTGCTCCGTGATAATTTCTTCCGGGGCTTGCCCCTCAGGCGTTTTCTGTTCTTTACTACTCATGAATTTCTCCGCGTTTTTTTCGCATTCATCTCGCTAACTTCGCTTATTATGGGGATCAGTTTCCGGGTTTCAAGGGAAGCGGACAGATTGTCACTATTTCATTTAACGCAAGGACATCCAGATCATGAAGAACCATTTCAAGTGTATCGGCATTGTGGGACATCCTCGTCACCCCACCGCCCTGACCACACATGAAATGCTCTGGCGCTGGCTGTGCAGCAAAGGGTATGAAGTGCTGGTTGAACAGCAGATCGCCCATGAACTCCAGCTCAGCAACGTGAAAACCGGCACGCTGGCGGAGATTGGCCAACAGGCCGACCTCGCGGTGGTCGTGGGCGGCGACGGCAATATGCTCGGCGCGGCGCGGACTCTGGCCCGTTATGACATTAACGTCATCGGCATTAACCGCGGCAACCTCGGCTTTCTCACCGACCTGGACCCGGACAACGCCCTGCAGCAGCTCGCCGACGTGCTGGAAGGCCACTACATCGCCGAGAAACGCTTTCTGCTGGAGGCCCAGGTGTGCCAGCAGGATTGCCAGAAACGCATCAGCACCGCCATCAACGAAGTGGTGCTGCACCCCGGCAAAGTGGCGCATATGATTGAGTTCGAAGTCTATATCGATGAAGTCTTCGCCTTCTCCCAGCGCTCCGATGGCCTGATAATCTCCACCCCGACCGGCTCCACAGCCTATTCGCTGTCGGCCGGCGGCCCGATCCTCACCCCGTCGCTGGACGCCATCACCCTGGTGCCGATGTTCCCGCACACCCTCTCGGCGCGACCGCTGGTGATCAACGGCGACAGCACCATCCGCCTGCGCTTCTCTCACCGCTGCAGCGATCTGGAGATCAGCTGCGACAGTCAGATTGCCCTGCCGATCCAGGATGGCGAAGATGTCCTCATCCGCCGCTGCGATTACCACCTCAATCTGATTCATCCCAAAGACTACAGCTATTTCAATACATTAAGCACCAAGCTCGGCTGGTCGAAAAAATTGTTCTGATTTACATCGCTGCCTCTTTACTGGATAAAAAACCAGTCTATACTGTACGAAAACACAGTATTGGTTTTTCATACAGGAAGGCAGCTATGTTGGCGCAACTCACCATCAGTAATTTTGCTATCGTTCGTGAACTGGAAATTGATTTCCACAGCGGTATGACCGCCATCACCGGGGAAACCGGCGCCGGGAAATCCATTGCCATCGACGCGCTGGGGCTGTGCCTCGGCGGCAGAGCGGAAGCCGACATGGTGCGTCGCGGCGCTACCCGTGCCGACCTGTGCGCGCGCTTCGCGCTGAAAGATACCCCGGCCGCCCAGCGCTGGCTGGAAGAGAACCAGCTGGAGAGCGGGCGTGAGTGTTTACTTCGCCGGGTGATCAGCGCCGACGGCCGCTCGCGCGGCTTCATCAACGGCACCGCCGTCCCGCTCTCGCAGCTGCGCGAGCTGGGCCAGCTGCTGATCCAGATCCATGGCCAGCATGCGCACCAGCTGTTGACCAAACCCGAACACCAGAAAACGCTGCTCGACGGCTATACCGGTGAGTATGCGCTCACTCAGCGTATGGCCGAGCACTATCGCCAGTGGCACCAGAGCTGCCGCGAGCTGGCCCAGCATCAGCAGCAGAGCCAGGAGCGCGCCGCCCGCGCCGATCTGCTGCAGTACCAGCTTAAAGAGCTGAACGAATTTAACCCGCTGGCGGGAGAATTCGAGCAGATTGACGAAGAGTACAAGCGCCTGGCCAATAGCGGTCAGCTGCTCAGCACCTGCCAGCATGCCCTGACGGTACTGGCGGACGGCGAAGAAGCCAATCTGCAGAGCCAGCTTTATACCGCGAAGCAGCTGGTCAGCGAGCTGGTGGGTATGGACAGCAAGCTTTCCGGCGTGCTGGATATGCTGGAAGAGGCGGCCATTCAGCTCAGCGAGGCCAGCGACGAGCTGCGCCACTATCACGACCGTCTGGACCTCGATCCTAACCGTCTGTTCGAACTTGAGCAGCGGATTTCCCGGCAAATCGCGCTGGCGCGTAAACACCAGGTGATGCCGGAAGAGCTGCCGGCGGTTTATCAGGCGATGCTCGAAGAGCAGCGCCTGCTGGACGACAGCGCCGGCTCTCTGGAATCCCTCAGCCAGCAGGTAGTCGAACATCATCAGCTGGCGCTGGAGACCGCGCGCCAGCTGCACGCCCTGCGCCAGGCCAGCGCCGACGAGCTAACCCAGCTTATCACCGAGAGTATGCACTCACTTTCGATGCCGCACGGAGTCTTCGCGATTGAGGTCGCTTTTGATGAACGCCATCTCACCGCCGACGGCGCCGATCATATTGAGTTCCGCGTCACCACTAACCCGGGTCAGCCGCTGCAGCCGATCGCGAAAGTGGCCTCTGGCGGCGAGTTGTCGCGTATTGCGCTGGCGATTCAGGTGATCACCGCGCGTAAAATGGAAACCCCGGCGCTGATCTTCGACGAAGTGGACGTCGGCATCAGCGGCCCGACCGCTGCCGTGGTCGGCAAGCTGCTGCGCCAACTGGGCGAGTCCACGCAGGTGATGTGCGTGACCCACCTGCCGCAGGTCGCAGGCTGCGGCCACCATCATTTCTTTGTCTGCAAAGAGACCGATGGCGAGATGACCGAAACCCATATGCAGCCGCTGGATAAGCGTGCTCGTCTGCAGGAGCTGGCTCGCCTGCTGGGCGGCAGCGAGGTCACGCGCAACACCCTGGCAAACGCGAAAGAGTTGCTTGCGGCGTAAACTTTTTGATTTTCACAGGGTCATAGTGAACAGCAAATTGCCTGCTGACCGCAGCCGGAGGTTTCCATCGGCGCTAAGGTCTATTATTATCGGCATATTACAGATGAGCCACGTACTGCTCGGGCCCAAAAAGGAATCAAATCACTATGCGCTGTAAAACGCTGACTGCTGCCGCAGCGGTTCTTCTTATGTTGACCGCAGGCTGTTCCACTCTGGAACGAGTGGTTTACCGTCCTGACATCAACCAGGGTAACTATCTGGCACCAAACGATGTAGCAAAAATTCGTGTCGGTATGACGCAACAGCAGGTAGCTTATGCTCTGGGGACGCCAATGATGACGGATCCGTTCGGCACCAATACCTGGTTCTATGTCTTCCGTCAGGAGCCGGGCCACCAGAAAGTGACTCAGCAGACCCTGACCCTGACCTTCAACAGCGGCGGTGTGTTGACTAACATTGATAACAAGCCCGCGCTGACCAGTCAGTAAGGCCCGGAAAAGCAAAAAGCGCTCGGTGAGCGCTTTTTTTATGGCTGATAGCCGGTCTGCTGCAGGTTACTTTGCGGCGCTTTTCTCTGCCCGCTGGCGACGCAGCTCTTTCGGGTCTGCGATCAGCGGTCGATAGATTTCGACCCGGTCGCCGTCGTGAACTTCGTCATGCAGCTTTACCGGACGACTGTAGATACCCAGCTTGTTTTTCGCCAGATCAATGTCATCACGCAGCGCCAGCAGACCGCTGGCGATAATCGCCTGCTCGACCGTCGCCCCCTCGTCCAGGGTGACCCGCTGCAGATACTGCTTTTCAGGCAGCGCGTAGGCGACTTCAACACGAATATTAGCCGGCACTGTAAACCTCTTTGGCGCGCGAAGTGAACGCCTGCACCATGTTAGCGGCCAGCTCTTTGAAGATCCGGCCAAAAGCCATCTCAATCAGTTTATTGGTAAACTCGAAATCGAGATGGAATTCTATTTTGCAGGCCTCGGGGCTCAGCGGAATAAACTTCCAGCCGCCAATCAGCTTCTTGAACGGGCCATCCACCAGGCTCATCAAAATGCTCTGGTTGCTGGTCAGTGTATTGCGTGTGGTGAAGGTCTTACTGATGCCGGCTTTGGACACATCAACCGCCGCCGTCATTTGCGTCGGCCCGAATTCCAGCACGCGGCTACCGGTGCAGCCTGGCAGAAAATCAGGATAGGACTTCACATCGTTTACCAGTTGATACATCTGTTCCGCGCTGAAAGGCACCAGCGCAGTACGGCTAATCTGAGGCATAGCAGGTTCCACATTTAAACACAGTGCAAATAATATCATTTATCTGCTGCTAAAAAAAACGCTGTGCCGCAACTCGTGCTAAGATGCGCAGTACACCTCGCAGGATGCGATCGAGGTAACTGTGTATAAGACGATGACTTCAGGACATTATGACTAAGAAAAAAGCCCACAAACCTGGATCAGCCACCATTGCGCTGAATAAACGCGCCCGTCACGAATACTTTATCGAAGATGAATACGAGGCTGGTCTCGCCCTGCAGGGCTGGGAAGTCAAATCCCTGCGTGCAGGCAAAGCCAACATCGGCGATAGCTATGTCATCCTGAAGGATGGCGAAGCCTTCCTGTTCGGCGCCAACTTTACGCCCATGGCCGTGGCTTCCACCCACTATGTCTGCGACCCGACGCGCACCCGTAAGCTGCTGCTCAACCAGCGCGAACTCGACACGCTGTACGGCCGTATTAACCGCGAAGGTTATACCGTTGTCGCCCTGTCGCTGTACTGGAAGAACGCCTGGTGCAAAGTGAAAATCGGCGTCGCCAAAGGTAAGAAACAGCACGACAAGCGTACCGACCTGAAGGATCGTGAATGGGCGCTGGATAAGGCGCGTATTATGAAGCACGCCGGACGCTGATCCCTCCCCTGAGGGCCAGCTCTCGCTGGCCCTTACGCTATATCCTTGTTGATGCTGCTTTTTCGTCCACCCTGCTGAAATAATCCTGCGTGATGGGGCTGGTAACGACATTCACAAATCTGTTATACTTGACCTACACATTGGGGCTGATTCTGGATTCGACGGGATTTGCGAAACCCAAGGTGCATGCCGAGGGGCGGTTGGCCTCGTAAAAAGCCGCAAAAAATAGTCGCAAACGACGAAAACTACGCTTTAGCAGCTTAATAACCTGCTCTGAGCCCTCTCTCCCTAGCTTCCGCTCTTAAGACGGGGATCAAAGAGAGGTCAAACCCAAAAGAGATCGCGTGGATGCCCTGCCTGGGGTTGAAGCGTTAAATCTAATCAGGCTAGTTTGTTAGTGGCGTGTCTGTCCGCAGCTGGCAAGCGAATGTAAAGACTGACTAAGCATGTAGTGCCGAGGATGTAGGAATTTCGGACGCGGGTTCAACTCCCGCCAGCTCCACCAAAATTCTCCATCGGTGATTACCAGAGTCATCCGATGAAGTCCTAAGAGCCCGCACGGCGCAAGCCCTGCGGGCTTTTTTGTATCTGCAATTTGTCCCGCGAAGTCCGAAGAAAACTCATTAAATCCGAACCTTTTAGGCCCATTGATAGGCCCAACGAAAAGCTCTATTGTTTTCGTTGGGCCTAAACGCATGGAGACTCCCCATGGCAAGAAAAACCAAGCCGTTAACCGATACGGAAATCAAAGCCGCCAAACCTAAAGATGCCGATTACCAGCTGTATGATGATGCTGGGTTGACGTTGATTATCAAGTCCAGTGGAAGCAAACTCTGGCAGTTCCGTTATCATCGACATTTAACAAAGCAGAGAACTAAACAAAGTATCGCTGCTTACCCTTTTGACCTGCACTCCGTTGATTAATGCACATCGATATTAGTTATGTCTTCATATGAGCCTGACCCCGAATATGATCCAGTTGTAGTCAGGAATTACCGGCTTCATGTTGGCTGTATATTCTGCTAACCGGCAGTCTTCTCAGCGAATTCGGATGACGTCATCCAGCCCAGTGCAGAATGGGGACGCCTCTGGTTATAATAGTGTATGCGCCAGGCCTTTATTTTGCACCGTGCATCCTCCAGAGACATGAACCCGTTCTCGTTCAGACATTCCTGTCGCAGCCTGCCATTCAACGACTCCACTATGGCATTGTCCGTCAGTGATCCCGGCCGGGAAAGTCTATACGGCCCCCCGTACATATCCCCACTTGTCCAGCATTTTTCCTGCAAATCCAAAGCACGCCTCAGTTAGATTATCCCCGTATCGTGAAGCCACTCTTTTATTATCTGCATTAGTTTGTCAGGTTGTTCAAGAGGCAGCATATGGCCAGCATTCTCAATAACATGTAATACTGATGCAGGATAGTCAGAATGCAGCGCCTCAGCCTCAGAGAGTGTTCTGAGCTCGTCACTGGCAGAAGCCACTATCAATACGGGAAAATTAACAGTTCCTGTCAAACTGACTGGGCTGTTACGCTGTAACTGCAATTGTCGAACAAAAACATCCGGACCTAATCTCAGGCTCATCGAACGAATAAACTCAATTAGCGTCGTATTCTTTTTATTTGATTCATGCAGCGATGAGCGTATCGTCGCCGTACTCAGACCGCCAAAAGATACGGTATTGACCATTTTTGCTGTCAGGTGTTTCGCCGTCATGAGATTAACGTCATCGGGTTTATTTGAAGAGGCAATCAATATCATTGCATCAATCCTTTCCGGGACCAGCGATGCTATCCAGCGCGCAACATAGCCGCCTAAAGAAAATCCAACCAAAATAAACCGATCTGGTAATACAGAAATATTACTCAGCGCCATTTCTTGTAGGCTCTGTCCATAGGATAAATCACCATAGATAATTTCACCCAGGGAACGAATACTCTCTTCCATATCGCGCCATAAGGCCCGGTCAGTCATAAACCCTGGTATTAATACAAAATTCATGCCGCCCCCAAAAAATTCATGATGAGTATCAAAGTTGTTGGCTTTATTTTATCGCCTCATGATTTAGGCTAAGCACCCAGCGGAGAGTACAAATAATAAACCCACCCATTGCAACACCACCGCCTATCCAGAGTACAATTGTTATGTTTTTGCCTGGAAATATACTTAGGCACAGTGCGACAAGCCCAGCGCCAAACGTTTGACCAAGCAATCGGGATATAGCGACAATACCGCTTGCGCTTCCACTTCTGGCGGCTGGTACGGAGCCCATTATAGCCCGCAGGTTCGGTGACTGAAACAAGCCGAATCCAATGCCACAAATCGCCATTTTGACTCCTGTGCCAAACATAAAGGAGGAGTCTGATACCATTGCGAGAGAGACCATTCCTCCCATCAGAATAAGTAGACCGGCACCGCTGAGAATTTCACTTTTATAACGGTCAGAAAGTCGCCCTGCAATTGGTGCCATAACCGCGACCATCGCAGACCAGGGGGTGATAAGTAACCCTGTCTCAATTTGATTTTTATGTAATACCGTTAGAAACAGAAATGGCAATGAAACAAATGCTAACCCCTGTACGGTAAAAGCACATATTGAAGTAAGAGAAGAGAGTAGAAGGTTAGCAGACTGCAGCAGGTCGATAGCTAATATGGGTGAGGGATGCGTTGATTGTTTGTATGCCAGTAGGATGGAAAAAACAAGGGTGACTGACCACTCAAGTAATACCACCGGCCAATACCCTTGATGCGTTAGCTCTCCAAACCCCAGAATAAAGAATAAAAATAACAGAAAGCAAAGCATTGCTGCGAACCAATCAAATTTCGTTACTGGCAAATGGTCGTTGTGTTGCTCCTTAGGCAAATAAATAGCTGAGAGTATCAGAGCCATACAACCAACAGGAATATTAATAAAAAACAGCCATTCCCAGCGAGCAATGGATAAAATCGCAGCAGAAATCAATGGCGAGATAGTGAACGAAACAGCAACAATAAGTGCATTAAAACCTAACCCTTGACCCAGTTTATTTGGGGGGTAGATGAATTTAATAAGTGCGGTATTAACACTCATAATCGCTGCCGCGCCGAATCCTTGCAATGAACGTGACAGTATCAAAAAAAACAGACTATTTGACAGACCACACATTAATGATGAGACAAGAAAGACGCTAAGCCCAGTTATATATACTCTACGATATCCAATAACTTCGCCAAGCGAAGCTAAGGGCAGTAGCATAGATATCATAATCATTTGATATGCATTAATAATCCATACTGCGCTGGAAGGATTTGAACCTAGTTCCCGTGAAATAACAGGAAGCGCCGTATTGACTATAGCGGTATCTATTGTCGCCATACAGATAACAATAGAAATGGCGACTAATGACAATCGCCATTTATAAGTAACCTCAGCGTTTTTTTGCATGTTAGACAGCGTAACCTGATTTTTTCATTGCATCAACAGACTTACTTTCGTGAGATCCTTCTTGCACCTCATAAATAGAACCAAATTCGGATCTGGCAATAGGTAAGTAGTGAATGCCACTATCAACTCTAGCCTGTCTCGATACCTGTCCACGAAGTAGTTTTATCCCTGCCTCGTTATGTGCTGCGTGGGGGCCGAAATAGATTGGAAAAGCATCAGCACTACGATATGCAGGTAGAAAGGTACGCCGCGGAACAGGTGAGCTGTTCACCGCAGAGGCATGCATGCAGAGGCAGTGAAGAAATAGCACATCACCCGCTTCCGCCTCTATATAAACTGCATCATCTTCATCAATATCAGAGAGTTTCCCCCGAAAGAACCCGTCAATATCATGCGATAAAAGACCTTTTCTATGAGAGCCAGGAATAACCCGCAAGCAACCGTTCTCTTTATTTGCATCATCCAGAAAAATCAAGGCCGTTAATAAGTCAGTATTGGTGTGTGGGTAATATGAAAAATCCTGGTGCCATTCCACTATACTTCCAACCCGTGGGCCTTTCATATTCAGCTTGCTGTAATGAAATAAGATGTTTTCACCAATTAAACTCTGCACAACATCAAGTAACTGTTTATCCTCTGCCAATTCCACAAATGTTTCATGTTTTTGTGTCGGAGACCAGATACGTCTCACAACGGTGCTATCTTTTGGCTCTTTCTCAGAATTTTTATCGGCATCATTACGTAATAATATTTCATCAATTGCTATAAGTCCCTTCGTGATTTTATCTTGACCAAAAAGTTTTTTTACCAGCACATAACCATTGTCATGGTAAAATTTAATATCAGCAGCGTCTGTCATTCTACTCCCCCTTGCTAAAAGTTGTTTGTTTAAACCTTCATTGAACCAGGCTGATTGCAGATAAATTCTTTTGTAAACGCTCAACTTCTATTACTGAGCTTTTACTCTTCAGCCAACAATTGGAAAATACCAGTATATCCGACAGCTAAAAGTTACCAACTAGTAACAAAACCTACACCACCAAAAACAAATGGTCAACAATTTTTTAACCAAAAATACACATGAATATATCAAATAAAATCAATATGATAAACAAATACCCTTACGCAATATCGTTACTGCTGATAAAATTAATGCCAAATGAACTGCCAATCCACGCTATCACAAAGCATAAATCTTACCACTCAGTACAGTTTTCGGTTCTTTCAATTCCCCCGTTGGGCAGACGTTTCTGTGTACATGGCAAAGAGATCAGGGACTCACCAGTAACATGTATGACCGTCATCAGTATCAAATTGAGGAAATTGGATCTATGGAAACCCCTGGCAGCATCGACCTATTGCAGATCAACACATTACGCGACAGGCTAAAGGCGGAGGAGATCACGAGTATGAAAATTTAACTCCGGCATACTGCAGCTTGCCGGAGAGACGCACTTAAATTCTGCGCAACGTATCCAGCAAATTATCGTAGTAATCCTGGCACGTTTGCAGACGGAGCTGCGCGCCAAAGTAGATTTCTTCGAGCGACTCTGGGTTACGACGAGCGACAGGCTCGATGACCTTATTAAGCCAGCCATCTGCATGACCAATATCGACTCTAATATGTTCCGCGTAATAATAGACATCACGTTCAGAAAGTCCCAGGCGGTGACTTCCATTGACCAATTTTTTATATTGTGACGGGTCGAGAAGTTCTGTCATAGCCATCATACCAACCAATTTATAATAATGACGACGAGTGACGCCTCCCATCATAAAGAGGTTATGTCCGGCCAAACCTTGCCAGTCATAGAGATGGCTGAAGTGGTCTTCAGGTAAATCGATGTCCCGTCTTTTAAGGAGGTCTTTATATAGATTGACGTGCGTAAAGTCATTACTGCCCTGGCCAATTTCATCCCACAAATTTTGACTTATTTCACCACGCGTTTCGGGAACAGATCCAACCAGAGTCATCGCTACTAAATCAAAAAAAAGGAGATTTAATGCACTGTCACTTTTAAAAAAATAATACAACTGCTGATTATTCGCCTCACTTTCAAGAAAATCAAAAAGAGGATGTTCAGATACCTTGTGACAGCGCCATAATTTTTTTATTTCAGCGCCGATATTATCAGGCGTTAAAGTATTTAAACATGGAGGGCAGCGTTTTGTTTCTGAATCAAGCCAGCGTGATTCAAGTAAGTGACGTACATGCAGCAATACTGGATGGTATTGATTCAGGCTAAAATTAGAGAGGGGCTCGGCCAAATTTGCCCGATAAGAGTAAAAAAGTGTCTGATGAATTTGACGTAATGCCTCAGTAGACCGGAAGATAAACGCCTCATCGCACCGTTTTTTTGCTAAGGCAACTAACTGCTCAAATGGTCCTTCTTTGCCTGCTACATCCAGATGCAACGCTGTCGATTCAATCAGACTGAAGAAAAGCTCATCGAGGCAACCATTGTCCTCTCGTCCGGCATCTTTGCTGTTAATCGTCGGTAAATATTCATCCAGGCTCATCGTTTCAAAACCTTCGTTGTGATGGGATTTTCACTCTATCGCCATTACCTCCATCACGCAACACAAATGTTACGTGATAGTATCATTATTGTTAATTTTTGGATAATTTTACGCTACGGATCCTTGTGCCGTGCCCGTAAGTCATCGTTTAAGTATGCATACCACCTGGAGCATTTTGTTATTAATCCCCTTTTTCAGCAGCAATTATAGTTTTGGCTGCTGCCCATGCAGACATGGCCGGAGGGAACTCGCGAATCTCTTTATCCATTGTCTGACTAACGGATATCGCACCATCGATCAACATCAGAATGACAAAAGCGACTCTCTCAGATTTTATTGGGCTAAAATAATCCAGTAAAATCTCCTGTATTAGCCGATATAGACCGCTCTTAAAATCAAAGGTAATGCTCTTCAAGGCTGGCATTGTATTTCCGAGTTCAACAACTGCCCGAGTGAACATACAACCATGAAAACTTTCTCTGGCAAACCAATTTTGATAAAAATCAAATATTGTGAATAGCTTATCTTTGGCTGTTTCTTTTTCCGCAATTAAAGATTTCAGCTCCAGTATGAACGTATTATGTTTCTCTTCGAGAACAGCCTTAATCAGTGCTTCTTTATCTTCAAAATAACGATAAAAAGTCATTTTTGAGATGCCAGCCGCTTCTGCAATACGATCGATACTAGGATTAAGGAAACCTTCTCGATTAAAAAATTGAGACGATAAATTAATAATTTCATGATATTTTGGTTTCATTACTGCATATCCGTACGGTTACTGTGATTATTGCGATATTTTTAGTATATAGGAAAACAGGTTACCTGTGCCAATTTACAAGCAAAACAAGGGCCAGGCCCGCACAGTGATGCCACTCTTCAAACTGGACTGACACTTTTCCTCCTGTTTTCAACGTCATCATTTCAATAGTAAACATATGTTCAGGTACAGCTGACATTTTCACGGGGAGGACACATATATAGCACAACGCCTACCCCGCCTGCAGGGTGCAAACAGAATAAGAATGGCGATGACTCCCCCGTCTCGGCTCCTTCTGCAGCCATGAAATCATACTCAATGAACTGATCATTCATACATTTACTCTATAGTATACTTTTTATCGCCGTTAACATTTTAATTACAATTTACACAAAATTACACATATTATTTATCCATTTAAATCAATAAGTTAATTACCACATTGCTAAATAAATGTAAATTTACATAGATATACCAAACAGTAAATAAAAAGTGATGTTATGTTTTCTTACCAGTATCAATGGCAGGTAAAAACATGCATTGGGGCAGGCTTACAGCCGAATCTCTGGTTAAACAACAAGCCTGCATGCTATAGACATTGAAAAAGGAGAGAGGTGTAAGAAAACAGCCCTATTCACTATCGACGCAGTCCTTATCTTAATCTTACAAAATCTGGCGAGCATTTTGCTTGTCAGCAATATTATTATGCAAGGAGATATCATGTCGTCAGTTAACTATCTGGTGGTGGAACCGACAAACCATATTCTGCATTCAGCCTGGATACCATCGTCAAAACCTGAGACTCAGAGAGCAATACTTGCTGCAACATTGGCTAATGGTAAGTCTGTTATCTACAACGATCTTCGTTGTCTGGAGACCAGTACCATGAAAGATGCATGCCGAAGCATTGGTGCAAAAATTATCGAAGAGCCTGGTCGTCTTATTATTTATGGAACCGGTGGTAAAATATCTCCGGAAGAAAAAGTCATTGATGCACTGGGCTCAGGTTTGGTATTCCGCGTGTTGACTGCTCTGACATGCTTTAGCAATAAACCGGCTGTTATTACCGGTGACACCATTCTTAGAACGCGTGTGATGGAACCATTGCTGGATGCCATTAACATACTGGGAGGAAATGTTTCCAGTATCAATATGAATGGTAAAGCCCCCTTTGTTAATTGGGGAGGTTATGCAGGAGGTGAATGTGAAATCGCGGGCAATATCAGCTCACAATTTATCACTGCAATCCTGTTCGCCGCTCCGCTGGCTCAACACAGTACCACGCTACGTATCACAGGCGAGATTCTTTCTCTGTCTTATATCCGTCAGACACTCGCAACGCTAAAAGCTGCTGGAATTCATTTCTCACATAATGCGGACCTTTCCGAGATCACAGTTTTCCCCGGTGAATATCGTCCTGCTGAATATACGATCACCGGGGACTATACCTCTTGTTCCTATTTAGTGGCTGCTTCAACCTTGTTCCCGTGTGACCTAACACTTAAAAATATCAACAGTCACAGCTTACAAGGTGAGCAGGCAATCCTTAATTTTGTCGAAAAAATGGGGCTGCAAGTTATCCGAAATGATGAACAAAACGAATTACGTCTTATTAATAAGACAGGTCGTTTACGCGGTAACTTCGCGTTCGATGTGAGTGACTGCCCAAATATTGTACCGACGTTGGCTGCACTCGGGAGTTTTGTCGATGGGAATTTCCGCATTACAGGTGGTTCAATTACTCGCCTGCATAAGTCTCCACGTATTAAGGCGATGGTGAGTGAATTAAGTAAGCTGGGAGTAAATATCACTCCTCTGTATAAAAATGACATTTATGATGGGTTTGATATTCAGGGTGCAGCCAACTATAACGGTGATTGCTCACTCTCCAGCTGGGGAGATCATCGCATATTCATGTCACTGTTTGTCGCCTCATTGCGTTGTAAGCAGGCTAATCGCCTGGACGGGTATGAAGACGTTCATTGCTCCTTCCCTGACTTCTTTAAAGAATTCCAGCAATTGGGCGTCAGATTTGAAGAAAAAATCCCGCAAAAAGAAGAAGCCATTTAATTTAGTTCGGGGAGGGACCCCCTTAGTCGAGAGGAAAATATGAATATGATTGCGCAGATGCATCAGCACGGCTATGTTGTCATTCCGCAGGCAATTGGAAGCGATGAAATCCAAACAATTCGTGACTGTTATAAACATCTCTCCGAAAGCTCAGGGTTATCGACGTTGTTGCCTACGGACATTTTAAATCAACCTGCTATTTTCAATGTGTTATTGAAAGAAAACATAACTTCAGCAATTCGCGAACTCTTTGGGCGTAACTTCTCGCTTTTCCCAAATTTTACTATTCGCGAGAGCGTGTATATTCCCTGGCATAATGACGCCTACTTTCTTCCTCAGGAAGTGATTAACGCAGAATCTCCCTTACAATTCATGCAATGTGCCATTTACTTACAAGATAATGATCCTGAACTGGGAGGTGGCATAACGTTAATACCCTCCAGCCATCGACTTGATAAAGATGTCATTGAAAATATGCTGAAAGATTCGCAGGAATACGAAAAAATTGTTATGAGCAAAGCCGGAGACTTAGTGCTTTGGGATAATCGTATTACCCATAGAAGCACCTATCCGGATAAGGCACCGGACAGCACTAAACTCGCTTTACAATGGACTGTCAGCGCTTCTCAAGATCATAACGGCCCTTATCTTGAATACCTTCGAGCGCGTGCAGAACGAAGTATGCATGTTTCCGATTACCTTCCAAAAAGCCCTAAACCCTATTTTGCGGATATGCCCAACGTGGTATTCCCTACCTCATTTCATCAGGATTCTCTGTCTCGCATGACGCGGCAAAACATTCACTTTATAGGTTTATAACGTATGGCAAATCATATTTCTAAAAGGAACGAAACAGGAGCGGCATGGATTTTACGTCAATTGAAACAACTCGATGCCTCACACCTTTTTATGGTGCCGGGTAAATTGATCAACGCCTTTATGCGGTGTTACCCACGGGATGTCCAGGCCGGATCTGACGAATTCCCTGTCCCTATCGTGACAGCATGTGAAACAGGAGCCGCATATATGGCTGAAGGCTATGCTCGCGTCTCCAGTGCTTTTGGAGTTTGTCTGGTCATCGGTGGCCCCGGGGTCACGAATACCCTCACCGGTATCGCTTCAGCTTATACGGATAATTTTCCAGTTTTACTGCTAGCCGGGCAAATTGCCTCCGGGATGGAAATGCGTAACGTTCTTCAGGACAGTACACAATCCGGTATTAATCAACGTGATATTTTTGCGCCAGTCACCCGGGCTGCTTACGAAGTTAAAGAAGGGCAACCGCTGAGTCTCTTTCTTCGGGAGTCGTTACGGGCGTTGAAAGGTGCGGAACGTGGCCCTGTCTATCTTGGAGTCAGTAAAGAAGTCCTCACCAGCGTTGACGCCTACCGTGGCGAGATTACCGATAGCGTCAGTGATAGCTGGCAAAGAAAGCCAGTGGATCTGATTAAAATGCGCAGTTCGGCATTTGAAACTTTTCTCGCCAATAATCAACGCTGCATCATTCTCGCGGGCCTGAGAGGCAAGACACCTGAAACCAGCAGAGCGCTGATAGATTTTGCCGAAGCTTACGGTTTTCCCGTCGCGACTACGCTGAGCGCAAAAGGGCTTTTTCCTGAAGATCATCCGCTTGCACTGGGGGTATATGGTTATTCGGGGCATCCTCGCGCCATTGAAGCCTTAAAAGATGGTGAACTCGATGGCGTTATTTTACTCGGTATGGATATGACACAGTGGAGCACGATGATCTGGTCACCCGACCTCCAGCCCCCAGGGGGAGTGATTCAAGTTGATATCAACGCAGACTACCTTGGCAAATTCATGGATGTGACTTGCGGCGTTGTCGCTGACAGTAGCGCATTTCTTGATGCGCTGAGCGAATATTACCATCCTATTTTGGCAGAGGGTCGCAACGTCCGTGAACCTTGGGTGCAACGGCTTATGACGACCTCACGCTGCATGCCGATCGGTGACGAAAGCCGCCACCCAGCTTCTTATGTTGGCCTTCTGCAGACTCATTTTCCTGACAATGGCATCGTCAGCGTTGACTCTGGCGCACATCGTTCTTTTTTTGGACATTACTGGGTTTCTCGTACTCCTGATGCTTACCTTTCTGCCACAACGCTGGGACCAATGGGATGGAGTATTCCAGCAGGCATCGGGGCCAGTTTTGCCGCTCCCGACCGAAAATGCATGGTTATTACCGGGGACGGGTGCATGTTAATGCAAGGAATGGAGCTAGCGACGGCCGCGAAGTATCAGCGAAATGTACTTTTTGTCGTCTTCAATAACGCCTCCTATGCCGCCAGTTATTTTAATAACAAAGAAAACCAGGCAGATCTTACCGATATTCCTGATTATGATTGGTGTCTTTTAGCCAAAAGTTTTGGTATCGAGGCAATTTCTGTTCAATCTCCAGAAGAGTTAGAAGGAATGATTGCGGACATTATGCGCAAGCAGACCCCTTTTTTGATTGAAGTAAAATGCGATAATTATCATGCAACACCTAATACTGAATATAACCGTCGTGTTAAAGCGCATCCACTTATTTAGAAGGTATGAGGAAATGGCTTCTCGATTAATTATAACCAACTCCTGTATTATACTTATTCTGGGTTTATTCTCTATTGACCTGTATAACCCAGCATTGCCTACGATTAAGGCGGCTCTCAATATCAGTAACGCACAGGCCCAGAGTCTGGTCGTCTGGTATCTGGGCGGTTTTGCAGTATCACAACTGGTTTATGGCCCTCTTTCCGATAAATACGGCCGGGTCCCGGTAATATTATTATCACTGCTCTTTTCTGCCGTAGGTAACTATTTGACCTCAACGGCTGATAGCTACCAGATGTTATCTCTCTTCCGGTTATTTACCGGGATTGGTGCCGGAGGCTGCCCGGTAATCAGTCGGGCCATTCTCAGTGATACATTTCGGGATAAATCAGAGCTGTCAAAATCCCTGGCTGTTTTCTCTATGGCCTCACAAGTCTCTCCCGCTTTTGCTCCAGTGATTGGCGGATACATTACGGAATATTTTCCATGGAAATATAACTTCATTGCCTTAGCGTTGATGATGCTTGCCGGGTTTATATTCGTCAAAATAACACTGCCTGAAACCTCCCCCAGAAAAGCATTACCTGGCGGGCGTATTGCTGGATTTAGGATCTTATTCAGTGATTTAAACTTCATGATATATAGCGTGGTTTCAGCCGTATTATTCTCCATTACGATTGGGTATTTTACTGCTAGTCCCTTTGTTTTTCAGACACAATTTCACCTCACTTCTTCACAAAATGGCTATTTATTCATGATTTATTCTGCCGGAATTGTTATTGGCTCCTGGCTGACTAAGCGATGTTTGTCACGAGCAACGCCGGAGAAAATTTTGATGGTCTCGCTGCCCTTGTTAGTAGCTTTCACGCTGTTGGCTTCTTTATCTGTTCACTTTACCAACGTGCTATCCATCGGATTCATTGTGATTTACAGCTTTGCGGTAGGTCTGGGATGTGGTCTCTCCTCACCTTTACTGCTGGGTATCAGTTTACACGGCCATGCCGAATTGGCCGGTACAGGAAGCGCGTTGCAAGGGGCTCTCAAAATGGCTGGCGCCGCATTGGTGCTGTGGTTTTTTGCTAGCGGGCGGACGGGCACAGCCTCAGGTCTCTTATCGGGCTTATTCTTACTCTCTCTGATTTGCCTTGTTCTGATCGCATTCGCACAATTCTGGACTGCACAGTCAGTCCATCAGCAATCATCCCCCGACAGAGATTAGCAGGAGCAAAACATGGACCTTGGCATTACAGGACGACAAGCGGTGGTGTGTGCCGCAAGCAGCGGGTTAGGCTTTGCCTGTGCCGCTGCGTTGGTGTCAGAAGGCGTCAATGTAACGATTAACGCAAGGCAAAGCGATAGACTTAATGAAGCCGTGCACTTGCTGAGGACCATCAACTCAGCAGTACGAATACAAGGCATTGCAGGCGATATCACGTGTCCCGAGGTACAAAATGCCGTACTGACAGCGACACCCACCGTGGATATTTTAGTAACCAATGCGGGGGGGCCGCCAGTCGGTGGCAGTCACGACTGGCCCCGTGAAATATGGTTGCAGGCGATTGAAACGAATATGCTCACCCCCATTGCATTAATTCAGGCTGTACTCGGCGAAATGAGAAACCGTCGCTTTGGACGTATTGTTAATATTACGTCCGGGAGTGTTAAAGCACCGCGGGGTACATTAAGTTTATCGAATGGGTCACGTGGGGGTTTAACGACTTATATTGCCGGTCTTGCCAGAAGTAGTGAGCTTGCCAGTCAAAATGTGACTATCAATAATCTCCTCCCTGGCGCATTTTCCACACCGCGATTAATGCAAACCCTGGCAACTGATGCACAACGCTGGGGAAAATCATCAGAGAGCATTGAGATTGAGCGCAAAAAACTTATTCCTGCCGGACGTTTTGGTATACCAGATGAATTTGGAGCCTGCTGTGCTTTTCTTTGTAGCATGAATGCTGGCTATATAACCGGGCAAAATATTTTGATTGATGGCGGGGCATATCCAGGGGTGTTTTGAATATGAAGTCGTTCTGGTAAATCGCCGTGGGCTTAGAGACAGTCAGGCCCTGGTTGGTAATGGCTGCTTAGCCGGTATCCGGCAACCAGGTACCAGTCATAGCGTTTTTTCCAGACAGAGTGTGGGAAAGACACCAGGGTCAGTGATTGCTGATAGCTTTTTGGACTAACTCATTGGGGGATTATCGTTGCCACGTTAAGTGCTGGCCTGATTGCAGAACGCTCCTTGCCCTGCGATGGCGTCACGGCGAGATCGCTTTATAGGCGTCATGCTGATATCACTTTGCGCAATGCCGATTTTTCTGTTCAGCCAGCTTGCATCGGCATTGACGCTTACAGCCGCTTTTTTATTGCCGATGTCGCTTTTGGCCTGTTTGGCGTGTCCTGGGCTCATTCGCTAGATACGCATATTCCATAGAAGAAATTGGCTCGCGTATATGCCTGTGATGCAGTGGGTTCGTTTGTGGCTATTTCTGTCGGTGAACCGGTCGCCGGACCGCTAGCAATAAATTTTGGTGGCAGGAATGTACTCTTAGTTTCAGCGATGGCGGTAGTCATCGCCACTATAGCTGCCAGTATGATTCCCGCAATTAGGCTTCTGGATAACTCTTCATAGATTAAGTCCCAAAAGGTACGGTGCATGAACTGGATAAACTCTGATCGTCTGGCTGTGCGGAACAAACCGGGCCAGGGGCCGTTTTAGCGTTACCAATTACCCACCCCCCCTCTCAGAACTAGACCTCCCACGACACTCGCACAACCCTTTCACCCTCCGGTCGCGTTAGCGGCCGGAGTGATAGGTTTACCCCTTGTCAGAATACGCGTCCAGCATGGCAAGGACCGCCCGACGCGCCGCATCGTCTGCGATATTGTCAGGCAGCGCATCAGCCCGCAGAGTGACATAAGCATCAGCAGCCCTTCGAATGGCAATCCCGACGGAGTGACGATCGTGCGTTGCCAGGGTGGAAGTCAGCAGGCCATCGGGATCAATGCCGAGGGCTTCTATTCGGCGAACGCCGCGTTGCGGTAGATTGGCGCGACGGAACAGCATCGGCCCCAGCACTTGTTCCCGGAAGAAGGACAGCATCCCCAGCGCTTCGAAGAGTTCGCCCCTGCCCAGTTTAACCACGGCATAATGCAGCCAGATCCAGGCTCGGGACTCAAACCACTCCGGCGTCATGTTCGGCCAGTGCGCGCTAAATTTTGCCAGCTGTCGCTCGAGAGCATCGTGATCTCGGGTAAATAGCACGGCAGGCTCTTCAACGCGCTGAGTGAGCATGTCCAGGGTGATAAATTTCAGATCGACATGCAGAAGTTGCGGGCCAAACAGGCAGATCAGCAGGCGAGGCTCACCGACGTGTTCCCCGGTGAAAGCATGTAGCAGATGGCCGAGGGTTCCGGCGAACGCCATACGCTGAGCCATGATTTCGTCATAATAGAGAGGGTCGACCACCACCACGAAATCGAGATCGGAGTATTGATCAAACCCGCCATGGATAAACGAGCCGCCGGCGAGAAGGGCGTGGATCCGCGAATCAGACTGTAATTTAAGCTTCAGTTGCTCTGCAAAACTTCTGTGTAAATCGGGGAGCGTATTAAACATACTTTTTCCTGTTCACAAAAAAGACAAAGCATTACAGAATATCGAGTGATTGATCGGCAGACCAGATATTTCTGCAGGAGCCCTGCGCTCCCATGAGGGGCTCCCGAAACGATAATCCCCTCAAACCACCTCGCTCATCCACTCAGCAAACGCCCGCACGGCGGGAGAGAGAAAGCGCTGGTGCGGATAGAGCAAAGTGACGGGTACCGGGGGCGGCTGCCAGTCCGCCAGCACTTCCACCAGCCTCCCCTCCCGCAGGTGGTCAGCAACGATATTCTCCGCCAGCTGCGCCAGCCCAAATCCTGCCAGGCACATTTTTATATAAAGCCCCGTTTCATTCACCGCGGCGGTGCCGCTGACGGGTACAGAAAAAGTCTCGCCGTGGCGAAGGAAGCGGAACTCATCGGCCCGCCTCGCCTGGCCGGAGAAATAATGCACGGCCCGGTGCTGAGAGAGCGCCTCCGGTGATGGCGGCACGCCATATTCCCTGAGATAGTCCGGTGACCCGCAGGTGACCCAGCGAAAGCGGCCCAGAGGCCGGGCCACCAGGCTGGAGTTGTTCAGCTCTCCCGTGCGTATCACGCAGTCGACGCCTTCCTGAATAAGATCGACCTGCCGATCGCTGACCCCGATCATCAGGTAGATATCAGGGTAACGTCGGTAAAAGTCTTGCAGATGGGGCATGACGATGAAATGCGCGATGCCCGCGGGCATATCAACCCGCAGGCGCCCCTGAGGCCGCGCCACAGACTCGCTCAGGCTGGATTCGCTATGTTCGATGAGGGCGAGAATTTCCCGGCACTGCGCCAGATACTGCATCCCTTCCGGAGTCAGGCTCACCCGCCTTGTGGTCCGGTTCAGCAGCCGCACCTTCAGGTATTTCTCAAGGTTTTTAATGGTACTGGTGACAGTGGAGGCTGGCAGGGAAAGGGTTTCCGCGGCACGCACGAAGCTCCCTGCCTCCGCGACGCGCACAAACATCTGCATAGCCTGGATACGATCCACCTTCTTTCTCTCCTGTAGCGAGCAGCTTACCGACAGATGGCATGATTATTCGTTAATTATGAATAATGAAAACAATTTACGCACCTTTTTGCGCTTAATCGCCTGGCGTATCGTTGCACGGTGGATGACGAATGAAGGGTTGAAAATGACCATGACCTCAACAAATATCCATACAATCAACAAATTAAATAACACGTATAAAGGAAAAATCATGTCCGTTCAGGCTGTCGAATTACGTAAGGCCTATCGTTTATTGCAGGTCGGGTCCACCACCATGATTTCCGCAAAATATGATGGCGTCGAAAATGTCATGTCAGCCGCCTGGGTTGGGTTGGCAGGCGAGCGAAAAGTGGTGGCCTATATCGGCACCCAGGCCTTCACTCGTCAGCTGGTGGAAAAGAGCGGCTATTTCGTCGTGCAGATCCCCGTAGTCAGCCAGATGGCAACCGTCCTCTACGCTGGCGGGCGCAGCTATGCCGATGCGCCGGATAAAAACGACACCATCCCCTTCTTTTATCAGCCAGGGTTCGATCTCCCCCTTGTCGCAGGCTGCGCGGGCTGGCTGGTGTGCAAAGTGATGCCTTACCCGGACATCCAGCAACAGCACAATCTGTTTATGGGCGACATCGTCGCCGCCTGGAGCGATGACCGGGTATTCCGCAACGGACACTGGATCTTTGATGATGCACCGGACGAACTACGGACCGTTCACTATGTCGCAGGCGGGCAGTTCTATGCCATCGGCAAAGGCAGCAAATTCGATCATGGACCGGGTAAGGACTGACCCTCCCCGGTCATGAAGATCACTGACGAGATGTCTGCGCGGCAGAGCGGCTGATACTCCGGCGCCAGACGCCGGGCGCCTGGCCATACTGGCGCTTGAAGCTGCGGTTGAAGGACTGCTGGGAGTCAAAGCCGAGGGCGATCGCCACGTTGAGGATCGGCTCGTTGCTGTGGGCTAAGCGTTCAACCGATTTTTGCAGCTTTTGCGCCCGGATATACTCCCCGAGGGGGTGCCCGGTATGTTCTTTGAAGATCCGCTGCAGGTGCCACTTCGAATAGCCGGCTCGCCGGGCAACGGTATCAATATCCAGACGGCTATCAAGATGGTTGTCGATCCAGTCGATCAGATCCTGAATGATGGCGCCAGTGTTCATCATATTTCCCCCTCGCGGCCGGTTAAAAGCATCTTTAGCAGTTGCATTAAAAGGTGGCCTGGTTTTACACAAAATGCAAGTTTTATTGTTGCATTTAAAACCCTGCCAGGATCGCGCCTTTTTTCTCCGGTGAGGATCGCACATAAAGTGCAACAATTATTCTTGCACTTAGTTAAGCGCCTTCCTACAATCGCCGCGATAGTGTATTCGAAATTGTTACAATTTTGTGGCGATGATCGACACAAATGGCCTTAAGCCAGCCCGGACAAAGGAAGTGGCGCAGCCTCTCAGGCTGCGTCTTGCCCGGCGGCTACAATGACTGGAATAAAAATAATGAGCCTGCAAAAAACCTGGGGAAACATTCACCTGACCGCGCTCGGCGCGATGATGCTCTCCTTTCTGCTCGTCGGCTGCGACGACAGCGTCGCACAAAACGCCGCGCCGCCCGCGCCGGCCGTCAGCGCCGCTAAGGTGTTGGTGAAGTCGATCAGTCAGTGGGATAGTTTTAACGGTCGCATTGAAGCGGTGGAGAGCGTTCAGCTCCGCCCCCGCGTCTCGGGATATATTGATAAAGTGAATTATACCGACGGCCAGGAGGTGAAAAAGGGCCAAGTGCTGTTCACGATAGACGACAGAACCTATCGCGCCGCGCTGGAGCAGGCGCAGGCGACGCTGGCGAGAGCCAAAACGCAGGCCAGCCTGGCGCAAAGCGAGGCGAACCGCACCGATAAATTAGTGCATACCAACCTCGTCTCCCGTGAAGAGTGGGAGCAGCGTCGGTCAGCCGCGGTTCAGGCGCAGGCCGATATTCGCGCCGCGCAGGCGGCGGTGGATGCCGCGCAGCTTAACCTCGACTTCACCAAAGTGACTGCCCCTATCGACGGCCGCGCCAGCCGCGCGCTGATCACCAGCGGCAATCTTGTCACGGCGGGCGACACCGCCAGCGTGCTCACCACCCTGGTCTCGCAGAAGACGGTGTATGTCTACTTTGACGTCGACGAGTCAACCTACCTCCACTATCAGAATCTCGCCCGCCGCGGGCAAAGCGCCTCCAGCAATAATCAGGCGCTTCCGGTGGAGATTGGCCTGGTTGGCGAGGAGGGCTACCCCCATCAGGGCAAAGTGGATTTTCTCGATAATCAGTTAACGCCGAGCACCGGCACCATCCGCATGCGCGCCCTGCTGGATAACTCGCAGCGGCTGTTCACGCCGGGGCTGTTTGCCCGCGTGCGTCTTCCGGGCAGCGCGGCGTTCCAGGCTACGCTTATCGACGACAAAGCGGTGCTCACCGATCAGGACCGCAAATATGTCTATATCGTTGATAAAGATGGCAAAGCGCAGCGACGTGATATCACGCCGGGGCGGCTGGTCGACGGTTTACGCATCGTGAAGCAGGGTCTGAAGCCTGGGGATAGCGTCATCGTTGACGGCTTACAAAAAGTGTTTATGCCGGGTATGCCGGTTAACGCCAAAACCGTTGCCATGACCCCCAGCGCCGCCCTCAACTGATCCCTTATCAGAGAATCCAAGACATGGACTTTTCCCGCTTTTTTATCGACAGGCCCATTTTCGCCGCAGTGCTGTCGATTTTAATTTTTATCACCGGGTTAATCGCCATCCCGCTGCTGCCGGTGAGCGAATATCCTGACGTCGTGCCGCCCAGCGTGCAGGTGCGCGCGGAGTATCCCGGCGCCAACCCGAAAGTGATCGCCGAGACCGTGGCGACGCCGCTGGAGGAAGCGATCAACGGCGTTGAAAACATGATGTACATGAAATCGGTCGCCGGCTCCGACGGCGTGCTGGTGACCACCGTGACCTTCCGCCCGGGTACCGACCCGGATCAGGCGCAGGTTCAGGTGCAGAACCGGGTCGCGCAGGCCGAGGCGCGTCTGCCGGAGGATGTGCGCCGTCTGGGGATCACCACCCAGAAACAGTCCCCGACGCTGACCCTGGTGGTACATCTGTTTTCGCCTAACGGTAAGTACGACTCGCTGTATATGCGCAACTACGCCACGCTGAAGGTGAAGGATGAGCTGGCGCGCCTGCCCGGCGTCGGCCAGATCCAGATATTTGGCTCCGGCGAATACGCGATGCGCGTCTGGCTGGATCCCAACAAGGTGGCCGCCCGCGGTCTGACGGCCTCGGATGTGGTGACGGCGATGCAGGAGCAGAACGTCCAGGTCTCCGCCGGTCAGCTTGGCGCCGAGCCGCTGCCGCAGGAGAGCGACTTCCTGATCTCGATTAACGCCCAGGGCCGTCTGCATACCGAAGAAGAGTTTGGCAATATCATTCTGAAAACGGCGCAGGACGGCTCGCTGGTCCGCCTGCGCGACGTGGCGCGCATCGAGATGGGTTCCGGTAGCTATGCGCTGCGCTCCCAGCTCAACAATAAGGATGCGGTCGGGATCGGTATCTTCCAGTCCCCGGGGGCTAACGCCATCGATTTGTCGAACGCCGTGCGTGCCAAAATGGCCGAGCTGGCCACCCGCTTCCCGGAAGATATGAAGTGGGCGGCGCCGTACGACCCGACGGTTTTCGTCCGCGACTCCATCCGCGCGGTGGTGCAGACGCTGCTGGAGGCGGTAGTGCTGGTGGTACTGGTGGTGATCCTGTTCCTGCAGACCTGGCGCGCATCGATTATCCCGCTGATCGCGGTGCCGGTATCGGTGGTCGGTACCTTCAGCATTCTCTATCTGCTGGGCTTCTCGCTGAATACCCTGAGTCTGTTCGGGCTGGTACTGGCGATTGGTATCGTGGTGGATGATGCCATCGTGGTGGTGGAAAACGTCGAGCGCAATATCGAAGAGGGGCTTGCGCCGCTTGCCGCGGCGCATCAGGCGATGCGAGAGGTCTCCGGGCCGATTATCGCTATTGCGCTGGTGCTGTGCGCGGTGTTCGTGCCAATGGCGTTTCTCTCAGGCGTTACCGGTCAGTTCTACAAGCAGTTTGCGGTGACCATCGCCATCTCCACGGTGATCTCGGCCATCAACTCGCTGACGCTCTCCCCGGCGCTGGCGGCCCTGCTGTTAAAGCCGCACGGCGCGAAGAAAGACCTCCCTACCCGGCTGATCGATCGTCTGTTTGGCTGGATTTTCCGTCCGTTTAACCGCTTTTTCCTGCGCAGCTCGAACGGCTATCAGGGGCTGGTGAGTAAAACCCTCGGTCGCCGTGGCGCAGTGTTTGTGGTGTACCTGCTGCTGCTCTGCGCCGCAGGGGTGATGTTTAAAGTCGTTCCCGGCGGATTTATTCCCACCCAGGACAAACTGTACCTGATTGGCGGCGTGAAGATGCCGGAAGGTTCGTCGCTGGCGCGCACCGATGCGGTGATCCGCAAAATGAGCGAGATTGGGATGAATACCGAAGGGGTCGATTATGCGGTCGCCTTCCCCGGTCTTAATGCGCTGCAGTTCACCAACACGCCGAATACCGGGACGGTCTTTTTTGGCCTGAAACCGTTCGACCAGCGCAAACACTCGGCGGCGGAAATCAATGCGGAAATCAACGCTAAAATCGCGCAAATCCAGCAGGGCTTTGGCTTCTCCATCCTGCCGCCGCCGATTTTAGGACTGGGTCAGGGCTCCGGCTACTCCCTTTACATCCAGGATCGCGGTGGGCTGGGCTATGGCGCGCTGCAAAGCGCGGTGAATGCGATGTCCGGGACGATTATGCAGACGCCGGGGATGCACTTCCCGATCTCGACCTACCAGGCTAACGTGCCGCAGCTGGACGTGCAGGTCGATCGCGATAAGGCGAAAGCGCAGGGGGTATCGCTGACCGATCTGTTCGGCACGCTGCAGACCTATCTCGGCTCGTCTTATGTCAATGACTTTAACCAGTTCGGGCGTACCTGGCGCGTGATGGCCCAGGCTGACGGACCATACCGCGAGAGCGTGGAAGATATCGCCAATCTGCGCACCCGCAATAATCAGGGCGAAATGGTGCCGATCGGCAGTATGGTGAATATCAGTACCACCTACGGGCCGGATCCGGTGATCCGCTACAACGGTTATCCGGCGGCGGACCTGATTGGCGATGCCGATCCGCGCGTTCTCTCCTCCTCGCAGGCGATGACGCTGCTGGACGCCATGTCTAAACAGGTGCTGCCGAATGGGATGAATATTGAATGGACGGATCTCAGCTTCCAGCAGGCCACTCAGGGCAACACGGCGCTGATCGTCTTCCCGGTGGCGGTGCTGCTGGCGTTCCTCGTGCTGGCAGCGCTGTATGAAAGCTGGACCCTGCCGCTGGCGGTGATCCTTATCGTGCCGATGACGATGCTCTCCGCGCTATTTGGCGTCTGGCTGACCGGGGGCGATAACAACGTCTTCGTGCAGGTGGGGCTGGTGGTCCTGATGGGCCTGGCCTGTAAAAACGCCATTCTGATCGTCGAGTTTGCCCGCGAGCTGGAGATTCAGGGCAAAGGCATCATGGAGGCCGCGCTGGAGGCGTGCCGCCTGCGTCTGCGCCCGATTGTGATGACCTCCATCGCCTTTATCGCCGGGACCATTCCGCTGATCCTCGGCCACGGCGCAGGAGCGGAAGTTCGCGGCGTCACCGGGATCACGGTGTTCTCCGGGATGCTGGGGGTGACGCTGTTCGGTCTGTTCCTGACACCGGTGTTTTACGTGACGCTACGGAAACTGGTGACCCGCAGTAAGCCGGTCCAGGAGGATCTGCCCGCCTAGCCTGCAGCAGATAACAAAAAACCGCCTTCACAATTTGAAGGCGGTTTTTTTTCGTCACCAGAAAATGATTAATGCGCTTTTTTAAAGCGGGCGATCATTTCCGGTACCGGGTCGCAGCCGCTGGTATCGGCGTTTTTGAGCGCCTCCAGCGCGCTGGCCACGGTATGGCGAGCGAGGACGTTGAGCGAAGCCTGCTCCGCTTCGTCAGCGACCGATTTGAAGTACCAGCAGGCGTTGGCGCTGACCACGCAGCGGGCCGGGACCTCAGGACGCGACGCCCACAGTTTTTTATCTTCGATAACGGAAAGGTAGATATCACGCAGAGTGATTTTGTCCGCCGGGCGGCCAAGATGAATAGAGCCGTTGCGGCCAAGCGTGGAGACAATGATGCCGTCACGGGTGAGCGGAACCATTAATTTGCGGATAAAGCTCGGGTTGGCTTCCAGGCCGTAGGCCAGAATCGCACTCGTTGAACGTTCACCCATCTGCTCCGCCATTGCTACGCTGAGAACCATCTGCAAAGCTGTCGGGAAGCGGTAATCTAACATGGTTTTGTCCTGGGTTGCGGTGAATCTTGTTCTTTTTGGCACCGCAGAGGTGAGTAATCAATGAACAACAATATAACAAATACGGGAATTTTTTTGAAGCAATCTGCGGTTAGCCTGCGAAGTAAATTTTCCTATTTCGTCTGCACAGGCGGGCTGAGAAACCGCGCTCTTCCGAAGCGGTTTGACTGGACGGCAATCTCCTCAGCGCTCCCCGGTGGCTGCCCCGTGGTATAGAAATCCGCTGCCATAACGGCAGCGGATCCTGCAGGGTGTTATGCCGTTAATTCCAGCTCGGTTTCAAAGGTGGTCACCGGCACAAACGGCAGATAGGAGATCCGCAGCCTCTCGGCCACCTTCAGGCGATGCCAGCCGGCCGGCAGGCCACCGGGTTTGAGCACCGTGATGGTCGCCTTTTCACCGAAGTTCCACCGGTCGTCGTAGACGCTCTCCAGCTCGTCGAGCGTCCACTCCCGGCCGCGCAGCGCCAGGCGGATCGCCTGCCGCGGGATGGCTTCGCCGTTGAGGGTCACGGCGATATCTTCCACCATCGACAGACCCAGACCGCGGTAGTAAGGCAGACGGGCCAAAAAGCGCACGCCGATAACTTCTCCGTCGCGGGTGACGTTACTGAAACCTTCGCGGCAGATAATATGCTGATCAAACATGATAATGCTCCTTACTGGCCCAGCAGCGCCGGGGGTGGGGTTTCATCTAACAGGCGACAGAACATCAGCTGCTGGCGGCGGACCTGCTCCAGGCTGTCCACCTCCTGCGCGTCTTCCACCCAGCGGTTGCCTTCATACTCGGAGCACACATACCCCTCATAGCCGCCCTTCTGCAGCACGCGGAAGATCTCATCGTAGGGAATCGACCACTCGCTTATCTCATCGGTCATCTCATAGAATTTGGCATGAATGTTGTGGATCCGCGGCATAAAATCGAGCATCCGCTTCGGCTCGAACGCCGCGTTGTGGCGCAGCGTTTCCGCCATCGCCAGCTGCGGGCCTGGTCCCCATTTTTGCATCACATCCAGGATCACGTATTCGCTGAGCGTCCGCTCCTCATAGGCTTTCTCGATAAAATCCGCTGCCGCCTGTGGGCAACCGTTACGAATAAAGCGCTCTTTCCACACCCGCGGGAAGCGGGCTAAAAACATTCCCATATCCGGCAGGAAGCCCAGCGCCCGGGTATTGGCTTTTTCATAGGCTTCGGCATGACGAATAATCCACGGATGATCGAAATGCAGCGGGGCGTGCACTTCCAGCAGAATGGTGATCCCTTTGTCTTCCGCATACGGCGCCGCCGCCACCAGCACCTCCGGCGCCACGGAAACCAGAGAGCGGATAAAGCGCATGCCCAGCCGGGCGGCAAAATCGATGTCGTTTTGCACGCTGCGCACCTGCTCGTCAAACGGCATCGGCCGGTCTTTATAACGCTTATAGTCGAGCATAAAGTCATGGCACACCGGCACCGTGTCATGGCGCTGCATCAGACGGTGCCAGTCGGCGATCGCCGCCTCCGGCATGCCGCACTCCGGCCAGCCGGCGAAGGTCTGTTCGCCGACGACTTCAATGCCGCGGGCGCCGAACGCCGCGCAGTGACCGATCGCCTGATCGAGGGACATCTTGCCGAGATAGGTCTCATTCTGAAAACTGTACAGACTGACGCCGCGTTTTATTTTCTGAGTCATAAAAGTACCAGGTAAGTTGGTTAACAGGATAAGCCGGTCGCTTCGCGGGCGCGGGCCACCGAGGCCGCTGCGGGCAGCGACGGTTTATACTCCAGGCCAATGGCCCCGTTGTAGCCCAGGCGTTGCAGCCGGGCGATCACATTGGGCCACTCGCCGCTGCGCGGATCCGGTTCGTTACGATCCGGCGCCTGCGCTATCTGCACGTGCCCCACCCGATGCATTCTGCCGCCGAGCACCTCCTCCATCTCCTCTTCCATCACCATCGAGTGATAGACGTCAAACAGTAGCTGCAGCCGCGGGCTGTCGACCGCCTCGATAATGTCCAGCGCCAGCCGGGTGTCGTTTAAGAACATCCCCGGATGATCGATGCGGGTGTTGAGCGGCTCCAGCAGCAGAGTGACCCCGGCGGCTTCCGCCAGCGTCGCCGCCTGGCGCAGGATGTGGATCGCCTGCGCCTGCTGTTCGGCGATCGCCACCCCTTCGCGGCTGAAGCCGGAGGCCACCACCAGCGGCGGCGACCCCAGCTGGCGCGAGGCCGCCAGGCTGTCGCTCACTGCCGCCAGAAACTGCTCATGCTCCGCCGGATCCACCAGGCTGCGCCGGGGCTCCACCACGAAGCTCGACAGCCTCACGCCGGTCTCCTCCAGCGCCTGCGCCAGCGCCGCCAGCGGTTTATCACGCCAGAGATGAAACTCAACGTGGCTGAATCCCTGCGCTTTCGCCGCCCGGACCCGATCGCTGAAATCGGGATACTCTTCACGAAACAGCCATTCAATACATGCGGACAAATACATCCGACCCCCTTCTCTACTTGCCAGATCAAAACAAACAAAATTAGAATAAGAATTCTTATTCTGTTTCGGAGCGGCAGTGTGACGCCTTCCCTTCTGGCTTCGCGGTCAACAGCAGGATCTGACGCGGCACAACCAGAATGAGTGCTCTAATTCTAATCTCTGGTTGCTATAAATTGTCAACATTATTTAACAAGTTTTTAACCAAACCTGAAGGTACATCATGCTCAATAACGCTTCGGCGGCCGCGGTTCAGGCGCCTCCCTATACCAGCGAGCGGCAGCGCACGCTGGCCACGCTGGTGGTTTCGATAGCGCTGGTGCTGGAGATCATCGACGTCTCGATCATTAATGTCGCCATCCCGGTGGTACAGCGGGATCTGCTCGCCAGCCCGCGGCAAATTGAATGGGTGGTCACCGGCTACCTGTTCTTTTTCTCCATTCTGCTGCTCACCGGCGGTCGGCTCGGCGATCTGTATGGCTACCGGCGGCTGTTTATCAGCGGCCTGCTGGCGTTTGGCGCTGCGTCGGCCGGCTGCGGACTGGCCGCCAGCCCGGAGATGCTGGTGGCGATGCGTATTGCGCAGGGGGCCAGCGGGGCGATGATGGGCCCGCAAATTCTCTCCCTGATGCAGGTGCTGTATCGCCCGCACGAGCGTTTCCGGGTGATGAGTATTTTCGGCCTGCTCGGCGGCGCCGCCGGGATCCTCGGCCCGGTGCTCGGCGGGATCATCATCGAAAGCAATCTGTTCGGCCTCAGCTGGCGGCCGATCTTTTTGATCAACGTGCCGGTGATCGTCGTCGCCGTGATACTGGCCTGGCGGGCGCTGCCGGCGGTGCGCAGCCCGGCGGCCAAAGGTATCGATCCGCTGGGTACCCTGCTGGCGGTGGTGGGCGGCGGCGCGCTGCTGCTCACCCTGATCGAAGGCCCCGCCCTGCGCTGGCCGCTATGGATGGCGCTGCCGCCGCTGCTGTCGCTCATCACGGTGGCCCTCCTCTGGCGACATCTGCTGGGCCGTGAACGCCGGGGCGGCACGCTGTTGTTACCCCCCGCGGTGCTGCGCGACCGCTTCTTTCGCGCCGGGATCGTCATCACCCTGCTCTATCAACTGACCACCGCCTCGCTGCTGCTGGCCACCGCGCTGGTGCTGCAGAACGGGCTGGGCTTCAGCCCGTTCCATACCGCCCTGCTGCACATCCCCTTCGCCCTCGGGGCGATGTTTTCCATCGCCGTCGCCGGCCGCCGGCTATCGCCTCGTCTTGGGCGTAACGTGACGCTGGTCGGGGTGGCCGTGCAGATGAGCGGCCTGCTGCTGATGGGCTACGGGATCGCCGCGGCGCCGGGGACGCTGGCGCTGACCGCGCTGGGTCTCGGGTTCGGCCTGTGCGGCTGTGGGATGGGGCTTATCTCCGCCCCGCTGCCGGCCTTTGCCATGGCGGCGATCCCGGTGGCCCACGCCGGCGCGGCGTCGGGATTATTTCGCACCGGCCAGCAGTTTGGCGCCGCCCTCGGCATGGCGACCCTTGGCGGTTTCTATCTGGCGCAAAGCGCCTCCGCGCCGGACGCCTGGCGCGGGGCATTTATCACCCTGCTGACCCTTGGCGCCCTGATCCTGCTGGCGATTGCCGCCCTCAGCCGCCTGCTGCCCGTCTCGGTGCTTCCCCCGCCAGGGAAGCCATGACCTATCGCGTCCGGCAATGGCTGCTATCATGAGGAACCATTTATCAGGACGCACAAAGCTGTAGTACCTATTTTCTGTACACCTGCAACGGGCATGCGCCCGGAGAACAACAAAGGCAAGGACTGATATGGATGAGAACATCGATGTACTGATTATTGGCAGCGGCCCGGTAGGCGCCGCTTTCGCGCGGCGGATTGCCGACCGCCGCGCCGCGCGGATCCTGGTGGTGGAAGCCGGCGAAGCGCTGACGCCCGCCACCGGGGTTAATATCCGCAACCTGGCGCCAGCGCAGCGGGAAACGGCCTACGACCGCGCCCGGGCGTTTCCGCTGGCCGCCCTGCCGGAAAACCTGCCGGCAGACGCCCTGCAGGCGCGGCCCGGCACCCATCTTCTCGACCCGACGGCGCCCCACAGCGGCATGCCGGCCGCCGCGCTCTCCACTAACCTCGGCGGCATGGGCGTCCACTGGACCTGCGCCTGTCCGCGACCGGGCGGCAGCGAAGTCATTCCCTTTCTCGATCCCCGCGAGATGGCCGACGCCTGGGAGTCGGCTGAGCATTATCTGCAGGTGACCCGCGAAGGATTTCCGGCCACCGCCATCGGCCGGCAAATCGTCGATGCCCTTAATCAGCACTTCGCCAGCGACCGTCCGCCGGCGCGGCTGGCGCAGCCTATGCCGCTGGCCTGCGCCGCGACGCCGGATGGCAAGCCGCGCTGGTCCGGCGTCGACGTGGTGCTTGGCGAGCTGGCGGAGGAAGAGACTCGCCGCCACCGCGGGGTGGAGATCCGTACCGCCACCCTGTGCACCCGGATCCTCAGTGAAGACGGCGTCGCCTGCGGGGCGGAGCTGCGCGATCTGCGTACCGGCGAGCAGTACGTGGTGACGGCCAAAGCGGTAGTGGTCGCCGCCGATGCGCTGCGTACCCCGCAGCTGCTGTACGCCTCGGGCATCCGTCCGCGGGCGCTGGGGCGCTGGCTCAACGACCAGCCGCAGGTGATTGCCCTGATTGAAGTGGACGCCCCGCCGGCCGCCGCCGCGCCGACCTCCCCGCTGCGCGACGGACGGGACAATGTCTCCGGCGTCACCTGGCTGCCGTTCCATGAGCCTGATTTCCCGTTCCACGGTCAGCTGATGCAGATGGATACTTCGCCGATCGCCTTTACCCAGCCGCCGGGGACTCCGACGAAGCCGGTGGTGGGCCTGGGGCTGTTTCTCGCCAAGGAGCTGCGCGAGGAGGCTCGAATCGTCTTCAGTGATGACACCGACGCCGTAGGGCTGCCGAAAATGCAGCTGAACTACCAGTTAACCGACGGCGATCGCCGCCGTTTACAGCAGGCGGTGGCGGTGACCGAACGCGTCGGCGCCGTGCTGGGCCGCGTCGCGCCCGGCGGTGAGGCCATTATCCTGCCGGCGGGCACCTCGCTGCATTACCAGGGAACTTGTCGCCTGGGAGAAGCGAACGACGGCACCAGCGTGGCCGACCGCCGCTCGCGGGTGTGGGGTTTTCACAATCTGTACGTCGGCGGCAACGGCGTGATCCCCACCTCAACCGCCTGCAACCCGACGCTGACCAGCGTCGCGCTGGCGATCCTCGCCGCTGACGATATCGTGGCGCGCCTGCTGTAGCGCCTCTGGCTTACCGGGGCAAAAGCGGCCCCGGCTTCTCGCGAAAGGCGACATCGGTCGCCTTTTTATTGCCGCAAAATCCACATAAAACCAATGGTATTTTTGTTTGTGATGGATCACATACGTAATCACAATTTTTCCCCGCGCCGTTCCTGCTCCTACTCTTAAATCCGCGGCTATTCCCGCCGCCACCTGTATCCCTGACCTGCATACTAAAAAACCGCGCCGCCGCCAACGACAGGCGACCCGCGCGATAAAAGGAGAACGTCGTGAGCCATAGCCTGAATCCGCCCCACGCGCCACAAGCCGGCGCGATCCAGGGCATCATCATCGCCCTGACCGCCTTTCTGCCCATCCTGGCGATCGTTTCCCTGGCGCCGGCGGTCCCGACGCTGATCCAGCACTTTGCCGGGGTGCCTTATGTCGAAACCCTGGTGCCGCTGATGCTGACCGCGCCCGGACTGGTGATCGCCATCGCCGGGCCGTGCACCGGCTGGCTGGCGGATAAATTTGGCCGCCGTAAACTGCTGCTCAGCGCCACGCTGTTGTATGGCATCTGCGGCACTATGCCGCTGTACATCACCTCCCTGACCGGCATCTTTTGCAGCCGCCTCGGCGTCGGGCTGGCGGAGGCGGTGGTGTTGACCATCGCTAACACCATGCTGATCGATTACTTTGACGACAAACAGCGCCGCTTCTGGCTGACGGTGCAGGGAGTGATTGGCCCGGCGCTGGCGGTGCTGGTGCTGGCCAGCTCCGGCTATCTGACCGCCCTGCGCTGGAACGGCGCCTTTATGATCTACTTTGTCGCCATCCTGCTGTTCCTGGCGATGTACTTCTGGATGTTCGAACCGGCTCAGGCGGCCCGTCCGCAGCACGCCGCCCAGGCGGCGCAGCATAATCCGTTTCCGTGGCCGCGAGTGATCGCCCTCAGCGTGCTGACCTTTGTCTGCGCCATCATTTATTACGTGTACACCATCAATGGCGCCAACGCCTTTCATACCCTGCAAAACGCCAGTCCGCAGCGTATTGGCCTGATTATGTCGCTGGTCAGCCTCGCCGTGCCGGTCGGTTCGCTGCTGTTCGGTCTGGTCTCCCGCCGCTATACGCCGGAGCGCGTGCTCGCCATCATGCTCTGCCTGATGGGGATCGGGATGCTGGGGGTGGGTGAATCACGGACGGCGATCGCCATGGGGATCGGCTCCGCCATCCAGCAGCTGGGAGCCGGCATGGCGATTAACGCAATGATTTACTGGGTAGGGTCGCTGATTCCGCCCGCCTACTGCGGCCGGGCGATGGGCGCCTGGTCCGGGGCCTTCTTCGCGGGCATGTTTGTCAGCCCGATCATCGTTGGCGCGATCCGCCTGCGGGCCGGGAACGATGTGCTGAGCGCCTTCCTGACGCTCGGCATCGCGGCGCTGGTGCTGGCCGCCGCGATATTTCTTTATACTTTCTCCCGCCATAGCCAGCGCCTGCGTCAGCACAAGCAGGCCAGCGCCTGGCAGTTAGCGAAGTAAAATCCCGCGGCTTAGCCGGCCTCGACGGGGGTAATCAGATAGCTCAGACACATCATGCCCAGATGGCGTTTGAGCTGTTCCCAGTCGCCCTCACCGGCGGCTTCCGCCGCCGATCCCAGGCCGAGGAAGCGCGCCAGCGCGGCATACGAAACCGTAAAGCAGAAGCGGGCGGCCTGCTCTGGCTCCGGGTGGCGGATCTCCGCCGCGGCATCGAGCAGCTGGTCGATAAAGGTCTGCTCGTTTTTCTGGTAAGCGGCTTTCCCAATTCCCGCCACGCGCTCATCATCCGCCCGCGCCATAAACGGCCGCAGGATCCCGGCATGGCGACGCAGATACTCCGCCTGGACATCCATCAGCGCCGGAAGCCGCTGGCGCAGCGGCAGATTGCGCGCGTGCAGCTGCTGGATCAGCTGCTGCCATTCGGCGTCCAGCTCCTGCATCACCTCCATCATGACGGCGATAAACAGATCTTCTTTGCCGCCGAAGCGGGCATAGATCGAGCCGACAGAAACGCCCGAGCGTTTACTGATTTCAGCAATGGTCAGCAGCTCAAAGGTGCCTTCATGCAGGATTTCACGGCTGGCGGCCATCAGCCGCTCCAGCGCCACCCGGCTCCGGTCCTGTTTCGGCTGGCGCATCGCGGGAAGATCGGTCATCGCAGTTCTCACCTCTTTATCCATAGAAAACCCCCGCAGTGTATTGCAGTTAGCGACCGCGCTGCAAATTGCCCACCCGACTCCCCCGTCGGCGATGTGACAAAAGTGTGATGGCGGTCATTTTCATTCTTTGATAAACAACTAGAATCATAATTCTAGTTCTATTTAATAATAACAACCACCACACAACCCAGGAGTTGCTATGCGTTTCTCTGTTTTCCTCGTCGGCCGTTCCACCGCCCCCGAGCAGGATCGTTTTGTCATGCAGTCGCTGATCGAACATGCGCGCCAGGCTGAAGATCGCGGCTTCGATGCGGTCTTTATGCCAGACCATCACTTCACCGGCTATGCGCCGATGTCCAGCGATCCGTTTGTCTTCGCCGCCTACCTGGCCGGCCAGCTGAAAAAGATCCATTTCGGCATGTCGGTGACTACCGTCCCGCTGCACCACCCGGTGCGCTTCGCCGAGCGCGTTAACCTGCTGGATCAACTCACCGAAGGCCGCCTGCTGGTGGGCATCGGCAGCGGCACCACGCCGGAAGAGATGATCGGCTTTGGCGTGAACTACAAGGACGCCTCCAGCCTGCTGCAGGAGAACCTCGATCTGGTCCAGCGGCTGTGGGAGAAAAATATTGAAGACGATCCGATCATCTTCGAAACCGGCCACTATAAGGGCGCGGTGGTCCAGCGCATCGTTCCTGCCCCCTGGCAAAAACCCTTCAACCGCATTATGCCGGTGGCGCTGCGTGAAACCAGCATGCAGCGCGCCGCCGACAACGGCTGGCCGGCCTTTATTCCCGCGTTTACGCCGCCGATCCCGGCCAGCAACGATCCGTTTGGCCAGCTGACCCACTATTTCACCCGCTACCGCGATGCCCTGCTCAACGCCGGCCATAGCGACGAGGTGGTGAACCATTGCCTCTCGTGGACCACCCACACCTGGCAGTGCGTCCATATCGCCCCCACCGACGAGCAGGCCCGCGAGGAGATGCTGCAGATCATGGGCTGGTACCAGCAGGCCATCGACCGGGAATATGAGTACAACAAGCGAGCGGAAGAGTTTAGCGGCGTTACGCTGCACCGCCATCCGGACTGTTTCAGCGAAGAGTGGATCAAAACCTGGTGCCTGTACGGCAGCCCGGAGACCGTCGCCGAGGAACTGGAACGCCATCAGCGGCTGGGCATCGGCAACATGCTGCTCGGCTTCACCAACGGCCCGCTGACCGAGGAGCGCCTGCGCCTGAGCCAGCAGTCGATCACGTTGTTCGCGGACCAGATCCTGCCGCGCTTTCGCTAATCCAACCGGGAGATCCTGCTATGAATAAGCCTGCTTTCTCACGCCCGCCGCTGCTGATCGGCATCGGCGGCACCACCCGCCCGGGCTCCAGCACCGAGCGCGCCCTCGCCGCCGCGCTGGCCCACGCCCGCACGCTCGGCGCGCAGACCCAGCTTTTCGGCGGCGCTGAACTGGCGGCCCTGCCGCCGTTTAATCCGGAAGTGACCACCCGCACGCCGCAGGAGACGGCATTTGTGGAAGCCGTGCGCCAGGCCGACGGCATTCTGCTGGCCTCGCCGGGCTACCACGGCGGGGTGTCTGGTCTGGTGAAGAACGCCATCGACCTGCTGGAAGATTTGCGCGGCGACAGCCGGGTCTATCTTGATGGCCGGGCGGTGGGCTGCATCGTCACCGCCGCCGGCTGGCAGGGTTGCAACACCACCCTCGGCGCCATGCGCGGGATCGTTCACGCCCTGCGCGGCTGGCCGACTCCGCTGGGGGTGACCCTCAACACCGCCGGCGTGTCGCTGTTCGACAGCGAGGGCCGCTGCACCGACGACGCGGTCCAGCGCGCGCTGGCCACCGTAGCCGAACAAGCGCTGGCCTTCGCCCCCGCCGCCCCCTTACGGAGACATGCCGATGCCTGCGCTCAGTCTGTCGCTTAGCGTTGCCGAAAAAGCGCGGCTCACCGCCGGGATGGGGATGTGGTCCACCCACCCTATCCCCCACTCCACGCTGGGTTCAGTCACCCTGTCCGACGGCCCGATGGGGATCACCGGCGGCCGGGTTGACGAGCGGGATATTGCCCTGCTCAGCCCCTGCGGGCTGGCGCTTGGCGCCAGCTGGGACCGCCAACTGGTCAGCCGGGTTGGCGGCGTCATCGGCGAGGAGGCGCTGCGCACCGGAACACAGGCGCTGCTGGCGCCTAACCTGAACCTGTTGCGCAGCCCCCTTGCCGGCCGCGCGTTTGAGCTTTTCGGCGAAGACCCGCGGCATATCGCCGAGCTCGGCGCGGCGTGGATCGACGGCGTCCAGCGTCAGGGGGTGGGCTGCATCGTCAAGCATATGGTCTGCAATGATTCGGAAACCGATCGGCGGACCATGAACGTGGTCGTCGATGAAGCCACCCTGCGCGAAGTCTATTTCTGGCCGTTCGAAGTGGCGGCCAGCCGCGGCGTCTGGGGCATGCTGACCGCCTATAACCGGGTGAACGGGATCTATTGCGCCGAGCAGCATCAGGCCATCAGCCAGTGGCTGAAGCGCGATCTCGGCTGGGACGGGCTGGTGATGTCCGACTGGTTCGGCACCCAGAACGGCCCGGCCAGCTTCCGCGCCGGGCTGGATCTGGAGATGCCGGGCCCGGCCCGCCATATGGGCGAGCGACTGCTGCCCGCGCTGATGGATACCGACAGCGACGCCCGGCGGCTGGACGATGCCGCCGTCCGGCTGGCGCGGCTGGCCGAACGGGTCAGCCATCCCCTGCCCTGGGATGGCTCTGCCGCCGCCGAGGCGCAGCGGCGTCACACCCTCGAAGAGGCGGCGGCGGCGGGGTTTGTCCTGCTGCACAATCGCCAGCGGCTGCTGCCCCTCGCCGCGCAGGCGGGACAGCGGCTGGCGGTGATTGGCCCCAACGCCACAACGCCCTGCTTCCAGGGCGGGACCTTTGCCAGAGTGGCGCTGATGCCGGGGCTGATCTCTCCTCTGGAGGCCATTCGCCAGCGCTTTTCCGCCGCTGGGGTCGAAATAAGCTATGCCCAGGGGGTGGAGAGCGATTACCGCATCCCACCTCTGCATCATTTGCCGCTGCGCACCGCCGCCGGCGAGCGCGGCCTGGACGTTGCCTACGCCACCGCTGACGGGGGCGTGGTTCATCAGGAGGTGCGCGACGCCTCCTCGCTGATCTGGTTCCGCGATATGCCGGGCGTCGGCGACATGCTGCGCCTGACCGAACGCACCACCGTGACGGTAAGCTGCCAGTTCACCGCGCCGGTGAGCGGCCGCTACGGCTTCTGGATCGGCGGCACCGGGGAGATCGCCCTCCAGCTGAACGGCGAGCGCGTGGCGACCTTCAACGGCGAGGCGCTGGAGGGGGATATCATGGGCAAGCTGATGCAAGCCCCGCATACCCGTCTTGAATTTCCGCTGCAGGCGGGGGAAAACCTGACCTTCCGGGCCGAGATGGCGCTGGGCAGCAGTATCGCCCACGGCATCTGGTTCGGCTGCCAGCCCCCGCAAACCATCGACCTGCTGCAGCAGGCGGTCGACCATGCCCGGGCGGCCGACAGCGTGGTGCTGGTGATAGGCGAAACGGCCGATGCCGGTCTGGAGAGCATCGACCGGGACGCTACCGCGCTGCCGGCGCATCAGGTTGCCCTGATCCGCGCCGTCTGCGCGGCGAACCCACGGACGGTGGTGGTACTGAATGTCGCCCATCCGGTGGATACCGGGTGTCTGGCTGACGCGGCGGCGGTGATGGTCGTCTGGTATCCTGGCCAGGAGTTTGGCCCGGCGCTGGCCTCGGTGCTGGCCGGGGATCGTGAGCCTGGCGGTCGCCTGCCGGTCACCTTCGCCCAGCGCCTGGACGACTATCCGGTACGCAGTCTGACGCCGGACGCCGCGGGGGATCTCTGGTATCACGAGCGCCAGCAGGTAGGCTATCGCTGGTTTAACGCCCGCGAACGCCCCGCCGCCTGGGCCTTCGGCCACGGTCTGGGGTATGCTGATATCACCCTGAGCGCCGCTGCGCTGACAGGCGACAAGGTGGACGCTCTGCAGCTGAGCTGCCGGTTGGAAAACCGCGCCGCCCGCGCCGGGAAAGCAGTGGTCCAGCTCTACATGCGGGGGCCGGAGACGGCCTGGTCGGCGCTGGCGGAGTTTGCGGCGGTCAACGTCCCGGCGCACGACGAGGCCGCCCTGACCCTTGTCCTGCCGCGTCACGCGCTGCAGCGCTGGCAGGTGCCTGCCCAGGAATGGCACCTGGCCAGCGGCCCCTGGCAGCTGGCGGTGGGTTTCGCCAGCGACGATATCCGGGCAACCTTTGACTTCGTGCTAACTCCCGACGGGAAAATCAGCCACCGGGGCTAAGCCCGGACCGATGGCAAAGAGGGTCGGCAACGTGCCGGCCCTCTTTTTTTGTTCCTGCGCCAGCCGGTTCGCGATAAAAAAACCGCCCGGCGGCAGCGTACCGACGGGCGGGATTAAAATCCTCGGGCGGTCTGTGTCAGAAGTTCCAGTACATCGAGGACTGCCAGAGGACCGCCGACTCATGCTTCGGCACCAGCGTCGGGTTATCCTGCCAGGTGATACCGTTGATCCAGTAAATACCTTTCGTCACGCGCAGGGCGTGCGACAGGGAGATGGCGTTGATGCTCTGCGGCGCCTCCATTCCCGCCTCGCCGACATAATCGCGGAACTTCTTACTGATAAAGGAGCGGGTGTAGCCCAGCGAGGTCATATCCTGCTCTCGGCCGGGAAACAGGCCGATGTCAAAGAAGGTCACCTGGAAGTCGCTGGTGTAAGCATTGCGATCGTCCGGAGCATAGTCCGCTTTCACATCGAGATACAGCCCCAGCGGAAGCCCCTTTTTCGGCTGGGTCAGCTGCATGGTGTTGGCGACGTAGAACGCATAGTTACTGCTGCTGTCGCCGGGCTGGTCAAAATACTGGTAGTGCGAGGTGTTATAGATAGCCCCGGCGCGGAACCACAGCGAGCGCTGCGACTCGCCCGCCGCCTGCTTAAAGCCAAACTCGTTTACCAGGATCGGGTTGGCGCCATCGACGTGCCATTTCAGCCCCGAGGGGTTCTGCTCCACGTCGTCGAGGTGTCCGGCAGGCGACATACTGCGGCTGACGGCAAAGTTGTTATAGAATTTCTTATCGCTGTCGCGGACGATGGCGGTGAAGGTCGGCGTCGGCGCATTGAGGCTGATCCCCACCTGCACCGGTATCACGCTGGTCGGCCCCAGCGCGGCTGAGGAGGAGTTGCCCCCCAGCACCATGCCGTAAAACTGACGAATTAACGGATAAAAACCATACTGCAGCTCCAGCTGGCCGTTTAATAAGGGCTGGTTCACCGCCAGCACCGCAATATTATGCAGTTCCGGATAGCTGTCATGATAATTCGAGGTCGCCCACTGGGGAGAAAAAGTAAATTGCGCGTCTTTGCTAAAACCAATTCGACTTAAATCATAGGTGACGTTCAGCGACATATTTTGTGACCAGGTAAAATTCTGCCCGGCATATTGTTGCGGGTCGGCGGACTGGCCTTTCAGATCGTACATCACCATCGGGTTCCAGCTTAACTGGACACCCCAGCCACGGTCGGCCAGCGCGCTGCGAAAGCCGCCAATATCGCCGATGAGCGATTCGCAGGTCGACGGAGGGCTGACAACCTGCGCTGAGCGGGTATTCAGTTTATCCAGTTGCTCACAGGTCCAGGTATCGGCCAGCGCGGTGCTGGAGAATATCGCCAGCGTCAGCGCCGAAAGTGGAAAAACTATTTTCTTACTTACGTCGGTACAGCAGAGACTCATAATAAACCCTCATTTTTATTTTTTGCAGGTAAGATGCGCCATATCGTGAAAAATAAATTGGTCACAATATGTTTATTAACAGGGATTAATTAGGCTGAAAGTTAACGCTAAATAAGGTGTACGCTTTTTCTAAATAATGGCCTCCCCTTCCCGCCGGAAGACCGGCGGGCGTGTGGTAATGATGTCGTCAGGTGAAATTAACGAGCCAGAGCGCGGCGGCCCCCCATCCGGGCGCTGGCGATACCCGTCGCGCCGGCGATAGCCAGCGTCAGCAGCGCAAACAGCAGCAGGCTGTCCTGCATGCTGCCGGTCATGCCATTCAGCAAGGTCATCAGAACCGGGCTGATGAACATGCCGAGGAAAAAGAAGGTGTGCCAGATGCCGATCCCCGTCGCCCGGTGCGGCGCCGGCAGGGCTTTCATCATCCAGGCCAGCATCAGAGGGATCAGCATTCCGTTACCGACCTGCGCGACGAACGCTGCCGCCACGCCGGCCAGCGGATTGTGGGCCACGGCGATAAACAGCAGCCCGAGGCCAAAAATGGCGTAAAAAAGGAAAAACTGCCTGTCGACGCGCTGCCTGGCGTTGCGGCCATACAGCCAGGCGCCCAGCGGCACGCCGACGCCGGCAACGGCGGTAGCGATGCCAATCTGGCTGCTGGAGGTCAGCCCGAGCTGACTGAACACCTGGCTTATCTGCAGCGGTTCGAGAAAATAGAGGATCGCGCTGGCGAGGGTAATCAGGCCGATCGCCGCCATTTTGCGCCGTGGAAAAGCGACAGCCTCCTCGCCAGCGACACTGTCCACGCGACGGCGCGTCGCTGGCTCTGCGGTGAACAGACACAGGCCGATAAAGACCGGGATCGCCAGAACATACAGGTAGATCGGACCATACCAGCCCAGGGTTCCCAGCAGGCCAGCCCCCAGCACGATCAGCGTCGACAGTATCGACCCTATGCCGCTCTGCACCGCCAGCCATTTGCTACGCGCCTCACCGGTAAAGTAGTCGCCAATCAGCGCATTGGCGGTGGTAAGAATAAAGGCGTCGGCAATACCCATCACCAGCCGCGCCAGCAAAATGGCATACAGATCGTCGAGCATCACCGGCAGCAGGCCAAACCCTGCGTACAGAGCGGTGGCAGCAATCAGCAGGCGGCGACGGCTCAGGCGATCGCCTACCATCCCCGCCAGCGGAGCCAGCAGCGCCATGCTCGCCGCCGGTATGGTGATGATCATCGGCACCAGCAGCTGGGCGTGCGGCTGCGCGGCAAAATGACTGAACAGGAGCGGCATCACCGGCAGCATGGTCAAGGTCCCCATGATCGGCAACAGTGCCGCCAACATCAGTAACATCGCCTGTACGGCCCCCGCCTCGCGCGGGGTTGCTGAAACTTTGTGCATCACCATCTTCCGCTCTCCGTCACTGCTCTTTATTTAGAATATGAATTACAGTTCTATTTTTTATCGGTAAAGAAAGGCGTTTTACGCCCCGGCTTAATGGCTGGAAACGCATCAGCGAACTCAGCACATATACCGTTCTACCCTACCGGATGCAGGTGGCATGGACTGCGATTGCTATCACAATTAATACAATGCATTCACATTAAATTAACATAATCATCGACGCCTTCAGGCGTCGACAATCGCCACCGCGCGAATAAACCCGGCCGAGCCGCGGCGGATCTTGTAGGGAAAACAGCTCACCCAGAAGCCGTGGTCGGGAAGCTGCTCCAGGTTACTCAGCTTCTCCATTTGCCCATAGGCGATCTCCCTGCCGGCTTTATGCCCCTCCCAGATCAGCCCGGCGTCGCCGCTGGCCTGAAAGCGTTCGCGGGTAAAGTGGAAGGGTGCATCCCAGCTCCAGGCGTCGGTGCCAACCACCCGTACCCCCTGCTCCAGCAGCCACAGCGTCGCCGCCCGGCCAATGCCGCAGCCGCGCTGCAGGTAATCCGGCTGGCCGTAGCGGGCGCCGGCCGCGGTATTGATCAACACAATATCCAGCGGCGACAGGCAATAGTCTATTCGCGCCAGCTCGCGCTGCAGATCCTCCGGCTGCAGGATCGCCCCGTCGGCGACATGGCGAAAATCCAACCGGACGCCGGGGCGCAGGCACCACTCCAGCGGCAGCTCATCGATGCCAAACGCCGGTTCGCCGCCGTTGGTGGTCGAGCTGTAGTGCCAGGGGGCATCCATATGGGTGCCATTGTGCGGCGTCACGGTCAGGCGCTCCGAGGCCCAGGCCTCCTCTCCCGGCATCTGCGCTTTTTCCAGCCCCGGGAACATCGCCGCCATTTCCGGCCATCCCTGCTGATGATCCTGATACTCAATGTTCGGCAGCAGCGGCGGCGGATCGGTCCAGGGATTGTTGTCCAGGGTGACGGAGAGGTCGACCAGCCGACGCCCCTGTAAAAGATTGATCATGGTTTACTCCGTTAACATCACAACGTGTTGATCCAGTACGCCAAACAGCGGCCGGCCATCGGGGGCGTGGGCTTCCATCGTCACCCGCTCCCCTGGGGATAAAAACGGCGTGCGCGGCTCGCCGAAGGCCAGCATCTCTATGGCCCGCACCTCGGCGATACAGCTGGCGCCGCGGCTGGCATCCGGCCCGGACACCGTGCCGGAACCCACCACCGTCCCGGCGCGCAGACGGCGGGTCTGCGCCGCATGGGCAATCAGTTCGCCAAAATGGAAATGCATCTCGCTACCCGACTGGCAGCCAAACGGCTTGCCATTGCGGGTCACCTGCAGCGTCAGCGCCGCCCGCCCGTGCTGCCAGGCCTGCCCCAGTTCATCCGGGGTAAGGGCCACCGGTGCAAAGGCCGAGGCGGGTTTGGCGTGAATAAAACCAAACCCGGTCTGCATCTCGCGCGGCGCCAGCGCCCGCAGACTGATATCGTTAAGCAAGACGATCAGTCGGATACAGCTCAGCGCCTGTTGCGGCGAGCAGCCCTGCGGCACCTCGTCGACGACTACCGCGAACTCGCCCTCAAAGTCGAGGCCATCCTCGACCCGGCGGCAGACTATCCCGGCGTGGGGGGCAAGAAAGTCGTCCCCGCTGCCCTGATACATCAGCGGCGTCTGGTCGGCGCCGGCAATCGGCGGCAGGTGAAAGGCCCGCTGCATACGCTCGCCATGGCTCAGGAAGGCCGAACCGTCCAGCCACTGCCACGCCCGGGGCAGCGGCGCCAGCAGGCGCCGGGGATCATAGGGCTGCGCCGCCGGATAGCGGCGCGCATTGAGCGCCTGATAGCGCGCCTGCAGCGCAGGCCACACCCGCGCGGCCTGCTCCAGCGCCTGCTGAAGCGTCGGAGCGATGTCCGCCGCATCGGCCATCAGCGTCAAATCGCCCGAGACCACCACCAGGCAGCCGTCGCGTTCACCGTTATCTCGTGTTGCCAGTTTCATGACCTGCCTCCTCCAGCAGACATAGCCAGCCGTCGGCGTCCACGTCGCCAGCCAGCGGACTCAGACGTTGGCCAGCGCAGGCGCCCTGCACGCAGAGGCCGCTGTCCGGCATAAAAATCGCCCCGTGGGCGAAGCAGACCAGCCGGTCGCCCCGGGCGTTGAGAAAAGCGTCCTGCCGCCAGTTCATCGGGGTATCGAGATGCGGACAGCGGTTGCGCCACAGATAGAGCGTTCCCTGATAGCGGCAGGCAATCACCGTCGCCTGCCCGCTGCCCGTGGGGTCAAATCCCCGCGCCTGGCCCTCAGCCAGGCTGTCGGCACGGCACAGGCGAACCATCAGCGGGCGTTATCCGGACCGGGGGCCCACTTCTCGCGATACCCCAGCAGGAAATATTGCGAGTTATCGGCCCCCGGCAGCGCTTCGCGCGGCTGCCAGTGGTCATCGTGCTGATCCATATCGGCGTCGTATTCGATATGACACCCGAGCGGGCTGTTGAAATACCAGAACCAGTTCGATCCCAGCTGATGGCGCCCCGGTCCCCAGAAGGTCTGATACCCCTTCTGCTGAAAGCGGCTGCCGGCCATCATCAACTCGGTGGGCCCGCCGAGGTGGAAGGTAAAGTGTTCAATGCCGGTCATAAACGGCGGGGCCTGGATCAGAAACAGGGTATGGTGATCCTGGGTGCCGGCGGGTCGCAGGAAGGGGCCGACGTGGGTGAAGCGATCGGTACAGACAAAGCCCAGCCGTTGATAAAAAGCTTCCGCACGCGCGGCGTCCGGCACAAAATAGACCACATGGGAGAGCGAACGCGGCTCCGCCGCCATGTCGGCGCTGGCCCCGGTCTGATTGACCGGCCGCCCGGCGCGATCCCCCGGAGCGTTGATTTTCTCACCTTCCCGCTGCAGCGGCTGGCGCTGGCTGACGCGAAACCCGAGGGCAAAGCCGGCATCATCGACGCAGCGCAGCACGCCGTCGGCGCCAAGTTTCACCTCGCGATCGCGGCGCAGCGTCTCGGCAATAGCCTCAAGCGTGGCGCTATCCGCCACGCCATAGACGGTTTCCCGCAGCTGGCTGCCGCTGGGCAGCGCCGCGGGCAGCGACGGATCGTCACGTCCCCGCAGCAGCACCCCGGTGCCATCCAGCGCGCTAAAGAAACCGTTCTCCTGCTCGCGTAAACCGTAGTCAATAAGAAACTGTCGACAGCCCGCCAGGTCATCGACGCCAAATACCAGATAATCCGGACCAAGAATATTCATCGCGGTTGTTCCTTATGCGTGTTCAGGCCACCCGGCCGCCGAGGGCTTCCGCCACCCAGTCAGCGATGTAGTGCCCGGCGTTAATCGAGTTGTCGAAGCTGGAGTGCTGCACACCGCCCTCGCGGTCAGTAAAAATTTTCAGCTCGCGGCGCGGACTGTTCACCAGCTGGTCGTAGGTGCGCTGCGCCCATTTCACCGGGATCTGCGAGTCCTTTTCACCATGGGTGACGAGGAAAGGCACCCGTATGCGGTCGAGAATGCCGTCGAGATGGACGTTCTCCGCGATGCGCATAAAAGCGTCGATATCCTCACCCCCCCACACCCAGCGCACGTGCTGCCAGTAGTGTGGTACCGGAAAATCCCCTTCGCGTTCGCGGCGGCGCTGCTGCACCTCTCGCCAGTCGTGATTGGCGCCCCATACCACGCCGCAGGCGAAGCGCGGCTCAAACGCCACCGCCCGCGGGCAGTAATAGCCGCCCAGCGAGACCCCTTCCATGCCGATGCGCCCGGCATCCACCTCCGGGTGCTGTTCCAGCCAGTCAACGATGCGGCTGGCCCAGTGCTCGCTGTCATAGCGGGCCTGCATGTCGTGAAGACGTAGCGCTTCGCCGGTTCCCGGCTGGTCGACCACCAGCGAGGAGACGCCGCGCCGCGCCAGCCACTGCGGCAGCCCAACCAGATATTTCATCTCTTTGGTGGAGTCGAGACCGTTGACCTGCACCAGCAGCGGCGCGCGGCCGGTCATCCCTTCGGCGCGGACATAAAGCGCCGACAGGGTTTTGCCCTCGTAGGGGATAGTCACCCGCTGACAGTTAGCATGGGTATGGTGCAGCCCGGCGGCAAAGACATCGAGAAAGCGGCGGTACAGCGCCTCGCGGTCCGGCGCGCCATGCGCCTGCAGGCGCTCGCAGGTCAGGTAATAGTTGGCCGCCCGAAGATACTTCTCGCCTGCCGACAACCGCCGTCCCCGCGCTTCATCTTCGCCCGCCAGCGCGCATAATTTATCGGCCATGCGGGACCAGGTTTCCCGGAATGCGCGGGTGCCTTCGGCGTCGGGATGCTCGGACGCGGCCAATAGCGGCGCGCACATCTCTTCGATCTCACCGATGCGGGCGCCCATCTCGATGGAGAGATCCACCGACAGGTTCCAGACATAGTTTTTAGGGAAATAGCGAAACATAGGGTCATCCTTCAACATTCAGTCGCAATCGCTGTAGCGCAGGCACTGTCACATAAAGCACCTGCGGGCGACCAATCATGTCTCAGGATGTCAGGTATCGACGGGAACAATACCAGTGGGTTAGCGTGCGCTGGCGACGATTTTCGCTTTCAGCCAGCCGAAGATAGGATCGTTATCCAGCGAGCGGTGCCAGCCGATAAATTCGCGCATCACCGGCAGCGTCACCGGGACCGGGAAAAGACGCAGCGGCAGCATCGCCGCGTACTGCTCCGCCAGCCGCCGGTGCAGCGTGGCGATCCGCGAGGTGCCGATCAGCAGCTGCGGAACGCAGTGGTAGCTGTGGGTCACCACCTCGATACGGCGGCTGAGCCCCGACTCGGCAAACAGATTGCCCTCCAGCCCCGGCTGTCGCTCGCGGCCAAAGACCACCGACACGTGCCCCAGCTGTTGCCAGGCATCGAGGGTCAGCGCCTCGCCGGTGTGGGGATTGTCCGCCCAGGCCAGGCAGACAAACTCTTCGTCAAACAGCGCTTCGGCGGGATGGTCGGCGGCCATAAAACGCTCCGGCGCCACGATGATATCCAGCTCGCCGCGGTTGAGCATGCCGGTGGACTGGGCGTCCGGCGAGAAAAACTCAAAGGTCATATTCGGCGCCTGCAGGTGTACCGCCTGCAGCGCATCCTTCAGCATCACGTTGATCACGTAATCCGAGGCCATAATGCGGAAATGGCGCTTGCTGGTTGCCGGCTCATCCACCGGCCGGCGGGCAATGGAGGTCTGAATTTTCATCAGCACGTCGCGGACCGGCTCCCGCAGCTCTTCCGCCAGCGGCGTGGGCCGCATCTTTCTGCCCACCTGGGTGAGCAGATCGTCCTCAAAGTAGGTGCGTAGCCGGTTGAGCACCCCGCTGGTGGCAGACTGGGTCATATGCAACCGGCCCGCGGCGCGGGTGATGTTCTGTTCATCAAGTAACACATCCAGTGCCACCAGTAAGTTCAGATCAAGATGTTGGTAACGCATGGGTCCCCCGGCGAGAAATGGCGTGCTTATCCTGTGGCTTGATTTAACTTTTCTGCAACTTTTTGTTTTCAATTTCCACGGCGATATCGTTTTTTGCGATAGCGATCATTCTTTATCGCGATTAGTCAGCGCGCCGCTGGCCTGGTTAACGTCCTCTACTCTGTACCCTGGAGAAAACAGCTACGATGAACATCAATAACGTATTAATCGTTGGCGGCGGCATCGGCGGTCTGTGCACCGCCATCGCCCTCCGCCAGGCCGGCGTCGCCGTCGATGTCGTAGAGATCCAACCGCAGTGGCGGGTCTACGGCGTCGGTATCATTCAGCAGAACAATGTCGTGCGGGAAATGCAGCGGCTTGGGGTGCTGGAACGCTATCTGGACGCCGCCTGGCCGTTTGACAGCGTCTCAGTGCACACCCTGAGCGGCCACCAGCTGGCCAGCTTTCCCGGCCAGCGGCTGGCGGGTGAACAGTTCCCGGCCAACGTCGGCATCTCCCGCCTGGCCCTGCACAACGTCCTCTGTTCCACCGCCCGGGAGCTGGGGGTCCGACTGACCACCGGCGAGAGTATTGACGCCTTTCGTCAGGTTGACGATGCCGTGGAGGTGAGCTTCAGCCGCGGCGGCCAGGGGCGCTACGATCTGCTGGTAGGCGCCGACGGGATCTACTCCCGGGTGCGCGGCATGCTGTATGGCGAGCGCTATCGTCCCCGCTTTACCGGTCAGGGCGTTTGGCGCTACAACTTTCCGCGTCCGCCGGAGGTGGACCATCTGATGTGCTTTATGGGCGAGAGCTGCAACTGCGGGCTGGTGCCGCTGGGGGAAGATCTGATGTATCTGTTTATCACCTCCCACGAAGCGGATAACCCCCGCTACGCCCGCGATCAGCTGGCGGCGGAGATGCGCCGCCGTCTGCCGCCCGGCGCGGGGTTGCCGGGCAGCCTGCACGCGCATATCGTTAACAACGACGAGGTCGTCTATAAGCCGCTGGAGGAGCTGTTCGTCGACGATCCCTGGTATCAGGGACGTGTCGTACTGGTGGGCGACGCGGTTCACGCTACCACCCCGCACCTCGGTCAGGGGGCGGGCATGGCGATTGAGGATGCCATCGTGCTGCGCGAAGCGCTGCAGCAGACCGACAGCGTCGCAGCCGCGCTGGCGCATTTTGACGCCCGCCGCCGGCCGCGCTGTCAGCAGATCTGGGCCGCCTCGCTGCAGGTGGGCGAGAGCGAGATCCACCGCGATCGCCATTTTGACCGCCAGCAGGCGATCGGCGATATGATGACCCTGACGGCGAAGCCGATATAAGCCCTGCCCGGCGCCCTCCGCCGGCCACGCTGGCGGATTATTCCCCTGTTCATTGGCCGGCACGATCGCCATCGCATCCCCCTTTCACCAGGCGCTGATCTGCCTGCACAAACTCTCCACCATCACGATTGCGGAAAAAACCATTAAAGCGAATCGCTAACGACCGCGCCGCCAGGCGAGCTGTCCACACCTGCGGCGCCTAACCCTGTGGATAACCTGGAGGCAGTTGTCCGGCAGCCGCAGCCCGGGCGGGCTACCGGCTGCCGTTCGTTTTTTGAACAGGGAAACCGCCCCCGCCGGGCAGCGCGCTTAGGGCGAAAACCGCCACCACGGCGGAGGAAAGCGCCCGCCCCGCTTAATAATTCCACTTCGGCCGCGCCACCGTGTTTTTCTTCAGCAGATCGCGGAACGCTTTCAGATAGGGTTCATTACTGCGCCCGCGCTTACAGATGGCCGAGAACGGCGACTGAAAGCCAAACTCGTTGGGCAACAGCACCCGCAGGCGGTTCTCTTTGATCCACGGCCAGGCGTAATGCTCCGGCAGATAGCCAATATATTTCCCCGAGAGGATCAGCAGCAGCTGGGCGTCGACGGTCTCAACGGTGGCGCTGCCTTTGCTGAAGCCCCGACGGCGGAGATCGCTGGTGTTCCAGTAGCTGCGGGTCACCAGCGGGCACTGGCTGATCTGCTCTTTATCGAGCTGGCGGCTGAAGAACATCGGGTGCAGATCGCTGCAGTAGAGCCAGTGCTGCTCGCGGTACAGCGGCTCGCTGATGATGTTATGCACCTGCGAGTTGTAGCTGCCGATGGCCAGGTCGATATGGTTGTTCAGCACCCCGTTCAGTTGCTCCGCCGGGGTGCGAATAATCAGTTTGATATGCACATGGGGAAATTTGTCGCTGAAGCTACGCAGAACCACCGGCAGCGAGAGCGCCGTTTCGGTCTCGATGGAGTCGAGCGTCGAGATGCACAGGGTGCCGCTGTGCTCCCCTTTAAGCAGGGCCGACTGCCGCTCCAGCTCATTGAGTTCGCTCAGCACGCGGATCGCCTGCTGTAAAAACTGCTGACCTTTCTCGGTCAGGGAAAAGCCGCCGCGCCCGCGCTGACAGAGGGTGAAGCCGAGCTGTCCCTCCAGTTGCGACATCGCATTGCTGATGGCGGAGACCGAAATGCCCAGCTCCTGCTGGGCCCGGCTGTAGCTCTCCAGGCGCGCCACCGCCTCGAAAACCTGCAGCTGGCGAATATTGAGGCTGGCGTCATTATGCATCGTATTTAGTTCACCAATAAATGAACTGAGTATTTACGCCAGACGATGTAAAGTCCAGCGCGGGTTGCGCACTATCTCTCCTGTTACGTTTCATCCGTCAGATTCAGGAGCAGACATGGATAACCTCTTTCACCAACCGCAGGGTGGCAATGAGATGCCACGCTTCGCCGGCCGCGCCACGATGATGCGCCTGCCGTTTATCGAAGATTTACAGGGACTTGATGCGGCGTTTGTCGGCATTCCGCTGGATATCGGCACCTCGCAGCGCTCAGGTACGCGCTACGGACCACGCTATATTCGCGCCGAATCGGTGATGATCCGTCCGTACAATATGGCGACCGGCGCCGCGCCGTTCGACTCGCTGTCGGTGGCCGACATCGGCGATGTGCCGATCAATACCTACAGTTTGCTCAAATCGGTGCAAATTATCGAAGATTACTACACCGGTTTGAATAGTTATCCGCTGATCCCCCTCACCCTCGGCGGGGACCATACCATTACCCTGCCGATCCTGCGGGCGCTGACCAAAAAACATGGGCCGGTGGGGCTCATCCATGTCGACGCCCATACCGACACCAATGATGAGATGTTCGGTGAGAAAATCGCCCACGGCACCACCTTCCGCCGCGCCGTTGAGGAGGGACTGCTCGACCTCAAACGGGTGGTGCAGATTGGCCAGCGCGCCCAGGGCTACGCCGCCGGCGACTTCCAGTGGGGCGTTGACCAGGGCTTTCGCCTGGTGCAGGCGGAGCAGTGCTGGCATATCTCGCTGGCGCCGCTGATGGCCGAAGTCCGCCAGCAGATGGGCGACGGGCCGGTGTATCTCAGTTTTGATATCGACAGCCTCGATCCCATCTGGGCTCCGGGAACCGGCACGCCGGAAGTCGGCGGTCTGACCTCCATTCAGGCGCTGGAGATCGTCCGCGGCTGCCGCGGCCTGAACCTGATTGGCGCCGATCTGGTCGAGGTCTCGCCCCCCTACGACGTGAGCGGTAATACCTCCCAGCTGGCGGCCAACCTGCTGTACGAGATGCTCTGCGTCCTGCCCGGCGTGAAGTACGCCTGAGGAAGCCGCCATGGAGCTGAAATGCTTTCGCACCCTCTGGGGAGTGACGACCCCCTGGCCGCAAACGCTGGATGAACTGCAGCGCGTCGGCTGCTGTGGTATCGAAGCCCGCGTCCCGTTGACGGCGGAGGAGCGGCGGCAGCTCGCCGACCGCCTGCAGGCGTCGGGGCTGGAGTATATCGCCATCCTCTTCAGCGGCGGTGGGGTGCTCCCCGCCCAGCATGAAACGCCGGAACAGCATCTGGCGCGCCTGCAGACCCGCTTCGCCGAGGCCAGCGGCCTCAACCCGCGCTTTGTCAATCTGCTGGCGGGCAACGATCGCTGGCCGCTGGCGCAGCAGGTCGATTTTCTCGGCAAGGCGCACGAGCTGGCCGCCGGGTTTGGGTTGACCTGCAGCTTTGAAACCCATCGCGCCACCTCGCTGTACAGCCCGTGGCTCACCCTGGAGATCGTTCAGCAACTTCCCCAGTTGCGCTTTACCGCCGACATCAGCCACTGGGTGGTGGTTAGCGAGCGCTTGCTGGATGACCCCTGCGATGACTTCAGCGCCTTTATCGACCGCGTGCATCACGTGCAGGCCCGGGTGGGCTACGACCAGGGGCCGCAGGTGCCGCACCCGGCGGCGCCGGAGTATCAGCCGGCGCTGGCCTTTGCCGAGCGCTTCTGGGAGCAAATCTGGCATTCACAGCGCCGGCGCGGCTATCAGCAAACTACCCTGACGCCGGAGTTTGGCGCCGACGGCTATCTGCACCACCTGCCGTTCACCAACGTTCCGGTGGCCGATCTCTGGTCGCTCAACGCCTGGATGGCCGCGCGCCAGCAGGCCCACTTTCAGCAGTTTTTAACGCTCACTGAACAGGAACCGCAGCCATGACCGCCGTGAAGCACGCTTTTACTGAACTCCCGACCATCGATATCCGCGATCTGGCCGGCGACGATCTCGCCAGGCGCCAGGCGGTGGCCGACGCCATCGGCCGCGCGGCGCGCGAGGTAGGCTTTTTCTACATCACCGGCCACAGCATCGACCCGGCGCTAATCGCCGGCGTCCGCGCGGCGGCGAAGCAGATCTTCGCCCTGCCGATGGAGGAGAAGATGAACTACTACATCGGCCGCTCCAAAAGCCATAAGGGCTACGTCCCGGAAGGAGAAGAGATCTACGGCGCCGGCAAGCCGGACCATAAAGAGGCGTTCGATATCGGCTTCCAGGCGGCGGACGACCATCCGCTGGTGCTCGCCGGTACACCGCTGATCGGCGCCAACGAGTGGCCCGATCTGCCGGATTTCCGCGCGCGGGTGCTGGCCTACTACGATGCGGTCTTCGCCCTCGGCCACCGCCTGTTCGACGCTTTCGCCCTCGCGCTCGGCCTGCCGGAAGGGTATTTCAAACCGATGGTGACCTGCCCGCCGGCTAAGCTGCGGCTAATCCATTACCCGTTCGACGCCAGCGTCGAAGATGTTCCCGGAATTGGTGCACACACCGACTATGAGTGCTTCACCCTGCTGCTCGCCGACCAGCCCGGGCTTGAAGTGCTCAATGAAGAAAGCGTGTGGATCGACGCGCCTCCCGTCACGAACGCCGCCGGAGAAGAGGCGTTCGTGATCAATATCGGCGACATGCTGGAAGTGCTCAGCGCTGGCACATTTGTTGCTACAGCCCACCGGGTGCGCAAAGTGCCGCAGGAGCGGTACTCCTTCCCGCTGTTTTTCGCCTGCGATTACCACACGCTGATCCGCCCGCTACCGACCTTTCTGGCCGCCGGCGAAGCCAGCGAATATCAGGAGCTCAGCATCGGAGAGCATATGTGGAGCCAGGCCCTGCAAACCTATCGCTACCTGCGCGAAAAGGTCAATCGCGGTGAACTTCAGCTACCGGAGCGCGCGCGCGGCACCAATACGTTTGGCCATTTGAAAAAACAGGCTCAGCAAAAAAACCCCTAACCACCCGTGAGGATCCATGATGACTAGCACCCTGAAAAAAATCTCGCGCCGTGTCGCGCTTACCCTCGCCGTCAGCGCCTGTTTTTCCCCTGTCACCCAGGCGGCGGAACTGCTGACCGAGGGCGTCTTTAAGGTGGGGATGGAGGTCACCTACCCGCCGTTTGAGTCCTATGACAGCAATAACAACATCGTCGGTCTCGACCCGGATTTCGCCGCGCTGATCGCCCAACATCTGCAGGCCAAACCGCAGCTGATCGACACCAAGTTCACCAGCCTGATCCTCGGCATCGGCAAGAAATATGATGCGGTGATCTCCGGGATGTACGTGACGCCGGAACGCCAGAAACAGGCCGACGCCATCCCTTACGCCCTCTCCGGCGCGTCGATCATCGCCCTGAAGGGCGGCGCGGTGCAGCCGAAAACCGAAGATGAGCTGTGCGGTGTGAAGGTCGGCCTGCAGGCAGGCACCACCTGGGTGACCAGCCTGAAAAAACACTCCGATGAGTGGTGCCTGAAAAACGGTAAACCGGCCATCACCATTCAGGAGTTCCCGACGGCGCCGGAAGCCTCGCAGGCGCTGCTGTCGAAGAACATCGGCGCCCAGCTTGAGATTGCCCCGGCGGCGCAGATCATCGTCGACAAGAGCCGCGGCCGCCTGGGGATAAGCTCTACGCGCCTGGTCTACCCGCTGCCGCTGGGGATCTACGTCGCCAAAGGTAACACCGAGCTGGCGGAGGCGATTAAGGCCACCCTGGCCACGCTGAAAGCCAACGGCCAATATGCCGCGCTGATCAAAAAATACAACTTAGAAAGCATCGATTAAGACAATAAGCACTGCGCAACAGGAGTCGGTATGGCGTTCGATTGGGGATACTTTTTTTCACTGTTTAGCATTGGAGCATTCTGGCAGGCGTGCGTGACCGTGATCGTGGTCAGCACCTTGTCCTGGGGGATCGGCCTGGTGGTCGGTTTTCTGTTAGCCTGCGCGAAGCTCTCCGCGCCGCGCTGGGTCAAGATCCCCGTCGAACTCTATATCTGGTTTTTTCGCAGCGTGCCGCTGATGGTGCTGCTGGTGTTTGTCTACAACCTGCCGCAGCTGTTTCCGGTGACCCAGCCGCTACTCGGGGTGCCGTTTATCGCCGGGCTGGTGTCGATGACCGTCACCGAAGCGGCCTATATGGCGGAGATCCACCGCGGCGGCCTGCTGTCGGTGGCCAAGGGGCAGAGCGAGGCGGGCCATGCGCTGAGCTTCAGCTTTATCGGCATCCAGCGGCTAATTATTATTCCTCAGGCGTTTCGCATCTCGCTGCCGACGCTGATCAATGAATACATTACCATCATTAAGCTGAGCTCGATTCTGTCGGTGGTCTCCTTACCCGAGCTGCTGCTCACCGGCCAGCGCTTGTACGCGCAAAATTTCCTCGTGATGGAGACGCTGCTGGCGGTGGCGGTGTACTACGTCATGGTGGTTACCGTCTTCACCTGGCTGTTCCGGGGGCTGGAGAATAGCCTCGATATTCAGCGCAAGCGTCCGCAAACCCTCAGCGAGGCGGAATGCCAGGCGCTGCGCCAGAGCCTGCCGGCGCTGACGGAGGAGATCAAAACTCCGGCCGTCAACGGCGCGCCGCCGGCGCTGGATCTGCGGGGCATCCGCAAATCCTGGGGTCAGCATGAGGTGCTGAAAGGCATCGACCTACAGGTGGAGAATGGGGAGGTGATCTGCATCATCGGCCCGTCCGGCTCAGGCAAAACGACCCTGATCCGCACCATCAACGCCCTCGAAAGTATTGATGGCGGGGAGATCATTCTCTACGGCGAGGACTACCTGAAAGGCGGAGCCATCGTCGATAAACGCCAGATGCGCGCCGGGGTGCGGCGTATCGGCATGGTCTTCCAGAGCTTCAACCTGTTCCCCCACCGCACGGTGCTCGACAACGTGATGCTGGCTCCGCGCTACCACCAGCTGCTGGATCAGCCGGTCGCCCGCGAGCAGGCCCTGGCGCTGCTCGACCGCGTCGGTCTGCTGGCCCACGCCCACAAATACCCCGGCCAGCTCTCCGGCGGCCAGCAGCAGCGCGTGGCGATCGCCCGGGCGCTGGCGCTGAAGCCGGACATCATGCTGTTTGACGAACCGACCTCAGCGCTGGATCCCGAGCTGGTGGGCGAGGTGCTGAAGGTCATTCAGTCGCTGGCCCGCGAAGGCATGACCATGCTGATTGTCACCCACGAGATGGATTTTGCCCTGTCGATTTCCGACCGCGTGGTGCTGATGGAGAACGGCGTGGTGCAGGCCGACATCGCCCCGCAGGTGATCCGCAGCCCGCTGGAGGCCCCTTCTCTGCAACGAATCCGTGAATTTATGGGAGTACGCTAAATGGCAACTGAGCAACACCTGCGCCAGCAGCTGGCCGCCGCCTACCGGCTGGCGGCGCTGTTCGGCTGGGAGGATACCCTCTACACCCACTTCTCCGTGCGCCTGCCCGGCGATGGCGAGCCGCGTTTTTTAATTAACCCCTTCGGCATGATGTTTGACGAAGTCACCGCCAGCAACCTGATCGTGGTGGATATGCAGGGCAAGGTCGTAGAGGGCGAGGCGCCGGCTAACTCGGCGGGCTTCACCATCCACAGCGCGGTGCATATGGCCCGGGAAGACGCCCACTGCGTGATCCACACCCATACCCTGCCGGGGATGGCGGTGGCCGCCTGCGAGGACGGCCTGCTGCAGCTCAACCAAATCAGCACCGAGTTTTACCAGCGCGTCGGCTACCATCCCTATGAAGGGGTGGCCTTTGACCTCGACGAACGGGCGCGCATTCAGCGCTCGCTGGGGAATAACATCGCCATGATCCTGCAGAGCCACGGCCTGCTGTCGGTGGGCCGCACCGTGGCCGATGCGTTTTACATCATGTACTACCTGAACCGCGCCTGCGAGATCCAGATGGCCACCGCCCAGCTGGCGGCCCTCAGCCCGATCCACACCATCGCCCCGCACCTTAGCCAGCACGCCTGCGAGCAGCTGATGGGCGTGGAGCATGAACGTCAACAGGTCTGGCAGGCGTGGTTGCGCCGTCTTGACCGTCTCGATACTTCTTACAAAGACTAACGCCTATGTCCGATATCACTATCGTGGTGGATTGTAACGACGCGGATTTCGCCCGCGATATCTGCGCCGCCCTGCAGCAGTTTCCCGACGTCACCGCGCTCCTGCCCCATCACCAGGCGGCGCGCGGCGCGCAGTACGCCAGCTGCTGGTTCCCTAGCCCGCAGCTGTTGACCCGCTCGCCAGGGCTGAAGCTAATCCAGGCCGCGTCCGCCGGGGTCGATCATCTGCCGCCCGCGCTGTTCGCCAGCGATATCCCGCTGTGCCGGGTGATCGATGAGGACTTTCGTCACGGCATGTTCGAATATGCCCTGTGGGGCGTGCTGTGGTTCCAGCGTTATTTTGACCGGGCGCTGGCCCACCAGCGGACCCAAACCTGGAAGCTCTATCCCCAGCGCGCCGCCGCCGACTTCCATATCGGCATTATGGGACTCGGCGAAATTGGCGGCTATATCGCCGACCAGCTGGCCCGCCTTGGCTATCGGGTCTCCGGCTGGTCGCGCAGTGAGAAGCAGCTGGCTGGCGTCACCTGCTACCGCGGCGAGGAGGCGCTCGACAGCTTCCTCGGGTCGCTTGACGGGCTGATTAACCTCCTGCCCCTCACCGCGCAGACCCGGGGTATTCTCGCCGCGCCGCTCTTCAGCCGGCTTCCCGCCGGGGCGGTGTTAATCAACTGCGGGCGTGGAGAGCATATGGTCAATGAGGATGTGCTGGCGGCGCTGGAGAGCGGCCAGCTCGCCGGAGCGGTGCTCGACGTCTTCCCGCAGGAGCCATTGCCGGCGGACGATCCGCTGTGGCGCCATCCGCAGGTGGTGATCACCCCGCATATGGCCTCTGCGGCCCCTGCCGAGGTGATCGCCCGCCAGCTGCTGGAGAACATTCAGCGCCAGCGTCGCGGGCTGCCGCTCAAAAACCTGGTCAATAAGCACGCCGGTTACTGATCCTCACCGATACCGCCGCTGCTACGCTTAATGGGAGATCCACAACCAGAAGGCAGGAACATGAAGATTGATTTATCGGGGAAAGTCGCGCTGGTCACCGCCTCCACGGCGGGTATTGGCTTTGCTATCGCCAAAGGCCTGGCGGAGAGCGGCGCAGAGATCATCCTTAACGGGCGCAGCGAGCAGAGTGTGAACGCCGCGATCGCCCGCTTGCAAAATGAGGTGCCGGGGGCGAAAGCGCGCTCCGCCGTCGCCGACCTCAGCGGCGCCGACGGCGCGGCACAGCTGCTGCAGGCCGTGACCGGCGTCGATATTCTGGTCAATAACGCCGGGATCTACGGCCCGCAGGATTTTTACGCCACCGACGACGCGACCTGGGAAAACTACTGGCAGACCAACGTCATGTCCGGCGTGCGCCTGTCGCGAGGGCTGCTGCCGGCGATGGTCAGTAAAGGCTGGGGGCGGGTGGTGTTTATCTCCTCGGAATCGGCGCGCAATATCCCGGCGGACATGATCCACTATGGCGTCACCAAGACCGCCCAGCTGTCGCTGGCCCGCGGCCTGGCGAAATATGTCGCCGGCAGCGGAGTGACCGTTAACAGCGTGCTGCCGGGGCCGACGATTTCCGACGGCTTTGCCGAAATGCTGAAAGACGAAGTGGCGAAAACCGGCCAGTCGCTGGAGGAACTGGCGAAAGCGTTTGTCATGACCCATCGTCCGAGTTCGGTGATCCAGCGGGCGGCCTCGGTGGAAGAGGTCGCCAATATGGTGGTTTACGTCTGCTCGCCGCAGGCGTCGGCCACCTCCGGCGCCGCGCTGCGCGTTGACGGCGGCGTGGTGGATGATATTCTCTGACGCCTCTCATTCAGGGGAGTCCCCCTCCCCTGTCGCCTTTCCCGGCGCTAAAAAGCGCAAAATGTTAAAAAACAGCCGCAAAGTCGCACAAAGTGAACAGGAACATGTATTCCCAAAACTTATGATATTTGTTTTAACTATAAGTTGTGGTGTTAATGTCTCTGTTACGAAGCTTGCTTTTCTTTCTCGGCGCGGCGGTCGCAGCCGCTCTCGCGGTACTCTGCCTGTGGGTGGATATTCGGGTATTTGGCAACGACATCCCGGAGGTGTCGCTGACTGAAGTGGTGCAGGAGAGCGTGCTGGCCGTCATCGTACTGGTTCACTTCCTGCTGGCGCGCAACTACCCCCACTTACGCTACAGCAATATCCTCATCGGCGGCTTCTTCCTCGCCATGCTGATCCGTGAGCTGGATGGCCTGTTTGATTTACTTTCCCATGGCAGCTGGGTGTGGTTTGCCCTGCTGGCCACCGCGGGGTCGCTGCTGGCGCCGCTGCGCCATCTGCGTCAGACCCTGTCGCAGCTGGCGGCTTATACCCGCACGCCCTATTACGGCATGATGATCAGCGGCCTGCTGGCGATTCTGGTCTTCTCGCGGCTGTTCGGCATGCACGGCCTGTGGTACGCCGTACTGAATGAGAACTTCGCCCGGGTGGTGAAAAATACGGTGGAGGAAGGCAGCGAGTCGTTTGGCTATATGCTGTGCCTGACCGCCACCCTCGGCTACGCCTGCTACTTCCGCGGTCTGGCGCGACAGGCGCTGTCGCCGCAGGGCTGACTGCGGCCGATAACCACCGCCGGACGCGCCCGCCGGCGGTGACGCGCCGCCGCGTTAACCGCGAATTTTCCATTTCCGTTTGAGAACCTCTTTGTCCTGGCTATCCAGCCACTGGTTCACTTTCTCCAGCAGCGCCGGATTATCTTTACTCATCATATACACCTTATCGCTGGCGGTGCCGGCGAACGGCGTCTCGTTGGCGACGCAGAACACACCGGGTTCTTTGCTCTGGTAATAGTCGCCTTCGATCAGATCGGTCACCATCATATCGGCCGTTTTCTGCCGCAGCGCCTCCAGATTATCGACGTTGTTCTGTACGCGAATAATCTGCGCCTGCTTAATATGCTCATCGACAAAGCTCTGGTTTGTGCCGCCAGGGTTGACGACCACCTTCACCTCCGGACGGTCAATCTTCTCCAGCGATCCAAGCCGTGGCGCAGCCTGACAGTTGGCTAAGGCGATTTTACCGTTCGCCACCACCGGGTGGCTGAGGGCGAAGTCCTTCGCCCGCGCCGGCGTCTGCGTCACGCCGCCCATCGCAATATCGAATTTGTCCGCCTGCAGATCGGCGGCGAGCGCGGGCCAGCTGGTGTAGACGAAGCTCACCTTCAGCCCCAGCGTGCGCCCGAGATCGCGGGCCATGTCGACGTCATAGCCCTGCAGCTCGCCGGCGGCATTGCGAAACGCAAGCGGGGCGTAGTCGCCCGGCACGCCGACCTTCAGTTCACCGCTGCGCTCGATGGTTTGCATATCGCGCGCCTGGGCGCCGCAGGTCATTATCGCCAGCGTCAGCGCCAGCCCCACCGTCAGTTTCATCTCGCCATCCTTATTGTTATCGGGTTTGCGCGCCGGGGTGGCGGGCCGCTTCTCAGTCAGCACCCTCCGCCGCGCGTAACAGGGAATTCATCCTATTTTTAAATTCCGGGACATACAACCCGGCGTGGCGGTTGCCGATCGCAAATCTGACAACGAAACAGGGCTATCGCCCGGTGAATGATTTCTCATCCGCCGGGCGTAGCCTTACGCCAGCGATCGTATTTTCCAGCCTGACGTGATGTCGAAATCAGGTTCAAAAACAGCAGCAGGAAAAATCTAACTCATTGTATTAAAATAACAAAACATTTTATCTCGCGATATCCCCCCTTCCACTCTGGTCATTGTCCGTCTTATTTACTCCGCTATTTCCCCACGCTAATATCCCGGTAAAGCGATAATAAATAACATGCGCAGATTATTTCCAGACGTAAATAAATTGGTAAGTTAAATAAATTAATTAAAAACATATCCAGTGCAAATAATTCCCCCCTGACGCGGCAGAATTCATGCTCTGGCGATCTGTTTTATCGGCAATACAGAAGGAAAGAAAATGAAATTAATCTCGCTGTGTCTGGCGACATTGGTTGCCGGACTGGTTGCCGGCCCGGTTGGCGCGGCAGACGGCACGCTGAACTTTATCGGTAAGGTTGTGAACGGGGCATGCAAGCTTGAGGGAGCGGGCGACAACGAGGTCATCAACGTCAGCATGGGCGACATTCCGCTGTCGCGGCTGAAAAACAGTCAGTCTGGCACCGGGCCGGCGGTAGGTGTCGATATTCGCGTCAAAGATTGTGAGAAAGGCACCTACTATATTGTGGTGGATGGCCCCACCCCCACCGGCATGCCTGAACATCGCGTACTGGCCCTCGACGGCCGCGGCAAGCCGGCCGGCAACGTAGGAATTCTGCTCACCGACCGTACAGGCACTCCGCTCAGCCTCGATGAACGCATCGATCCGCAACACGATCCCCGCATTGAGATCCCGGTGGACGGCGGCTCCGGCACCTTCAGGCTCAAAGCTTTCTACTACACCTGGGATAAAGCCCACATGGATCCTGGCGACGGCAACGCGACGGCCCGGTTTACCATTATGCAGGAATAGCTTTCCGGTCAGGGATGAAACGTCGACGTAAAGGAAGCGATCATGAAAACTCAGGTGGCTGTTTTGCTCAGCGCATTGGCCTTTCAGGCCTGCGCCGGGATAACCATTAATGCCTCACGGGTGATCTATTCAGGAAAAGACAAAGTCGCCAGCCTGAATATCAATAACCGCAGCAGCACCCCCTATAAAGTGCAGATCTGGCTGGACGCCGGGCTCAATGCCTCGCGCGTCGGCCTGCCGATGGTGGCGACGCCGCCGCTGGTCTATTTATCGCCGCAGCAATCCGCCCAACTGCGCTTTATCTATCTCGGCAGCGGGCTGCCCGACGATCGGGAAAGCCTGTTCTGGGTCAATATCCAGGAGACGCCGCTGACCGCCGGCGACAATCATACGCTGCAATTTGTCGTCCGCACCCGTCTGAAGCTGTTTTATCGTCCACCCGCCATCGCCACCACCCTCGTCAAAGAGGTGCAAAAGCTGCAGTGGCAGCAGAGCGGCAATAACCTGCGCTTGACGAACTCAGGCCCTCTGCATATCACCCTGGTCAACGGAGCGCTGATCGATAATAAAGGCCACCTCTCGCCGATGAGAAACGTGATGCTCCGGCCCTACAGCAGCCATACCGTAATGACCACCGACAGCGCTCGCCTGTACCAGTTGAACTATATCGACGACTACGGCGCGGTAGTGCCGATCCCGCTGCAGGGCAGTCTGCCCCCGGGGCCAGGCTAGTTATACTCCAGGGCGAAGGTCACCATGCTGTTGGCCGTGCCCGCCGCCACGGTGGCGTCGGTTTGCACATACTGCGCGTTAAAATTGATAGCCTCGGCGGTCCCGGCGCTGGCGCCGGTTACCCTTTTCAGGATCGGCAGATTGCTGGCCTCATTGATCTTAACGCTGGTGCCGTCGGGCACCGCCGCGCCGGGGTTATTGCCGTAGGTCAGCTTCACGCCGACGCCGCTGGCGCTGTTGCTGACCTGGCTCAGCGCCAGGGTATCGCTCTCCACGCTCACGCCGAAAAAGCCGATGCGCACGTCGGTCGGCGTCGGACAGAACACCGGGATCGAAAAGCGCTTCGCCTGGCCGCCGGTGCTCCCTTTACCGTGAAACTCCGCCCGGTTTACCGTGCCCAGAGTGACCTGGATCGACGACGTCGTCACCTGACAGCTACCGCTGCTGCCGATGTCCACGTTCAGGGCAGCCATATCGATACTGACCGGCGCGCTGGCGACATAGCTGGCGCTGCCGCTGGCCTGCTGCTCAATGGTCATCTCCCCCACCTGCGGCAGCGACGGCGAGTTAGTATGCGTCCCGTCCGCCAGCTGCACCGTCCCGGTTTTATAGAAGGTCACCGCGATCCTGACCGTGGTTTGCTGCTGCGTCATCAGCGCCGGGAGCATCGCGCTGTCGCACACCACCACCGACTCGCCGCCCGCGGAGTGGCTGCCGTCGATAGCGCGCATCGGGCCGCCCGCGCACTGAAAGCTGAGCGAGTACCCGATGCCGTCGATGGCGCTGGGGTAGACGTGCTGTCCGTTAATCACCACCGGCGCGCCGCCGGTTTTCAGCTGCTTATAGACGATGCGTTTGGCGCTCGCCGTCGGCAGCTGCAGGTCGCAGGAAAAAGGGATCCCACTGCCGTTATCCGCCATCGCGCTGGTCATCTGGGTATTGATCGGCAGCGTGGGTAAATACTTGATATTGGGAATATTGACCGTGGTCTGACCGATATTCGCGCGGCAGGTTTCCGCCCGCACGCCGGGAAGATAACCGCTCAGCGTCAGCAGAAAGAGGAAAGGAAGTAGACGAAAAACAGATTTCATAGCCGCCTCAGCGTGTCTGGCACAGTCCGGAGACGGTTTTCACCGTGTTCAGACTCTGCTGTGGGTTATCCGGAAGATGAAAATGCAGCCTGCAGCTCTGCGACTGGTTGTTCACGACCCAGCTCACCGCCAGGGTCCCCTCCTGCGGTACACCGCTGAGGTACACCTGGCCGCCGTCAGCCACCATGCCGCCCGGCGCATTGCCGCTCTCCTCCGCCGTGACCAATTGCGCGCTGGCGCCAAACGGTAACGGCCCCTGGGCATTGCGGAGGGTAAACAGCACCCGGTTGCCAATGTGGGTCCGGTAGTTGGCCATCACCACCGCGCCGCCGCCGGGGATCACCGTCTGACCCTGCTGGTCGACGTCGGTATCATCCGCCATCGACTCCGTGTCGAGGGTAATGACATTTTTCCGGTAGGTGGTCAGAGACGGCACCACGGCATAGCCGCGCCAGTCGGTGTGCACATTGTTGCCGTTTTGCACCGCCACGCCGGCAGCCCCCGGCGCGCGGACGATGGCGAAGCTCTCGCCCACCGTCTGACCGAAGGTCACGCCGTGCGGATGCGCGACCACCGAGCCGGCGCCTCCCCAGGTCAGCTGATTACTGGCGGCGTCATGGCGATAGCCGAGCTGCGCGTTGCCGAAGCCGCCGTGGTAGTCCAGGGCGACGCTGCTGTTGGTGCCCCGCCCCTGGTTGCCGTAGCCCTGCTGAACCGAGTAGAACAGGTTCGGCCGCGTCGGCACCGCGCCATACAGCGACACCTGCTGCGAGGTATAGCCATTGCTGTCCGAGGTGGTGTTGTAGCTCACCGCGCTGTCGGACAGCGGACCGCCCAGCGGAATATTGATATTGAAAGACCAGGAGCGGTCATTTTTTTGCTGGCCGCTGGCGCGGGTGTAGTAATAGCCCACGCCCCAGGAGATCCCTTTCCAGGCGCTGTAGAATCCAAGATGCACCGTCTCATCCCGACTCTGCCGGTGCCAGTATTCCTGCGACCAGGCGGAAACCGCCAGACTGCCCAGACCGCCAAGGCTTTGTGACACCGAGATCTCTTCCCGTCGGCGCCGGTTGTCCACCTGCCCCTGCGCGCTTTCCAGGGCGCTGGCTTCGGCAAAATCGTAATAGCCGCTGGAGGAGTAGCGATAGCTGGCGAGGCTGAATGCGGTGCCCGAGCTGACAAAATTTTTCTGATACTGAGCGCGCAGCGAATGGCCCGCATAGCGCTTACCCGACGGGGTACGGGTGACGGCCTGGGTGACGTCGCCTCCCAGCGATCCGAATTCGCCGAAGCCGCGGCCCAGGCCCAGCGCCCATGACTGATAGTCCTGGGCCAGCTGCGTGCCGCCGTAGAGGGTAAATCCCGCCGACAAACCATAGAACAGGGTGCCCTGCAGGAATTCCGGCGAGCGCACCGAATCCGCCCCGGAGTGGTAGCGGCCGGCGCTGAGGCTGAATTTGCCTCGCCCTTCGCGCAGCATATACGGCACGGCGGAATAGGGTTGGGTAAAGGTGCGCACCGAACCATTGCTCTCGGTCACCTTCACCTCCAGATCGCCGCTCTGCGAGGTGGGATAAAGATCGCTGATGGCGAACGCCCCCGGCGACACAAAGGTTTCGTAAATCACATATCCGTGCTGGGAGACGGTCACTTTGGCATTGCTGTGCGCCACGCCGCGAATGGTAGGGGCAAAGCCACGCTGGCTGTCCGGGAGCATCTCATCGTCAGACATCAGCTGTACGCCGCGAAACGGAATGCTGTCAAACACGTCGCCGGTGGTGTAAGTATCGCCGATCCGCAGCAGACTCTTCAGCGAGCGGACGTCCCGCTGCAGCCAGGTGCTCTGTGAATCCCAGTGTCGGCGCTGCTGGTCGTACTGCATTGAGGAGACGTTGCGCAGCCGCCAGGCGCCCAGGTTCACGCCGCTGCGTAAATTGAGATAGTTTGAGCGGCTGCTCTCCCCGTCATCGGCGTTCTTGATTTGCGCGCCGGAAAAGTAGTAATCGACAAACGCGGCCGGCACGCCATCGTCCCAACGCGAGGGATCGACATAGCCGCGGCTTTGCACGTTCATCGCGGCCTGGGGAATACTCAGCGTCAGGCGCTGGTTAGCGAAGGTGAAGCGGCTGCTGGCGTCGGGAATAAACTTCTCGATCCGGGTGAAGGTCTCACCCTCATGCAGCGTTTGAAAAGCCGGAAACGCGCTAACGTTAACCCCATACTCCGCCAGCTGCCCGGGCGTCAGCACCGGCTGCAGCTTCCCGCCATCGTCAATAAACGTAATATCGGCCTGGCCCAGCTCCTGGTCATTAACCACCACGGTGACAGGGTAAGTCCCCGGCTGCTGTCCGCCGGGTTTGGCGAAGTAGTGCAGATCGGAGGTTTGCTGCTGCGGGTCGGCAAACTCCAGCGCCGCCGGGTCAAAATAGTCGTCAGCCAGCGCCCGGCTCAGCGGGCTGAGACAACAGATCATCGTCGGCAGCGTCGCCAGCGCCAGCGCCCGTCCGGCGGTGACGGGCAACGCGGCATACTCCCGCACCCTGGCTGTTGTTATTCTTTTCATGCTGGCGCCGTCCGGTAAGCTCATTACAAAGGGGAATTACTGCTGGGCGAAATCGCTGACGCCGCCGTAGTCGTTAATCGCCCGCCATTTGACGGTGCCGTGCCCGCTCACCGACCACGTTTTCTGACCGAAGGGGGCCACCATGCCAGGGTCGTCGATTGCCTGCCCGCCCACCGCGACGGAATAAAAAGAGACAAAATAGGGAGTGGGGTTTGCCACCGTCAGATGACCGCCGGACTGGCTAAACTTCAGCTGCTGCCAGGCTTTCGCCGGGTCGCCCGCCAGGCCGTTGGGGCGATAGAAGATTTTGAATTTCGACTTAATATTGACCTGCAGCTTGTTCACCTCGCCCTGGGGCGTCGGGGCGATACTTTTGACGTTCAGCCAGTAGAGCGATTCACGGTCGCTGGGCAACGAGGCGCCAATAAAGTTAATGCGCAGGACGTTATTTTGCTCCGGATCGAGACGGAACAAGGGCGGTGTGACAATGAAGGGCACCCTGGCCTTATCGTTTTCCGCGTAATTTTCCACCCATGACTGCACCAGATAGGGCGTATGGGTATCGGCATTAGTGACTGAAATAGCAGCTTCACGCTTCCCTTCCTGATAAATCACACGGGTTCCACCCATGACAATACCGGCCTGCGCTGCCGTGGAGCACAGCAGAAAGGCCGCAACGGCAATTATTTTCTTCATCATGACTTACCATCAGGCAAAGGTTGAACAGACAATAAAATAAAGCAGTAAATAACAGAGCCAGTACCCGTCGGGATAATTAGCAAAAACAACTATACCGTCACGAATATATTTCATGACTTCATGACAATTATCTCTTTAGCTATCTGCAATTAATCAGGACACAATGAACTGACTCTGAATAACGTGCAATATGATTAGTTATAAATCATATTGAAATTAGCCGTACCGTCGGCTTTACCTGCCGTCACGGTCGCCGCGGTGGAGACATAGTCGGCGTAAAACTCGAGGTCGGCAGTGCCGGTGCCGCCGCTGGAACCCGGAGTGACCGTTTGTTTTGCGGTCGTTTTACCGAGGCTGACCGCCGTCGTCTGATCGTGCTCATACAGCTTAATGGCTACGCCTTTGGCGCCGCCGTTGATGGCCAGCAGGGAGGTATCCGTCTGTTCACGCGCGCCGTCAAACAGCACGGCGACGGTAGTCACGCTGGCCGGGCAATCTTTCACTTTGATATGGAAAGGAGTTTTCGTGGTTTCGGCGCCGGTGCCGGTAAAATAGTTGCTGGCCCATTTGCCCAGATCCACAGGCTGGCCGGAAGAATTACTATCGACGTTGCAAGAGCTGTCGGTGATCGACCCATTGAAGGTGATCTGCCCGCCGGCGCCTTGCGCACTGGTGCCCGAGTTTGGATTAATGGTATTGGCCGCAGTAGCCTGGAAGGCGACGCCAGAAAGCAGCGCCCCTATGAGGATGGTGATAAAGCGAGGTTGTTTTTTCATTATTTATCTCATCGTTAACGAATATATTTTCCATCATCGCTAATAGCTCCATAGCTATCGCGAAACGGCTCGTCAGCTCCTCCCTGTAAATGTTCATTGCGTTCCTTCCGCAGGATAGTAGGCACACGTTCTCTCCACTCTGCTTTATTTCGCCAACAGATGGCCATGAATGACAAGCAGAAGAAAAAAGAGTTATTTTGATGTGCGAAATAAATATATTACCCGAAGTATCAAAAGGCAACCTGAGGAAATGTTAATTGTAGGTTAACAACTGTATTCGCCATAAACTTAATTTTTGAAATAGCTTTTCAATGTTAATTTACATATCTATACAAAAGAAATTTAAATACCTTTAAACAACAACAGGTCAATTCCATTAACAAATTTAAAGATAAGTGTTCAAAAAGTCGTCTTGTTTTATTGTGCGCTTGCCGGGCAGCACCAAAAAATTAGGAATTTTCCTGGTATTAATATTCATCATTTCTACACAAACGACGCAAAGACAGTCAGCCCCCATCCGATAATTTCTTGTTCTGGAAGTGTTTTTATTTTCAAGTGAAAGTAGTTATATCAGTGATGTGAATATATTGCCGTTGCCGCCGATACAAACCCATCGTTTGCATGGGGTTATTTTGAAGTAAAAAAAATCCGCAACCCGAATGGATTGCGGACTGGGGATCAATCAGAAATGAGATGGACTTCAGAACAGGCCCAGCGGTGCGGTGCCGTAGCTCACCAGCAGGTTTTTGGTTTGCTGGTAGGCATCCAGCGCCATCTTGTGCGTTTCCCGGCCGACGCCGGACTGTTTATAGCCGCCGAACGCCGCATGCGCCGGATAGACATGATAGCAGTTGGTCCATACGCGACCCGCTTTTATGCCGCGGCCCATGCGATAGGCGAGGTTGGTATCGCGCGTCCACACCCCAGCGCCGAGGCCAAACTGGGTCTCATTGGCGATAGCCAGCGCTTCCGCTTCGTCCTTAAAGGTGGTCACCCCGATCACCGGCCCAAAGATCTCCTCCTGGAAGGAGCGCATATCGTTGCGGCCTTTAATTAGCGTGGGCTGAATATAAAAACCATTATCCAGCGCCGGCGCGATAGCCGCCCGCTCGCCGCCTGTCAGGATTTGGCCGCCCTCTTCCCGGGCAATCTGAATATAGGAGAGGATCTTGTCGAACTGCTGGCGGGAAGCCTGGGCGCCGATCATGGTGTCGGTATCTAACGGATCGCCGCGGCGGATCTGCGCCACCTTCTCCATGACCCGCGCCATAAAGGGCTCATAGATGGATTCATGGATCAGCGCCCGCGACGGGCAGGTACAAACCTCACCCTGGTTGAAGAAGCCGAGCACCAGCCCCTCCACCGCCTTCTCAATAAACTCCTCTTCTCCCTCCATCACATCGGCGAAGTAGATATTGGGCGATTTGCCCCCCAGCTCGACGGTGCAGGGGATAATATTCTCCGCCGCGCAGGCGAGAATATGCCGCCCGACCGGCGTGGAGCCAGTAAATGCCAGCTTGGCGATACGTTTGCTGGTGGCCAGCGCCTCGCCCGCCTCTTTGCCGAAACCCTGCACCACGTTCAGCACCCCGGCCGGGAACAGATCGCCGATCAGCTCCAGCAGCAGAGTAATACTCAGCGGCGTCTGTTCCGCCGGCTTGAGCACCACGCAGTTACCCGCCGCCAGGGCCGGGGCCAGCTTCCACGCGGCCATCAGCAGCGGGAAGTTCCACGGGATAATCTGACCGACAACCCCCAGCGGTTCATGGAAATGGTAAGCCACCGTGGTTTCATCAATCTCGGCGGTACTCCCCTCCTGGGCGCGCAGGCAGCCGGCGAAGTAGCGAAAATGATCCACCGCCAGCGGCAGGTCGGCGTTCAGCGTTTCGCGGATCGGTTTCCCGTTGTCCCAGCTCTCCGCCACCGCCAGATATTCCAGATGCTGTTCAATACGATCGGCGACCTGCAGCAGCAGCCGGGAGCGCTGCTGCACTGAGGTTTTGCCCCACGCCGGCGCCGCACGGTGGGCGGCGTCGAGGGCGAAGTCAATGTCTCTGGCATCCGACCGGGGAAACTGCGCAATGTTGCTGCCGTCTACCGGGGAGGTATTCATAAAGAATTCACCGCTCAGCGGCTCGACAAATTTACCGTCAATAAAGTTGCCGTAAGCGGATTTAAATGAAACCAGGGCGCCGGGCTGGCCAGGGTGTGCATAACGCATCGCAAATCTCCTTCTGTAGGGTTGAGACGCAGCGGCATATTGATTTTTTAAACTTGCCGCCGAACGCTTCTCACTTTGCAGGGGTTATGCCAGTTTTTTATTTACTTTAAATCTTTTTATTTATTAATAGGTTGCCTTCACTAACTGGGCAGATGGTCAGCCACTGTTGCACGGGTTTCCACTTATGTGTTGCAAATCGCAACACCAAATAAACCAAATAGCTACAATATTGCAACACAGCAACATCGACCCAGAGGTGCCCTGTGCCAGGCAATCCCTTTCTTCTCGCACCAGAGGTTAACGCCAATCCCCTGCTGAGCGATTCATGGTCTCGCTGCCAGCGCTACGGTCTGGATCCCGCTACCGAGGATTTTCCCCGCCTCGACGCCGGCGAGCTGGCGGATCGACTCGCCAGCCACCGCAGCCTGCAGCAGTTGGCGCAGCCGGTGGTGGAATCCCTGTCGCGCCAGGTGGCGGACCTGCAGTCGGTGGTGATCCTCTCCGACCCCGGCGGTCTGGTGCTGCACACCGTCGGCGATACCCAGGCGATGCAAAAGGCGCAGCGCGTGGCGCTGGCGCCCGGCAATCTGTGGAGCGAAAGCGGGCGTGGGACCAACGCCATCGGCACCGCGCTGGCGATTGACGACGGCTGCGAAATCGATGGCCGTCAGCACTTTCTCACCCGCAACCAGAATTTGTACTGCGCGGCGATGCCGCTCCAGCGGCCGGACGGAAGTATCGCCGGCGTGCTGGATATCTCCGGCCCGGCGGATTTTCCCCACCAGCATACCTTTGGCTGGGTGAAAGCAGCGGCAAAGCAGATTGAGTATCTGTGGGTGAAGCAGAGCCTGCATCCTGAGCAGTGGCTGATGAGCCTGCACCGGCAGGTGGACAAGCTCGACAGCGTCGAGGAGCTGCTGCTGGTCTTTTCCGATAACGTCCTTACCGCCGGCAACCGGCTGGCGATGCGCGAGTTCGGCCTGAGCGCGGCGCAGTTTGGCCAGCTCACCTTTGCGTCGCTTTTTCCGACGCTGACGCAAACGGCGGTCAGCGTTCCTCTGCCGCTGACCACCCCGCAGGGTCGCTATCACTATCGCCTGCGCGAGCCCACCCGCCGCCGGGTGGCGGTGAGCGCCCCGCCGGCCATGCAGCTCCCCTTCACCAGCCCGCGGGAAGGCGAAAAGCTGCTCCGGCTGCTTAACGCCGGCATCGCGCTCTGTATTGAGGGGGAAACCGGCAGCGGCAAAGAGTATGTCAGCCGCACGCTGCACCAGCACAGCCGCTGGCGCAGCGGTAAATTCGTCGCCATTAACTGCGCCGCCATTCCGGAATCGCTGATCGAGTCCGAGCTTTTCGGCTACCAGCCAGGGGCGTTTACCGGCGCCAGCAAAAACGGCTATATCGGCAAAATCCGCGAAGCCGAGGGCGGGGTGCTGTTTCTTGATGAGATCGGCGATATGCCGCTGGCGCTGCAGACCCGCCTTCTGCGGGTACTGCAGGAGAAAGAGGTTGCCCCGCTGGGCGCCAGCCGCAGCGTGCCGGTGAACTTCGCCTTGATCTGCGCCACGCACCGCAACCTGACCCAGCGGGTCAGCGCCGGCGAATTCCGCGAAGATCTACTGTGGCGCCTGCGGGAGTATGCCCTGGCGCTGCCTCCGCTGCGCGAGTGGCCGGCGCTGGAAACCTTTATCGCCACCCTGTGGCGCGACCTGGGCGGCGCTTCGCGCCGGGTGACGCTGTCCACCGCGCTGCTGACCCACCTCAGCCTGCTGCCGTGGCCGGGAAACGTACGCCAGCTGCAGAGCGTCCTGAAGGTGATGCTGGCCCTCGCCGATGAGGGCGACACATTAACGCCCGATGCGCTGCCGGAGACTTATCGCACCGCGCCTGCGCCGCTGCCGCGCGGGGGATTGCAGGCCCATGACGAGCAGTTGATTGTCGATACCCTCGCCAGAGTCAACGGCAACGTCAGCCGGGCGGCGCAGATGTTGGGCATCGCCCGCAGCACGTTATACCGTCGCGCCGCCCGTGCCGGACGGCCACGCCGCTGAGACTATGGCGTAAAGCGCGCCGGCAGCCAGGAGAACATCCGCCGGCTGACGGCCTCGCACAGCAGCACCAGTCGTGGGCCGACCGCCTGCCAGACTCGCTTCGCCACGATGACCCCACCGACGGCGACCAGGGCCGCGCCCACCATATCCAGCGGAAAATGCACCCCAAGATAGATCCGCGACCAGGCCACCGGCAGCGCGGCCAGCAGCATCAGCAGGCCAAGCGCCCGCAGGCGCAGCGACAGCAGCGCAAACGCAGCACTGAACATTACCGTACCGTGATCGCTGGGAAAGCTGTTATCCGCCGGATGGCTTATCCAGGTATGGCCGAGGGGGATCATAAACGGCCGCGGATGGAACCAGAGCGTCCCGCACACCATCCCCAGCCCGAGGGAAATGATCACGGCCAGGGTCATAAACAGCGCCTGACGATGTCCCTCACGGCCACCGAGAAACCACAGGCCGAGCGCGATCGTCGGCATCATAAACACAATGCCATTGGCGCAAAAACTGGCCAGCGACAGCAGGCCATCCGCGGCGCCAGGCTGCGCGTTAAGCGCGAAAAAAACAGATTGATTCAGGGTTTCCAGGGCGTTCATGGCGATAGCTCTCAGTCGTCATCTTTCTGTCATTATCGCCCGGACGCCTTAAGATACCCTTAACCGCTGGGCGGTGTGCTTTTAGCAAGGCGCAGTCCTTCCCGCAGGGCATCGATCGCCACCCGCGTTTTTTGCGGCAGCCACGGCCCTTCCGGCCACACCGCGTGGATAGCGAAACGCACACGGTCGCTGGGCGCCAGAACCTGCTGCAGCGTCCCGTCGGCGAGCGCCTGCGCCACCAGCCAGTCCGGCAGCCAGGCGATGCCCATTCCCTGCTGCGCCGCGGCGGCGATGGCGGCAAAGTCATCCTGCACCAGCCACGCCTCCGGGGTGAAGCGCACTTCGCCCTGCTGCGGGTCGTAAAGTTGCCATTTTTGCAGCTGACCGTTATGCAGATAGCCGAGGGTGCGGTGCTCGCTCAGCCCGGCGATGGTCTGCGGCGCCGGCTGGCGGCGCAGGTACTCCGCCGCCGCGCACAGCACCATGCCATGCTCCCCCAGCGCCCGCGCCCGTAGCGACCCGGTATCGGCCAGGCTCCCGATACGCACCGCGAGATCAAACCCCTCTTCCAGCAAATTGACCTGCCGGTCGCTGTAGTGGAGCTCGAGCTTCAGCAGTGGATAGCGCTGACTCAGGCGGAACAGCAGCGGCGCCACGCAGCGCTGGCCAAACAGCACCGGCAGCGAAATCCGCAGCCGTCCCTGCACCTCGCCTTTGCCGCGCTGCAGCGCTTCTTCGGCCTCGCGAATGCGACCCAGCGCCTCCCGACACTGGTGATAAAATTGCTCTCCCTCTTCCGTCAGCAGTTGCCTGCGGGTGGTGCGCTGGAATAGCGCCACGCCGAGACGCGCCTCCAGCCGGGCAATGGTTTTCCCCACCGCCGATCGCGTGACGTGGAGGATCGTCGCCGCGCTGGCAAAGTTACCGCTCTCGACCACCGTGACAAACACCGGGATCGCGTTCAGATCGTCGCGCACAGATTGGTTCCTTACGGGATACAATAGCGGAAAATAATGTCACTCCAGAGAGAAAAAAGACAGTGTTAGTCTCTGCCTCTACCCTTTACCTGAGGCACTTATCATGGCTAACGTTCTGGTATTAAAATCCAGCATTAATGGCGAAACATCCCTGACCAATCAGCTGATTAACGAATTTCTCGCGGCGCGCCAGGCGGCGGGTCACCCCGATCGGATCCGCGAACACGATCTCAGCGCCATGGCGCTGCCGACGCTGGATGGCGCGCTGTTCGCCGCCCTGCGCGGGGCGGCGGATCCGCAGCCGGCCATCCGCGCGGCGGTTGCGCTCTCCGACCAGCTTATCGCCGAGTTAAAAGCCAGCGACCTGCTGGTGATCGGCGCCCCGATGTATAACCTCAACGTCCCGACCGACCTGAAGAAATGGTTCGACCTCGTGGCGCGGGCGCGGGAAACCTTTCGCTACACCGACAGCTGGCCGCAGGGGCTGGTCGAGGGCGTCCGGGCGGTGGTCGTCAGCAGCCGCGGCGGTATTCACCAGGGCGAAAGCACCGACGCCGTCACCCCCTATCTGCGCGCAGTGCTGGGGCTGATGGGGATCCATGAGGTGGAGTTTATCTATGCCGAAGGGCTGGATAACCGCCCGCACGGTCGCGACGCCGGGATCGCCAGCGCCCGTGCGCAGATAGCCGATCTCGCCGTTCCGGCCTGAGTCACGGGAAAATGTGCTGGCGCTGGCGGTCTTTTTATTTTAGAGTTATCTAAATTTAGAAAAAGCTAAAATACATGACTACACCTGAAGATCTGCAGGCCCGCGCCGGAGAAGCCGCCACGCTAATGAAAGCGATGAGCAATCCTCACCGATTGCTGATCCTGTGCATGCTGTGCGACGCGCCGCGGGCCAGCGCCGGTGAACTCGCCCGCGCCACCGGCCTGAGCCCTTCCGCCACCTCGCAGCATCTCGCGCGGATGCGTGACGAGGGGCTGATCGACAGCGAACGCGACGCTCAGCGTATCCACTATTTCATCACCCATCCTGCAGTACAGCAGGTGATCAACACGCTGAAAACGCTCTATTGCCCGTGAGGAGCCTATGACCATCGCCACCTTAACCCCTGCCGAAGCCCGGGCGCAGATTGCCCAGGGCGCGAGACTGATAGATATCCGCGATGCGGATGAATACGCGCGCGAACATATTCCCGATGCCGAGCTGGTGCCGCTCGCCGCCCTGAACGGCGGCGCGACCCTAAACGCCCGGGCCGGCGAGCGCGTGATCTTTCATTGCCAGGCCGGCTCCCGGACGCAGAATAACGCCATTCGTCTGGCCGCCGCTGCCGCGCCGGCGCAGGTCAGCCTGCTGGCGGGTGGGATTCAGGCGTGGAAAGCCGCGGGGCTCCCGGTTGAGGAAGATAAATCGCAACCGCTGCCGCTGATGCGCCAGGTGCAAATTGCCGCTGGCGTTCTGATTTTACTGGGGGTGCTGCTGGGCTATACCGTGAACGGCGGCTTTTTCCTGCTCAGCGGCGCGGTCGGCGCCGGGCTCACTTTCGCCGGGGTGACCGGCTTTTGCGGCATGGCGCGCCTGCTGGCGATCATGCCGTGGAACCGGCGCCAGGGGAGTTAAAACGCACTCCAGATAAGCCAGGCAATGCCGCCGAAAAGCAGCCATTTGACGATGTAATAGACCGTCTTATTCCATTTTTTCAGCCGCTTGCCGACAATACGGATCTGGTAGATATAGCGAAATGCCCGGTTAATTCCGCCGGTGCGATCGCTGGCGTCGTTGGGCGCCGAGGCGGCGCTCATCAGATAGCGCCCCAGCCAGTGGTTGACCTTCTGCGCCCAGCGGTAGCGCATCGGCCGTTCAATATCGCAGAACAGAATCAGTCGATTCTCACCGCTGGTATTTTCTGCATAGTGGATATAGGTCTCGTCAAACAGCACGCCTTCCCCGTCGCGCCAGCTGTAGCGCTGACCATCCACCTCGATAAAGCAGCGGTCATCGTTCGGCGTCGCCAGGCCAAGATGAAAGCGCAGGGAACCGGCGTAGGGGTCGCGATGGCGCGGCAGACGGCTGCCGTCCGGCAGGGTGGCAAACATAGCCGCTTTTACCGACGGGATATCCCGCAGCAGCGCGGTAGTTTGCGGACAAAGCTGGCTGGCGGAAGGATGGGCATCCTCATACCATTTCAGATAAAAGCGTTTCCAGCCGGTTTTAAAAAATGAGTTAAATCCGGCGTCATTATATTTATCGGCCGCTTTAATCTGCTCCAGTTGCTGGAGGCGGATCCCTTCTTCGCGAATAACCAGCCAGTTCTGCTGCAATATCGCCAGCTCGGGAAACATCTCCGGGCGCAGATAAGGCGTATTCGGTACGCGGGAAAATAAATACATAAATCCATTCAGCGGCGCGGTAAATGTGGAATGGTCGGAGAGCTGTCGCCAGAAACGATAGCGCACCCGTCCGCGGTAATGGACATACAGTACAGCAATAACAATGATCAACAGAATGATATACTTCATGGTGTCTTTCCTGACCTGATTGGTGGTAACCCTACCCTCGCCGTCCCCCCTTCTCAGCGGCGGTATGGCGCCAGCAAAACATTAACAACTCTAATACATATACCTCCAAATTGTTTTAACAAAAAACAGCACACCCGGTGTTCAGTGAACGGGCGTTGAGCTATGGTTTAGGTTCATACGTAGTATTAACAGTGAGGAGTGAATGATGTTTTCTGTCGGCGATCTGGTGCAACCGCGTGCGGGCGGGCCAAAACTGAAAGTGATCGAAGTGCAGGGCGAGGATCTGGTGGTGGTTCAGGCCGCGCAGGAGCAGGGAGAACGCTATACGCTGAAGTCAGACGAGGTGACGCGATATCAGGAAGAGGGAGACTTCGGCGTCTGCTGAAGCTCCCTCGCTGCAGGTCATAAGGCCAGGCCGGGCGGTGGGTCTTCCCCGCCGTCGTGGCGCTGGCCGAATCGGTTTTAAATTAAAAAGCTGTCCAGCGATTTCCCCTCGGCGACCGCCAGGGCAATCGGCTTCGGCATTCTTCCCTGGCCGGTCCAGGTTTTCTCGGCGCCGGTATGATCGGTATAACGATATTTCGCCGGGCGCGGTTTCCGCTTTTTACCGCCCGCCATCGGCGGCTGAATATCGGCCACCAGCTCGTCAGGAGAAATACCGTCGGCGCGCATCAGCTCAAGCCAGGTATTCACTTTTTCCTGATATTCCGCTTGCTGCTGTGCCGCCAGCTGCTGTTGCGTACGTATTTCTTCAGTGACGATCCTGAGCTTTTCCAGCATCTCTTCAAGCACGTCAATGGAGAATTCACGGGACAGCGCGCGCAGTGAACGGATATTATTCAGTTTGTGTAACATTGAAGACATAAAATTAAAAAATTCCAAATAGCAAATTAAAAGACACAACGCGGCAAGTGTAATAGAAACGTTTATTTATTTCCAGCCTGCGGTTGTCCAGATAAATATATTATGCAGAGAGTAAATCTCTTCCGCCTGCCCTATATCGGAAAATCCCCGATTCTTTTTCGCCAGCGCGGGCCAACGAGACCATGAATAAATAAAAGCGGCGGATAGTGAGATAGGAAAATATATTCAGCAGGCGATATTACCTTTATGGTCAGCGGCTTATCCTCTTATCGTCGGCGGATGCGCTGGCCCTCTCCACACGGCCTAATGAATAGTTACCCAGCCAGGCAGAATAAAACGCCACACGTCACTTTAGAATTTTTCACCACAAAAACCGGCATAATGGCATAAAAACATCTAAACGAGACTCTCATCACAGGCTAACGCGATTTTGCGCCACGGCGAGTGCTCAGACGCCGCCTCCCTGGTCAAACACCATGGCAAAACACCACATAACCACCTGAAAATAAACACATTTAATGAAAGCAGCAATAAAAGTAGCGTAACGGGCAGAAAACCAACCGTCGCAGAGTATTTTATCGACAAAAAGGCAATAAATAAAAATTTATAGCTAGTTGCCACTTTTAATGCAGAGATATACTCTACGCACATCAAAACAGGCAGCCCAAAAACGCTATACCAACGCGCATTTTTCGGCGTTCTTGACTTCATTTTCGAGGAGCACTCCGATGTTCTCTGCGCACTCCCGCTTGCGGCACGCGGTTGCAGACACCTTTGCGATGGTGGTTTACTGCACCGTCGTCAACATGATGATCGAAATTTTTCTCTCTGGTATGACGTTTGAGCAGTCGTTATCGTCGCGTCTGGTGGCGATCCCGGTCAACATTATTATCGCTGTTCCTTACGGGATTTATCGCGATTTCGCCATGCGTCAGGCCCGGCGCATCACTCCGGCCGGCTGGATGAAAAATATGGCCGACGTGCTGGCCTACGTGACCTTTCAGTCGCCGGTATATGTCGCCATTCTGTGGAGCGTGGGTGCGGACTGGCACCAGATTGTCGCTGCGGTGAGCTCGAACCTGGCGGTATCGATGATGATGGGCGCCGCTTACGGCTACTTCCTCGACTATTGCCGCCGCCTGTTCCGCGTGGCTCCCTACCAGCAGGCAAAAGCCTGACCGACACGTTAACAGCGACTGGCTCTGCCAGTCGCTTCCTCCCGCCAGCCGATTTCGCCCGGGCCTTTATCCAGCGAATTAATTCGTCGACATGGCCGGCTTAGCTTCGCCAAATAGCCCATTCAGAAAACGCTCAAGCGCCATGCGTGAGCTAAATCCGTGCGGAATTCCATAATGCTGCTGCGCATCCCCGGCTAAATACAGCGGAAACTGTTCATAATGGTCGCAGGTTTTGATATCTGAAGCCGGTTCAGCCAGCATATTGCTGCGCTCTTTTAACGCCGGATGAATAACTAACGCTGTTCGCCCCATGCGCGCTTCGCGGTTCACATAAACATAATTATCGCCGCGGCGATAGCCGTACGCTTTTTGCGTCACAACATCCATGGTGAAGCCGGCTTTTTCAAGAACACGCGCCACCTCATCGGGTCTTAAATACATACTGATTCCTCGTTATCTTTTACCGCACATTGACCTTACCTTATTCATTAAGGGCAGTGCTTTCGGAATATTCCAGAAACCACAGTAGTAAGCATAATTCAAAATCTTGTCCTACACTTACTCACTCGATGGAATTAAGGGAGATAACGATGGCTAACCATGTGAACCGCAACAATTTTGACGATAACGCCGAAGATATTCATAACGATGTCAGCCAATTAGCGGACACGCTGGAAGAGGTGCTGAAATCGTGGGGCAGTGACGCGAAAGAGGAAGCGGAAGCGGCGCGTGCCAAAGCGCAGTCGCTGTTAAAAGAGACCCGCGCTCGCATTAATGGTCACAACCGGGTGCAGCAGGCGGCGCTGGATGCGCGCCAGGCAGCATGTGATGCGCTGGGCTGCGCCGATACCTACGTGCGCAATAAACCGTGGCACAGCGTGGGCGCCGCCGCCGCCGTCGGGGTATTTATTGGCGTATTGCTCAATTTACGTCGATAATAGCTATAGCGTTTGCTGCCGCCGCGCGATAAGCGTGCGGAAGCCCGCCTGCTTCACGGAAAGCAATGAAGATAACAAATACGCGTCAGCCCCTGCGCGCCTCTGGCCGCAGGGGTTTTTTACGCACCATCGGGGGGGACGCCGCCGACGCCGATCGCCTCCCCCAGCCGCCGGGCCAGCGCGCCAGCCATTGCCGGCGAGCGAATATTGGTAAAACTCATCAGTAATCCCCCCTCGCCGGTATGGCGCATCCGCCAGTCGCTCAACGCCTGTACCGCCAGCCCGGCCGCCACCGCCCGTTGGGCCAACAGGCGATCGTCGCCGCTAACCGGCATGACCAGCTGAATCCCCCCTTGCTGCGGCGTAACCTGAAAGCCCTGCGCCTGCAGAGCAGACTCCAGCCACTGCCTGCGCTGACTGTAGCTGGCGCGCATTTTTTTCAGATGACGCCAGAAATGGCCCTGCTGGATAAAATCCGCCAGCGTCTGCTGCCACAGGGTGGGAACCGTACAGGGCTGGCGCTCCACGGTCTGCTGAAAGCGCGCCGCCAGCGCGCTCGGCACCACCAGCCAGGCGGTGCGCAGCGCCGGAAACATCGACTTGCTGAAGGTGCCCGCGTAGATGACCCGCTGGGGCGCATCAAGGCTTTTCAGCGGCGGCAACGGTTTGCCGCGATAGCGAAACTCGCTATCGTAATCGTCCTCAATGATCCATGCGTCACGCTCCGCGGCCCATGCCAACAGCTGGCGACGCCGGGGCAGCGACAGCGCCACGCCCAGCGGACTCTGATGCGCCGGGGTGAGCAGGGCAAACCGCGCCTGCGGATGATGGCGCTGGCCCCAGGCGATATCCATCCCCTCGTCGTCCACCGGGATCGCATCCACCACCAGTTGCCCGGCCTCGACCACCGGGCGGATAAAGGGATATCCCGGATCTTCCATCCACATATGCTGCCCCGGCTGTGCCAGAGTACGCAGGATCAGGTTCATAGCGGTGGCATAGTTGCCGGCGATCAGCACCTGCTCCGGCTGACAGTCGATACTGCGCGACAGGCGCAGATAGTCGACGATCGCCTGACGCAGAAGCGGGTCGCCGCCGGGATCGCCGGGCGCCAGATCGAACCGCGACTGCGTGCGCAGCCGGCGCCCCATCACCCGCGCCCACAGCCCGCGCGGAAAGAGATCCAGCGCCGGGAGCCCCATCTGAAACGGCAACGGCTCCGCCGGCGCGGCAGGTTGCGCTGGCATTACCGGCGCCAGCTGGCGCGGACTGAGCCGTTCGCTGACAAAGGTTCCCGCCTGCCCGCGTCGCTCGAGCCAGCCCTGAGCGACCAGTTCGCCCCAGGCGTTTTCGATGGTTGCCCGGGAGACGCCCTGCTCCTGGGCAAACACCCGGCTGGCGGGCAGACGGCTGCCAGGAGCCAGTTCGCCCCGTTCAATGGCGGATTTCAGCTGGCGGGCAATACGCTGATAGAGAGGGAGGTGGCTGGCTTCCATTATGGTCTGCTTTTTTCATCACAATATGGCTATCTTTTGCAGTCCATTATAGTGCTATTTTGGCTGCCGTCTTAGAGAGGAGAACACCATGAGCCAATTACGTCAGCCATTCAGTGAACTAAGCCCGGAAGTCTATAAAGGGCTGGTGCAGGCCAGCCTCGCGCTGGAGAAAAGCGAACTGGGCAGCGCCCTGGTGGAGCTGGTCTATTTACGCGTGTCGCAGATCAACGGCTGCGCCTTCTGCCTTGAGAAGCACAGCCAGGCGCTGCGCAAGGGCGGCATGGCGCAGAGCAAACTGGATGCCCTGGCCGGCTGGCGGGTGAGCGACCATTTTACCCCTGCTGAACGCGCGGCACTGGCGTGGGCCGAGTCGGTCACCGACATCGCCGCCAGCCATGCGGAAGATGAGGTTTACCTGCCGCTGCGCGAACATTTTACCCCGCGTCAGATAAGCGATCTCACCTTCGCTATCAGCCTGATGAACGCCTTTAACCGCCTCGCCGTCGCCATGCGTCTGTAGTTTCGCGCAACCTTCCCCCTCCTCCGCCTGGCCATCCCGGAGGGGGAATCCTTTGCTAAAAACGCTATATATTGAGTGGTTGAAGTTTTAAATAACTACATCTAGCATTTCCTTATTGAATGGCCCACAACGTTCGACGCTACGTTTAGCGCCGTGCTGTTATCTTAAATGGAAATACGAATCATGCGCATTATTATTTACACTCGAAATGACTGCGTGCAGTGCCATGCCACCCGGCGAGCCATGGAGAGCCGGGGACTGGCCTTTGAAATGGTCAACGTCGACCAACAGCCGGATGCCGCCGACATCCTGCGCGAGCAGGGATTTCGCCAGCTGCCGGTGGTGATCGCCGGCGACCTGCGCTGGAGCGGCTTCCGCCCGGATATGATCAATCGCCTGCGTCCCTCCGTCGCGGCGGCCAGCGCATGAGCCTCATCGTCTACTTCTCCAGCCGTTCGGAGAACACCCATCGCTTTGTGCAGCGCCTGGGGCTGCCGGCGGTGCGCATCCCGCTGAACGAGCGTGAACATCTGCAGGTAGACGAGCCCTACATTCTCATCGTTCCCAGTTATGGCGGCGGCGGCACCGCCGGCGCCGTGCCGCGTCAGGCGATCCGCTTTTTAAACGACGTACATAACCGTCGACTGATCCGCGGGGTGATTGCCGCCGGCAATCGCAACTTTGGCGACGCCTGGGGGCGCGCCGGGGATGTCATCGCGCAGAAGTGCGCCGTGCCCTATCTCTACCGCTTCGAGCTGATGGGAACCCCCGACGATATCGATAACGTACGCAAAGGAGTCAGCGAATTTTGGCAACGACAACCGCAGAACGTATAACCGCCGCCGTGGATTTTCACGCCCTCAATGCGATGCTGAACTTATACGACAGCGAGGGCCGCATCCCGTTTGAGAAAGATCGCCAGGCGGTTGAGGCCTTTATGGCGACCCAGGTTCAGCCCAACACCCTCGCCTTTGCCAGCCAGGAGGATAAACTCAGCTGGCTCGTCCGCGAGGGCTATTACGATCCGCAGGTGCTGGCCGGCTATGACCGCGGGTTTGTGTTGGCGTTGTTCGACCATGCCCGGCGCGCCGCGTTTCGCTTCCAGACCTTCCTCGGGGCCTGGAAGTTCTACACCAGCTACGCGCTGAAGAGCTTTGATGGCAAACATTACCTCGAGGATTTCGCCGAACGCAGCGTAATGGTGGCCCTGACGCTGGCCCGGGGCGATGAACAGCAGGCGCGGCAGCTGACGGAGGAGATACTCAGCGGCCGCTTCCAGCCGGCTACCCCCACCTTCCTCAACGCCGGCAAACAGCAGCGCGGAGAGCTGATCTCCTGCTTCCTGCTGCGCATTGAGGATAATATGGAGTCCATCGGCCGGGCGGTGAACTCGGCGCTGCAGCTGTCGAAGCGCGGCGGCGGCGTGGCCTTTTTACTCTCTAACCTGCGCGAGGCCGGGGCGCCGATCAAGCGCATCGAAAACCAGTCCTCCGGCGTGGTGCCGGTGATGAAGATGCTGGAGGATGCCTTCTCCTATGCCAACCAGCTCGGTGCCCGCCAGGGGGCGGGGGCGGTCTGGCTGCACGCACACCATCCGGATATTTTGCGCTTCCTTGATACCCGGCGTGAAAATGCCGATGAGAAAATCCGCATCAAAACCTTGTCGCTGGGGGTGGTGATCCCTGATATCACTTTCCAGCTGGCGAAAGAAGACGCGCAGATGGCGCTGTTCTCGCCGTATGATGTCGAACGGCTGTACGGCAAACCCTTCGCCGACTGCGCCATCGGCGACCTCTATCCGCAGCTGGTGGCCGACGAGCGGGTGGGCAAACGCTGGATCCGCGCCCGCGACCTGTTCCAGCGCCTGGCGGAGATCCAGTTTGAATCCGGCTACCCGTACATCATGTTTGAAGACACCGTGAACCGCGCCAGTCCAGTGGCCGGGCGGGTCACCATGAGCAATCTGTGTTCCGAGATCCTGCAGGTCAGTACGCCGTCCGCCTATAATGAAGACCTCAGCTATGCCCATATCGGGGAAGATATCTCCTGCAACCTCGGCTCGCTGAATATCGCCCATACCATGGACTCGCCGGATTTCGGCCGCACAATCGCCACCGCGGTGCGCGCCCTGACCGCCGTGTCCGACATGAGCCACATTCAGTCGGTCCCTTCCGTGGCGGCCGGCAACGCGGCCTCCCACGCCATCGGCCTGGGGCAGATGAATCTGCACGGTTACCTGGCGCGGGAAGGCATTGCCTACGGCAGCCCGGAGGGGCTGGACTTCACCAATATCTACTTTTACACCGTGACCTGGCACGCGCTGCACACCTCGATGCTGTTGGCTCGCGAGCGCGGTCAGCGCTTCGCCGGCTTCGAGCAGTCGCGCTACGCCAGCGGGGAGTACTTCGACAAATATCTGCATGAGGAGTGGCAGCCGAAAACCGCACGGGTCCGCGCGCTGTTCGCCCGCGCCGGCATCTCCCTGCCCGACCGGGAAAGCTGGCGCCAGCTGCGCGACGACGTCATGCGCTATGGCATTTACAACCGCTATCTGCAGGCGGTGCCGCCCACCGGCTCGATCTCGTACATCAACCATGCCACCTCCAGCATTCACCCGATCGTCTCGAAGATTGAGATCCGCAAAGAGGGGAAAACCGGACGGGTGTACTACCCCGCGCCGTTTATGAATAACGAGAATCTGACCCTCTATCAGGATGCCTACGAGATAGGGCCCCAGAAAATCATCGACACCTACGCCGAGGCGACGCGCCACGTCGATCAGGGGCTGTCGCTGACCCTGTTCTTCCCCGATACCGCCACCACCCGCGATATCAACAAGGCGCAGATCTACGCCTGGAAGAAAGGCATTAAGACGCTCTACTACATCCGACTGCGCCAGCTGGCGCTGGAAGGCACTGAAATTGAAGGCTGCGTGTCCTGCGCGCTGTAAGGAGATCAGGATGACTCATTTAACGCGCGTCAGCGCGATCAACTGGAACCGCATCGATGACGATAAAGATCTGGAGGTGTGGAACCGTCTCACCAGCAACTTCTGGCTGCCGGAGAAAGTGCCGCTGTCGAACGACATTCCCGCCTGGCAAACCCTCAGCGCGGCGGAGCAGCAGTTGACCATTCGCGTTTTTACCGGGCTGACCCTGCTCGACACCATTCAGAACACCATCGGCGCGCCGGCGCTGATGGCGGACGCCCTGACCCCGCATGAGGAGGCGGTGCTGTCGAACATCAGCTTTATGGAAGCGGTTCATGCTCGCTCTTACAGCTCCATCTTTTCCACGCTGTGCCACAGCAAGGAGGTGGATGCCGCCTTCGCCTGGAGCGAAAGCTGTGAGCCCCTGCAGCGCAAGGCGCAGCTGATGCTGGGCTACTATCAGGCCGACGAGCCGCTGAAGAAAAAAATCGCCAGCGTGTTCCTCGAATCCTTTCTCTTCTACTCCGGCTTCTGGCTGCCGATGTACTTCTCCAGCCGGGGAAAACTGACCAACACCGCGGATCTGATCCGCCTGATCATTCGCGATGAAGCGGTGCATGGCTATTACATCGGCTACAAATATCAGAAAGGACTGGAGATCGTCAGCCCCGGCAAGCGCGAAGAATTGAAAAATTTCGCCCTCGATCTGCTGATGGATCTTTACGACAACGAGCTGGCCTACAGCCGGGAACTGTACGGCGAGAGCGGCTGGTTCGACGACGTTAGCGCTTTCCTGTGCTACAACGCCAACAAAGCGCTGATGAACCTCGGCTACGAGGCGCTGTTCCCGGCGGAGATGGCGGCGGTTAATCCAGCGATCCTCGCGGCGCTGTCGCCCAACGCCGATGAAAACCACGACTTTTTCTCCGGTTCTGGCTCCTCCTACGTGATAGGAAAAATGGAAGAGACCGCCGACGACGACTGGGACTTTTAACCGTACTTTCACCAGGAATATCGCGACCGAATTCCTGGTGATCTATTTCGCAGAAAAGTGGGTTCATCTGTCAAATATTCTCTCCATGGCCTAACCGTCATCATCCCGTCATATTTAGCAGAAAACTGGTCTATTTCAGTCGAATTATCCAGAGATAATCAAAAAATATTACCCACAACAAATTACCGCTCAGCCCTTATATCACGGGGGCTGCGCCGCCATGTCCCTCACTCCATTTTGCCGAGAGTTTGTCATTAAGGGTTGTCACAGAATCTGAGTATGTTAGGGTGTAAAAAGATCATAATCACCATTGGGTACCGTATCGCAATAAACAAATAACAGGAACTTCTCTATTGCATGGCAATTAAATTAGAAATTAAAAATCTTTATAAGATATTTGGCGAGCACCCTCACCGTGCTTTCAAATATATTGAGAAAGGACTCAACAAAGCGCAAATACTGGAAAAAACGGGGCTGTCGCTTGGCGTCAAAGACGCCAGTCTGGCCATTGAAGAAGGCGAGATATTCGTCATCATGGGGCTCTCCGGTTCGGGGAAATCCACCATGGTTCGCCTTCTCAATCGCCTGATTGAACCCACCCGCGGCCAGGTGCTGATTGACGGGGTCGATATCGCGAAAATGTCGGACGCCGAGCTGCGCGAGGTGCGTCGTAAAAAAATTGCGATGGTTTTTCAATCCTTTGCACTGATGCCGCACATGAGCGTGCTCGACAACACGGCGTTTGGCATGGCGCTTGCCGGCGTCCCGGCCGCTGAGCGAGAGCAAAAAGCGCGGGAAGCGCTGCGGCAGGTGGGGCTGGAGAATTATGCCCACGCCTGGCCGGATGAACTCTCCGGCGGGATGCGTCAGCGCGTCGGTTTAGCCCGCGCCCTGGCGATTAATCCCGATATTCTGTTAATGGATGAAGCCTTCTCCGCGCTCGATCCGCTCATTCGCACCGAAATGCAGGATGAGCTGATCAAATTACAGGCTAAGCATCAGCGTACCATTGTCTTTATTTCCCATGACCTTGATGAAGCCATGCGAATTGGCGATCGTATCGCCATTATGCAAAATGGCGAAGTGGTCCAGGTCGGTACTCCGGATGAAATATTGAATAATCCGGCCAATGATTATGTCCGCACCTTCTTCCGCGGCGTCGATATTAGCCAGGTCTTCAGCGCCAAAGATATTGCCCGTCGTAGTCCGGTCGGCCTGATTCGTAAAACGCCAGGTTTTGGCCCCCGCTCAGCGCTGAAATTATTACAGGATGAAGACCGGGAATATGGCTATGTCATCGAGCGTGGTAATCGCTTTGTCGGGATTGTGTCGATCGATTCTCTGAAAACCGCGCTCAGCGCCGGCCAGGGGATCGAGGCGGCGCTGATTGACGCCCCGCTGGCGGTGGAGGCGCAAACGCCGCTCAGCGATCTGCTCTCCCACGTCGGCCACGCCCCGTGCGCCGTCCCGGTGGTGGATGAAGAACAACAATATATTGGCATCATTTCCAAACGAATGTTGCTCCAGGCTTTAGATCGCGAGGGGGTGAATCATGGCTGATCAAACCAATCCGTGGGACAGCGCCCCGGCAACCGACAGCGCCGCCCAGGCTGCAGACGCCTGGGGTGGCGCTTCTACTGCCGCGCCGACCAATGGCGGCGGCGCCGACTGGCTGCACAGCGCCCCGGCGCCGCAGCCGGAACAGTTCAATATCATGGATCCGTTCCATAAGACCCTGATCCCGCTCGACAGCTGGGTGACCCACGCCATCGACTGGATCGTGCTGCACTTCCGCCCGTTGTTCCAGGGGATCCGCGTGCCGATCGACTACATTCTCAGCGCCTTTCAGCAGCTGCTGTTGGGAATGCCGGCGCCGGTGGCGATTATCGTCTTCGCGCTGATCGCCTGGCAGATCTCCAGCCTCGGCATGGGAGTCGCCACTCTGGTATCGCTGATTGCCATTGGCGCCATCGGCGCGTGGTCGCAGGCGATGGTCACCCTGGCGCTGGTCCTCACCGCCCTGCTGTTCTGCATGATCATCGGCCTGCCGCTGGGGATCTGGCTGGCGCGCAGTCCGCGGGCGGCGAAAATTATCCGCCCACTGCTGGATGCCATGCAGACCACGCCGGCCTTCGTCTACCTGGTGCCGATCGTAATGCTGTTCGGCATCGGCAACGTGCCCGGCGTGGTGGTGACGATTATCTTCGCCCTGCCGCCCATCGTCCGTCTGACCATCCTCGGGATAAACCAGGTGCCTGCGGATCTGATCGAAGCGTCGCGCTCATTTGGCGCCAGCCCGCGACAGCTGCTGTTTAAAGTTCAGCTGCCGCTGGCGATGCCCACCATTATGGCCGGGGTTAACCAGACGCTGATGCTGGCCCTGTCGATGGTGGTGATCGCCTCGATGATCGCCGTCGGCGGTCTTGGCCAGATGGTGCTGCGCGGCATTGGTCGCCTGGATATGGGCCTGGCCACCGTCGGCGGCGTGGGGATCGTGATCCTGGCGATTATTCTTGACCGCCTTACCCAGGCCGTCGGCCGCGACGCCCGCAGTCGCGGCAACCGCCGCTGGTACACCACCGGCCCGCTGGGGCTTCTCACTCGCCCTTTCTGTCGATAAGTCGATAACAGCGCCGCTCCCCGGCACCAGCCGATGCCGGGGGGCCGCCCTTCCCGTTAAACAATAAGAGGAACCACCATGCGACATAGCACGATGATGGCCACCGCCGCCTTTGCCACCCTGATCGCCACCAGCGCCTTCGCCGCCGACCTGCCGGGCAAAGGCATTACCGTCAAGCCGGCCCAGAGCACCATCTCCGAAGAGAGCTTCCAGACCCTGCTGGTCAGCCGCGCGCTGGAGAAGCTTGGCTACACCGTCGAGAAACCGAGCGAAGTGGACTATAACGTTGCCTATACCTCGATTGCCGCTGGGGATACCACCTTCATCGCCACCAACTGGCAGCCGCTGCACGATGACATGTACGCCGCGGCGGGCGGTGATAACAAATTTTACCGCAAGGGGGTATACGTCTCAGGCGCCGCCCAGGGCTATCTGATCGACAAAAAAACCGCCGAGCAGTACCACATCACCTCCATCGATCAGCTCAAAGATCCGCAGATCGCCAAACTGTTTGATACCAACAACGACGGTAAAGCGGACCTCACCGGCTGCACCCCTGGCTGGGGCTGCGAAGCGGTGATTAACCACCAGATTGACGCCTATGGCCTGAGCAAAACCGTCACCCATAACCAGGGCAACTACGCGGCGATGATGGCCGACACCATCGCCCGTTATAAAGAGGGTAAACCGGTGCTCTACTACACCTGGACGCCGTACTGGGTTAGCGACGTGCTGAAGCCTGGCAAAGATGTCGTCTGGCTGCAGGTGCCGTTCTCCTCCCTGCCGGGCGAGCAGAAAAACATCGATACCAAACTGGCCAATGGCGCCAACTATGGATTCCCGGTCAACACCATGCACATTGTCGCCAACAAAGCCTGGGCGGAGAAAAACCCGGCCGCCGCCACTCTGTTTAGCGTCATGAAGCTGCCGATCGCCGACATCAATGCCGAGAATGCGATGATGCACGACGGCCATGCTTCTGAAGCCGACATTAACGGTCATGTTGATGGCTGGATCAAGGCCCACCAGCCGCTGTTCGACAGCTGGGTGAAAGCCGCCCTCGCCGCGCAGCAGTAACCCGCTCCCGGATAAGGCCCGACGCCTTATCCGGGCCCCCTTCCCCGCCTTTCATCCCGTCTGGGTCAGGGAAAAGCGGATTGCGGGCATTTTCATAGTGTTAAGGCGCGTCGCGCTCTGTTAAGGTGGGGACATCGGTCAATTTGCCACCTTCACATGGATCCAGCGATAAGTTATTCATATGGAAAACCCCGCGCCCTTAACCTGTGCCTTATCTGAACGCGTCGCCACCGTCGGCGAAGGCATTAAAGACAGTCTCCCCATCGTCATCAGCTACCTTCCGGTGGCATTCGCCTTCGGACTCAATGCCACCCGGTTGGGTTTCACCCCGCTGGAAAGCCTGTTTTTCTCCTGCATCATTTACGCCGGCGCCAGCCAGTTTGTGATCACCGCCATGCTGGCCGCCGGCAGTTCGCTGTGGGTCGCCGCCCTGACGGTGATGGCGATGGACGTACGCCACGTGCTGTATGGCCCCTCGCTGCGCAGCCGCATCCATACCGCGCTGAACAAAAAGAAAACCGCCCTCTGGGCCTTCGGCCTGACCGATGAGGTTTTCGCCGCCGCCACCGCCAGGCTGGTTCGCGACAACCGCCGCTGGAGCGAAAACTGGATGCTCGGTCTCGCGTTCACCTCGTGGGCATCCTGGGTGTGCGGCACGCTGGCCGGCGCCTGGTCCGGCAACGGTTTGCTGGTGGACTATCCGGCGGTGGAAGCCGCGCTCGGCTTTATGCTGCCGGCGCTGTTTATGAGCTTCCTGCTGGCCTCTTTCCAGCGCCAGCAATCCCTGTGCGTCACCGCGGCGCTGGCGGGCGCCCTGGGTGGCATTCTGTTATTTTCCATTCCGGCGGCGATCCTTGCCGGGATTGTTTGCGGGTGTCTGACGGCGCTGGTCCAGGCCATGCTGAAGGGGATGCCGGATGAACAGTGAGGTCCTTCTGCTCGGGGTGATTGTCGGCGGCGTGAACTATCTGTTTCGCTATCTTCCCCTGCGTCTGCGCGCGGGCCATGCCCGGCCTGCCCGCCGTGGCCCGGTCAGCGTGCTGCTGGATACCATCGGCATCGCCTCGATTTGCGCGCTGCTGGTGGTCTCCAGCGTGCCGGAGATCCTCGCCGATGCCCATCGTCTGGCGCCGACGCTGATCGGCTTCCTGGTGCTGGGGGGCGCCTTCTGGAAAACCCGCAGCATTATTATCCCGACCCTCCTGTCGGCGTTGGCCTACGGTCTGGCCTGGAAAATCGCCAGCGGGCTCTAAGCTTTACGTATCAATTTTGGTCAATAATTCATTTGATTTATTTGTCACAATAGTTATTATATCGGCTGTAATTAATGAGGTCATACCCAAATGGATAGTTCGTTTACTCCCATTGAGCAAATGCTCAAGTTCCGCGCCAGCCGCCATGAAGATTTCCCGTTCCAGGAGATTCTGTTAACTCGTCTTTGCATGCATATGCAAGGTAAGCTGCTGGAAAATCGCAATAAAATGCTCAAAGCGCAGGGAATTAACGAGACATTATTTATGGCGCTGATTACGCTGGAGTCGCAGGAAAACCACAGCATTCAGCCGTCCGAGCTGAGCTGTGCGCTGGGCTCGTCGCGTACCAACGCCACCCGTATCGCTGATGAACTGGAAAAACGCGGCTGGATTGAACGCCGCGAGAGCGATAACGATCGTCGCTGTCTGCATCTGCAGCTGACCGAAAAGGGCCATCAGTTTTTGCGTGAAGTCCTGCCGCCGCAGCATAACTGCCTGCATCAGCTGTGGTCTTCACTCAGCACCAGCGAAAAAGATCAGCTCGAACATATTACCCGCAAACTCCTGAGCCGCCTTGACCAGATGGAAGAAGAAGGCGTGCTGGCGGACTCTCTACGCTAAGGGCGGCGTCGCTCAGCCCATTTTTACGTTGCAAGGAAAACAGCCAGGCCAGCAGATCTCTGCTGGCCTTTCTGATAAACAGGTCGGCTCAGCCGATGTGAAATAATAAGATCGTGGAGAATAACATGAGCGCAAATGCGGAGAGCCAAACCCCGCAGCAACCAGGCAGCAAAAAAGGGAAGCGTAAAGGCGCCCTTCTGTTGCTGACATTGCTCTTCATTATTATTGCCGTGGCATATGGGATTTACTGGTTTCTGGTACTGCGTCACTACGAAGAGACCGACGATGCCTACGTGGCAGGGAACCAGGTACAAATTATGGCCCAGGTCTCGGGCAGCGTGACCAAAGTCTGGGCTGACAACACGGACTACGTGCAGAAAGGCGATCCGCTGGTCACCCTCGATCAGACCGATGCCCAACAGGCGTTTGAGAAAGCCAAGACGCAGCTGGCCGCCAGCGTGCGTCAAACCCGTCAGCAGATGATCAACAGCAAGCAGCTGCAGGCGAATATTGACGTCAAAAAGACCGCCCTCGCCCAGGCGCAGGCTGACCTGAACCGCCGTATCCCGCTGGGCGCGGCGAACCTCATCGGCCGCGAAGAGCTGCAGCACGCCCGCGACACCGTCGCCAGCGCGCAGGCCGAGCTTGACGTGGCCATCCAGCAGTACAACGCCAACCAGGCGATCGTGCTGGGTACCAAACTCGAACAGCAGCCGGCGGTGCTGCAGGCGGCGACCGAAGTGCGTAACGCCTGGCTGGCCCTGCAGCGTACGCAGATCGTCAGCCCGATTAGCGGCTACGTTTCCCGTCGCTCGGTACAGCCTGGCGCGCAGATCGGCACCACCACGCCGCTGATGGCGGTGGTTCCGGCAACTAACCTGTGGATCGACGCTAACTTTAAAGAGACCCAGCTGGCGCATATGCGCATTGGCCAGCCGGCCACGGTCATCAGCGACATCTATGGCGATGACGTGAAATACACCGGCAAGGTGGTTGGTCTGGATATGGGGACCGGGAGCGCCTTCTCCCTGCTGCCGGCGCAGAACGCCACCGGTAACTGGATCAAAGTGGTACAGCGTCTGCCGGTCCGCATCGAACTGGATGAAAAACAGCTGGCGGAACACCCGCTGCGCATCGGCCTCTCGACGTTGGTAGAAGTTAACACCACCGATCGCGATGGCGAAATGCTGGCAAGCCAGGTGCGGAGCTCCCCGGTCTACGAGAGCAACGCCCGCGAAATCGCTCTCGATCCGGTCAATAAGCTGATAGACGAGATCATTCAGGCCAACGCCGGATAATTCGGGGTGAGTGTAATGCAACAGCAAAAACCGCTGGAAGGCGCGCAGCTGGTCATCATGACCATTGCGCTGTCGCTCGCGACGTTCATGCAGGTGCTGGATTCCACTATCGCCAACGTGGCGATCCCGACCATCGCCGGTAACCTTGGCTCATCGCTGAGCCAGGGGACCTGGGTCATCACTTCGTTCGGGGTCGCTAACGCCATCTCCATTCCGATCACCGGATGGCTGGCCAAGCGCGTGGGCGAGGTGAAGCTGTTCCTGTGGTCCACCACCGCTTTCGCCATCGCCTCCTGGGCCTGCGGCGTCTCCAACAGCCTGACGATGCTGATCTTCTTCCGCGTCATTCAGGGGATTGTTGCCGGGCCGCTGATCCCGCTGTCGCAAAGTCTGTTGCTCAGCAACTATCCGCCGGCGAAACGCTCTATCGCCCTGGCGCTGTGGTCGATGACGGTGATCGTCGCTCCCATCTGCGGCCCGATCCTCGGCGGCTATATCAGCGATAACTACCACTGGGGATGGATCTTCTTTATCAACGTGCCCATTGGCGTGGCGGTGGTGCTGATGACCCTGCAGACCCTGCGCAACCGGGAAACCAAAACCGAACAGCGGCGTATCGACGGCGTCGGCCTGGCGCTGCTTATCATCGGTATCGGTAGTCTGCAGGTGATGCTGGACCGGGGCAAAGAGCTGGACTGGTTCTCCTCCAATGAAATTATCATTCTGACCATCGTGGCGGTGGTGGCGATAAGCTTCCTGATCGTCTGGGAGCTGACCGACGATAACCCGATTGTCGATCTGTCGCTGTTTAAGTCGCGCAACTTCACCATCGGCTGCCTCTGCATCAGCCTGGCCTACATGCTCTACTTCGGGGCCATCGTGCTGCTGCCGCAGCTGTTGCAGGAGGTCTACGGCTACACTGCGACCTGGGCCGGCCTGGCGTCAGCGCCGGTGGGGGTGATCCCGGTCATTCTGTCGCCGATTATCGGCCGCTTTGCGCATAAGCTCGATATGCGGCGGCTGGTCACCTTCAGCTTTATCATGTACGCCGTCTGCTTCTACTGGCGCGCCTGGACCTTCGAACCGGGGATGGACTTTGGCGCCTCGGCGTGGCCGCAGTTTATCCAGGGCTTCGCGGTGGCCTGCTTCTTCATGCCGTTGACCACCATCACCCTTTCCGGCCTGCCGCCGGAGCGGCTGGCGGCGGCGTCGAGCTTGTCGAACTTCACCCGTACCCTTGCTGGCTCCATCGGTACCTCGATCACCACCACCCTGTGGACCAACCGCGAGGCGCTGCACCATGCGCAGCTCACCGAATCGGTGACGCCGTTCAACCCCAACGCGCAGCAGATCTACGATCAGCTGCAGGGGATGGGAATGACGCAGCAACAGGCGTCCGGCTGGATAGCACAGCAGATAACCAACCAGGGGCTGATTATCTCCGCCAACGAAATCTTCTGGATCTCAGCGGCCATTTTCATCCTGCTGTTGGGACTGGTATGGTTCGCCAGACCCCCGTTCAGCGCCGGCGGCGGCGGCGGCGGCGCGCACTAAGCCTCACATTAAGGGACCTGCGGGTCCCTTTTTTACACCTTCAGGTTGTCCAGTTCTCGCTAGTTTCTGTCTCGTTTGCGAAAGCCCGCCCGCCGGCGCTCGGGCAGGATAAAGGCAGACCATTAAGGAGAACACTATGCTGAGCCATCCTGCTGAAAAGTACCGTCCCTATCCGCCGATCGCCCTTCCCGACCGCCGCTGGCCTGACCGGCAAATCAGCCACGCCCCACGCTGGCTGTCGACTGACCTGCGCGACGGCAACCAGGCGCTGGCCGAGCCCATGGACAGCGCCCGCAAACTGCAGTTCTGGGATCTGCTGCTGGAGTGCGGCTTTAAAGAGATTGAGGTCGCCTTCCCTTCCGCTTCACAAACCGACTTCAACTTTGTCCGCCAGCTGATTGACGAACAGCGCATCCCGGAGGATGTCACTATCCAGGTGCTGACCCAGGCGCGAGACCCGCTGATCCTGCGCACCTTTGAGGCGCTGCGCGGCGCCCGCCGGGCCACCGTCCACCTCTACAATGCCACCGCGCCGCTGTTCCGCGAGCTGGTTTTCGGCATGGACAAGGCCGAGGTGATCGCCCTCGCGACCCGCGCCACCCGGCTTATCCGTCAGCAGTGCGAACAGCAGCCGGAGACCCGCTGGCAATATGAATATTCGCCGGAAACCTTCTGCTTCACCGAGCCCGAGTTTGCGCTTGAGATTTGCGAAGCGGTGGCGGATGTCTGGCAGCCCTGCGCCGAGCGACCGATGATCGTCAATCTGCCGGCGACGGTGGAAGTCAACACCCCGAATGTCTATGCCGATCAGATCGAATATTTTTGCCGCCACTTCTCCCGCCGCGGCGAAGTCTGCATCAGCGTGCATCCGCACAATGACCGCGGCACCGGCGTCGCCAGCGCCGAGCTGGCGGTGATGGCCGGTGCCGACCGGGTGGAAGGCTGCCTGTTTGGCAACGGCGAACGCACCGGCAATGTCTGTCTGGTGACGCTGGCGATGAATCTCTACAGCCAGGGCATCGACCCTGAGCTTCGCTTCGAGCAGATGAACCGGGTGGTGGAAGTGGTGGAAAACTGCAATCAGATCCCCGTTCACCCGCGCCACCCGTGGGCGGGAAGTCTGGCTTACACCGCCTTCTCCGGCTCTCATCAGGATGCGATCAAAAAAGGATTTGATGCCCGTCAGCCTGGCGACCCGTGGCGGATGCCCTATCTGCCGATTGACCCGCAGGATATTGGCTGCAGCTATGAGGCGGTGATCCGCGTCAACAGCCAGTCGGGGAAAAGCGGCAGCGCCTGGCTTATCGAACAAAATCATGGCCTGAAGCTGCCCCGCGGGCTGCAGCAGGACTTCAGCCAGCACGTTCAGCAGGTCACCGATAGCGACGGCAAAGAGATGACCCACCATGCGCTGTGGCAGCTGTTCCGCACGCGCTACGGGCTGCAGACGCAGTCTGCGCTGACGCTGGTCGATTATCAGAGCGCCAGCCAGCAGGATGGCCAGCTTTCCCTGCAGGCAACGCTGCGTCACCACGGCGAAACCCGACGCCTGCAGGGCCAGGGCAACGGCCTGCTCTCCGCCGCAGCCAGCGGCCTCAGCGCGCTGTTTCGGCAACCGTTTATGATCAAGGACTATCATGAGCATACCCTCGGCGCGCGCAGCGACAGCCGGTCGGTGGCCTATATCCGCTGCGTTTTTCCGCAAGGAGAAAGCTACTGGGGCGTGGGTATCGATAATGACGTGGCGCGCGCCTCGCTGCAGGCGCTGTGCAATGCGCTCAGCGCCGCCGATCAGGCCGGGGGACGAAAATAGTCGCTGGGGGCGACGCCCATCACCCGACGAAACATGGCGCTGAAGGCGCTGTGGCTGCCGTAGCCCAGCTCCAGCGCCACCCGCAGCACGGAGTGGCCCTGCGCCAGGCGAATCAGCGCTTCCATTAGCTTCGCCCGGCGCACCCACTCGCGCCACGTCAGGCTAGTCTGCTGCTGAAAATGGCGGTTCAGGGTTCGCTCGCTCATGCTGCACGCCTTCGCCGCCTGGCTGCTGCTCCAGACGTCGCCCGGCGCCTCGCGCACCTGCTGGCACAGCCGGCGCAGCGTTTCGCTTTGCGGCTCCGGCAGGCCAAACGGCAGGATCGCCATCCCGCGGATCTCATCGAGGATCAGCTCATAAATCCGTTCGTCGCGGCTGGCGGGGGCATAACGCTCGGCCAGCGCCAGGGAGGAGACAATCAGTTCCCGCAGCAGGGGCGTGATCTGTACGATCTGGCAGCCCGCCGGAAGATCGGCGCGCGCCAGCGGATCGATAAACAGCGTTCGCGCCGCCACGTTGCCGGTCATGCGCAGCGCGTGCGGCGTTCCCGCCGGCAGCCAGACGCCGCGTCCGGGCGGCACCACCCAGTAGCCTGCCGGCGTCGCCACCCGCACCACGCCGCTTAAAATATGCAGCAGCTGGGCGCAGTCATGCTGATGCCAGTCTTCCTGGTCACCGTGAGCATAATCATGGGCAAAGGGCACCAGCGGGCGGTGCTGAAAGGAGAAGGTGGTGGTCGTCGTCATGGCGGCGTCGGGAAAGCGGCCCGGCGACAGGCGTCGGGCCGCGGCGGAAGCACTAGATGTGCAGTTCCTGCAGTTTTTCTTTCGGCAACGCCAGTTCGTCGTTGCTGTTGATGCGCACATCGCGCTCGATGATATGACGAGCGATCTCCTGCGCCTCTTCCAGCGAGTGCATGGTGTAGGTCCCGCACTGGTAGACGTTCAGCTCCGGGATCTGGTTCTGATCTTTCACCTTCAGCACGTCGGCCATCGCCGCTTTCCAGGCGTCGGCGACGCGCTGCTCGTCCGGCGTACCAATCAGGCTCATATAGAACCCGGTGCGGCAGCCCATCGGCGAAATGTCGATAATTTCCACGCCATTCCCGTTCAGGTGATCGCGCATAAAGCCGGCGAACAGGTGCTCGAGGGTGTGGATACCGCGCTCCGGCATCACTTCCTGGTTCGGCACGCAGAAGCGCAGATCGAATACGGTGATTTCATCGCCATGCGGCGTGTTCATTTTCTTCGCGACACGCACCGCTGGGGCTTCCATTCGGGTATGGTCGACTGTGAAACTATCTAACAACGGCATTCGTCACCTCCGGGAGTGAATTTTTTTAAAATAAAATGAACTCTTTGTTCAGCCGCGAGTCTCAGTATATGAAAGACGCGCATTTATTATCATCATCATCCCTGAATCAGAGATGAAAGTTTGGCCACAGTGATGTGGCCTTTTTCTTTTCCAGCGCTTCGACCGCTACGCGTGCCGCGCCAACAGCGCCTCAAACGGCTCGCTGTCTTCCGCTTCTATTTTCTTCTGTCGCGCCACCGACGCGTCACGCTCGGCGATGAAATCTTCTTCGCTCAGGATCTCCAGCGGCTCTTCACGCAGCTGGGTCCGGTAACGATCGGCCAGCGCACGGCCGGTTCCACCAATCCCTTCTTCAATCATAGAACGCAGAATGCGGGCTGAGAAGGTTAATTCCGGATCGTCAAAACAGGCCAGCAGCTCATCGCAGACCTGTTGATAGGCCTCGCCGCCGTGAATGCTGTCCAGCGTCTGCGCTACACGGCGTAAATCGCGGAACAGATCTTTACCCACCTGCGCCAGCGGGAACTGCGCGCTTTCGCAGCCGATGCCCAACGTTAAGCCCGGCTTACGCCCTTCCAGAATCACCCGATTCCAGTTGGTGCGGGTGCACAGCAGCTCATCGCTGCTCATCTCCGGCGCGTCGGCCAGCGCGCACCAGACCATAAACAGGTCGAGGAAACGCACCTGCTGGGCGTCAACGCCGATCGGCGAGAACGGATTGATATCCAGCGAACGCACTTCGATATACTCAATACCACCGCGCAACAGCGCATCGGACGGGGTTTCGCCCCGACGGGTGACGCGTTTCGGGCGGATCGGCGCATAGAGTTCGTTTTCAATCTGCAGGATATTGCTGTTGATCTGCAGATACTTACCGTCTTTTTCCAGCCCGATTTTGGCGTACTCTTCCGACGGCGTTTTAATCGCGCGCTTCAATCCTGCCACATACTCGTGCAGATCGTTAAACGTAATTCCGAGATTGCTTTGCGACTTATTGGTATAACCAAGGTCGCTGAGGCGCAGCGAGGTGGCGTACGGCAAGTAATACATGCCGTTGCCCGTCTCCTCAAAGGGCAGCGTCGTCGGCTTTCCTTGCAGGAACGAAGCGCAAATCGCCGGCGAGGCGCCAAACAGATAGGGGATCACCCAGCCAAAGCGATAGTAGTTACGAATTGAGCGGAAATAGCCCGCCGAAATGGCCTCTTTACCACTCTCAGCGTCTTCCACACCACATTTAGCCTGCCAGAAGGCCATCGGTAGGGAGAAGTTATAGTGCACGCCGGAGATAGTCTGCATCAGCGCGCCGTAGCGGTTCTTCAGCCCCTCGCGATACAGCGTTTTCAGACGCCCCACGTTAGAGGTACCGTACTGCGCCAGCTCAATATCCTGACCGGGGGCGATATAGCAAGGCATGCTCAGCGGCCACATCCGCTCATCACCGATCTGACGCGCGGTATAGCGATGGACATCGCGCATAAAGGTCAGCATATGCTCAATATCGCCGTCCACCGGCGTAATAAACTCGAGTAAAGCTTCGGCAAAATCGGTGGTAATCCATTTATGCGTCAGCGCTGAGCCTAACGCCAGAGGGTGACCGGTCGTCGCCAGCGTACCGTCTGCGTTCACGCGCAGCGTTTCCCGCTCCAGACCACGTTGAATACCCTGCAGAGCCTGCGGATGTTTTTCCAGCCAGGCCAGCGCCTGTGATACGTCCGGGATCAATTTGACCTCCCGCCTGTCGAAATCGTTTGAATAAGCATAATTGTAATGGATGAACTGTCAGTCCAATTAGTGCCACCACGTCATGCCCTGAAGCGTCGCTGCCGCAATAGCGATATAGCGCAGCGCCTTACCAAGGCATAAGAAAAAGAGTACCGGTCCCCAGGAAATGCGCATCCATCCCGCCAGCAAACACAGTAAATCGCCGACAACCGGCGCCCAGCTCAGTAACAGCGTGACCGCGCCGTAGCGCTTAAGCCAGCCGGCCGCCCGCTCCTGCCAGCGCGAGGTTTTGCGCAGCGGAAACAAGCGCCCCAGAATAACGTTAGTTACCCCTCCAAGGCTATTGCCGATTGTTGCTATTAACACTAACCACCACGGATGACTGACCCCCGCAAGTAGCATAGCCACCAGCACAACCTCCGAATTGCCGGGAAGTAGCGTGGCGCTTAAAAAGCTACTGGCAAACAGCGAGAGGAGTGACAGCGCATCGCTCACAGCAAACGCACGTCTACAGCGTCCATTCCCGCGCGCTTCGCCGCCTGCAGACCAAAGTCGGCATCTTCGAAGACCACGCATTTTTCCGGCGCGACGCCCATGCGCTCGGCGCACAGCAGGAAGGTATCGGGCGCGGGTTTATGGTTGACCACATGATCGGCCGCCACCACCGCGGAGAAGTAATGACGCAGGCCCAGGTGCGCCAGCAGCGCTTCGGCGACGGCGCTTTCGCTACCGGTGCCGACCGACATCGGGCGACGGCCGTGCCACGCCTTGACCACCTCGATCAGCGGCAATGGACGTACGCTGTCCAGCAGCATCGCCTTAACGGCCAGGGTTTTTTCCTGCGCCAGGCGATGTGGATCGAGATCCGCCTGGTTGAGTTCAATAATCGCCTGGGCAATCCGCCAGGTCGGTGAGCCATTGAGGGCAACCATCGCCTGTTCGTCGAAACGCATACCGTAGCGGCCCAGCACCTCATTCCATGCCTGACGATGGGTCGGCTCGGTATCGAGGATAGTGCCATCCATATCAAAGATCAGTCCTGCGTAACCTTCGTACATCGTCTTCTCACCAACCGGTTAATGAATGGTTACTGTAACGCAAAAGCCGGTCGTTGTCGCGGCCAGCGGCGCAGACGACAAAGGCGCCCACAGGCGCCTTCAGGCATCAGACCGGATAGGCGGCCTTATTTAATACGCAGATCGTTTTCGACCATTCGCACGCCCTGCACCCGACGGGTGACTTCCACCGCCCGTTTAGCGCTTTCCGCGGAGGAGACAAATCCACTCAGTTGGACGCGGCCTTTAAAGGTCTGGACGCTGATTTCAGAGGACTTGATGTCTTTATCGTTAAAGAGCGCCGTTTTCACCTTGGTGGTCACCACGGTATCGTCAATATAGCCGCCCGTACTCTCCTTTGTAGCCGATCCCGCACAGCCAGCGAGGGCAGTCGCCACCAGCAGCGTTGCGCAAAAAGCAGGTATTGCTTTGAACCATTTCATGGATTTCTCTCCTTGCATTTATCTCAGCCTGATAACGCTGATATACAAGGATAAATTATAGTGGAAAGCGCGGCTTGCCAATAAAAAAGTCAGGATTAAACTGGCGATGGAAAACGCGGTTATCGGGATGGTGAGAGAAGAGTGAAGATGATGCATTCAGAACGGGTGCTGCGATAATTTCGCAGCCTATGTAACAACATCGTCGTTGCTACTGAGGAGAATATGGTACATCCGGGAGGATGATTCGGCTTCGCCTCACCCTTCGGGCCGTTGCTTACGCAACGTTATCCTCCCTGGTGCTGGCGATGATTTCGCAGACCATAAAACAACATCGTCGCTGTTATTAAGGAGAATATGGTGCATCCGGGAGGATTCGAACCTCCGACCGCTCGGTTCGTAGCCGAGTACTCTATCCAGCTGAGCTACGGATGCATCGGAAAAGCTATTTTACTGCGGGGTTACTCTCCTGGCACTTACGATGGTTTCGCAAACCAGATAACAACAATGTTGCTGTTACTAAGGAGAATATGGTGCATCCGGGAGGATTCGAACCTCCGACCGCTCGGTTCGTAGCCGAGTACT
>NZ_JBEAJW010000030.1:0-113308 GCF_040064295.1 Klebsiella sp. JB_Kp031
CGCAGAACCCGTAGGCCCGGCAAGCGCAGCGCCGCCGGGCGGTGAACAGCAGAGCGGGCACCTGTCTTCATGCCGGATGGCGGCTAACGCCTTATCCGGCCTACGGTCCAGCCGATGACCGCAGAACCCGTTGGCCCGGCAAGCGCAGCGCCGCCGGGCAAAAGCAATAAGGCTAATACTGAGGAGGGAACCTCACATGTCTGATTATCGTCGCAGTTATATCCCCGGCGGCTGCTGGTTCTTCACCGTTAACCTGCAAAATCGGCGCAGCGATCTCCTGACGCGGCATATTGCTCATCTGCGTGCCGCTACAGCGTTTGTTAAAAGCAAAAAACCGTTTCTGATTAACGCCTGGGTCGTTTTACCAGAGCATATGCACTGCATATGGACCCTGCCTGAGGGGGATACCGATTATTCCGGTCGCTGGCGGGACATTAAAAAAATGTTTACCCGAGCGCTGGCGCAGCACCATATCTGGCAGCCGCGATTCTGGGAACATACCATCCGTAATGAAGAAGATTACCGGCGGCATATGGATTACGTTTATATCAATCCTGTTAAGCACGGTCATGTCCGTAGGGTGCAGGATTGGCCGTATTCGACCTTTCATCGCGATGTGCGTCAGGGAGGGTATCCGCCGGATTGGGCGGGTGAGGTAAGCGAATTTGATGCAGGCGAGAGGCGATAATGCTCGGGTAAGACATTGTCGCCATCGAAACCACAAAGTGCCGGATGGCGGCTTCGCCTTATCCGGCCTACGGTCCAGCCGGTGACTCCAGAATCCGTAGGCCCAGCAAGGGCAGCGCCGCCGGGCGGTGAACAGCAGAGCGGGCACCTGTCTTCATGCCGGATGGCGGCTTCGCCTTATCCGGCCTACGGTCCAGCCGGTGACTACAGAACCCGTAGGCCCGGCAAGCGCAGCGCCGCCGGGCAGGATGGAGACTCAGTCGCCAAAGAACCAGTAGCCGCTGTTGACCAGCGCCGCCAGCATGGCGAGGAAGGAAGGATCTTCCAGCGCATCGCCAAAATGGTCGGCGCGCAGCGTCAGGTGGGTAGCTAAGGCGTCCAGCGCCGGACGGTGCGGGGAGTTGATCTTCTCCCCATTGACGAACACCTCGCCGTCAATGCGCAGCACCCGCAGGCCGCCCAGGCGTTCCAGGGTATCGCCCTGCTGCAGGGCATCATAAATCTCGTCAGGCTGATACGGCGGCTCCGGCGGCGCGACGTCAAGTTCATGACGCGACTGGGTGATAAACTCGCCGAACCACTGCTTAAAGTGCTCCGGTTGGTTAATCAGCCCCAGCATCATCTCGCGCAGGCGGTCGAGTTCGGCCGGTAAAATATCCGCCGGATGGTCGCGCGACGGCACGTCCGGATCGGCGTAGCGCTGGCTGCCCAGTTCGCGCTGGAGAACGTAGTCGGCAAATCCGCTGAACAACTCGCGGGCATTCGGCGCGCGATAGCCGACAGAATAGTTGAGCGAGTTTTCCAGCGAATACCCCTCATGCGGGAATCCTGGCGGAATATAGAGAATATCCCCCGGCTCCATCTCTTCATCGATGATCGCCTCGAAGGGGTCAACCTGCAGCAGGTCCGGATGCGGGCAGTGCTGTTTCATCGGCACTTTTTCCCCGACGCGCCAGCGTCGACGGCCGGTGCCCTGAATGATAAACACATCATACTGATCCAGATGCGGGCCGACGCCGCCGCCCGGTACTGAGAAGGAGATCATCAGGTCGTCGATACGCCAGTCCGGCAGGGCGCGGAACGGGTGCATCAGCGCCGCAGACGGCTCATGCCAGTGGTTAACCGCCTGTACCAGCAGGGACCAGTTGTTTTCGCTCAGGTGATCGTAGCTTTCGAAGGGACCGTGACTGACCTGCCATTTTCCATCCTGATGGCTGACAAGGCGGCTATCGACCTCGCTCTCCATGGCCAGTCCAGCCAGTTCGTCCGGGCTCAGCGGGTCGATAAAATTGGCGAAGCCGCGCTTCAATACCACCGGCCGTTTTTGCCAGTAGCGTTCGATAAAGTCGGGCCAGTTAAGCGTTAATTGATAATCCATATTGATATTCCACTGCAGGTGTCTGACAGGGATTATAACGGATGCGGCGCCCCGGCGATGCAGGCGCCGTGAAAAAACTCAACGATTAACTCTCTTTATCTTCCATCAGCTGGCGGCCAAACACCACCTCCATGCAGGCGCCGCCGAGCAGGCTCTCGCCGGCGATGATCTCCCCGTCATATTGTTCGACGATTTCCCGGGCGACGGAGAGCCCCACCCCCTGGCCGGGACGCAGAGTATCCGCCCGCTGGCCGCGGTCGAAGACGGCGCGGCGCTGGCTCGGTGGGATCCCCGGCCCATCGTCTTCCACCAGGATGTGCAGATGACTGTCGGTGGTCTGGCGCACGGAAACCTCCACGAACTCCAGACAGTACTTACAGGCGTTATCGAGAACGTTGCCCATCACTTCCATAAAATCGTTCTGCTCGCCGACAAAACTGATCTCCGGCGAGATGTCGAGCGAGATATTGACCCCCTTGCGCTGATAGACCTTATTGAGGGCGGAGGTCAGGCTGTCGAGCAGGGGGGCGATCGGGTGCAGTTCCCGGCTCAGCAGGGTACCGCCGCTGCGCATGCTGGCGCGATGCAAATAGTAACCAATCTGCTGCGAAATGCGGCTTATCTGCTCCAGCATCACCGGCTCCGCCTCGTCGACGCTGATCTTCTCGCCGCGCAGCGAGCGCAACGTGCTCTGCATCACCGCCAGCGGCGTTTTCAGGCTGTGGGTGAGATCGGTGAGGGTGGTGCGGTATTTGTCATAGCGTTCACGCTCGCTGCGAACCAGCCGGTTAAGGTTGCTCACCAGTCGGGTCAGCTCGCGGGTGGTGTTGGGATTGAGCTTCTCGCGGTGATGTTCCTCCAGCTCGCGCACCTCTTTGGCCAGCGACTCGATGGGGCGCAGGCTCCACCAGGCGGCGACCCACAGCAGGGGGATCACCAGCAACAGGTTGGCGGCCAGCACGTAGATAAACCAGCTCCACACCATATAGCTGCGCTTGAGCTCCACCGGGATGGTGTCGACCACCACGATACTGAGCTGGGGCATTTTGCTGGTGGCTGGGTAGAAGTTGATCGCCACCGAGTGGGTCATCTCCGAATCGTCGCCCTGTTCGCGGATGGCGTCCAGCTGTTCCTGAACCTCATGGTTATTGCGCAACAGCATACTGCTGCTGTCGACATCGGCTTCAATTTCATGGAAGCCATTGCGTTTCAACCAATCCGGTTGAATGCGCTTCGTCAGCCAGGGGACATCGCGCTGCGCCCACAGTAGTTTGCCCTTCTCATCGTAAATAAGGGTCACCGTCGGGCTTTCCATATTCAGATTTTCCGGGATATCGACATCAATGGCGCCGTTCTCCCACTTGGCCAGCATATAAAAGAGATTGCTCTCGCCGCGTAGCAGACGGAAGGTGGTTTTATCGAAGCTGACGCTGTAGCCCACCAGCGCCACCATGCCATAGGCCAGGGAGAGCACCAGCACCACCCCGGCGGTCGCCAGCAGGAAGCGAACCCGTAATGACAGCGGGAAAATATGCCGCAACAGTCCCTTCATCAGCGCAGTTCGAACAGATAGCCCTGGCCGCGCACCGTGGTGATGACGTCCTGCGGGTATTCAGCCTGAATTTTCTTACGCAGCCGGCCCATCAGCACGTCGATGGTATGGCTTTCACGCAGTTCGGCATCCGGGTAAAGCTGGAGCATCAGGGAATCTTTACTGACCACTTTGCCGCGGTTGCGGATCAGGGTTTCCATAATCGTGTACTCAAAGGCCGTCAGCTTGATCGGCTGATCGTTCACCGACAGCTCGCGCCGGGAGAGGTCGACCTGAAACGGCGGCAGAGAGATCACCTGCGAGGCCAGGCCGCTGTTGCGGCGCAGCAGCGCCTGCATGCGGGCGGCAACCTCTTCAATATGAAAAGGCTTAGTGACGTAATCATCCGCCCCGGCGCTGAGCACTTCGACTTTATCCTGCCATCCTTCGCGGGCGGTCAGCACCAGCACCGGCAGCGACACGTCGTGGCTGCGCCAGCGGCGGATCAACGATAATCCATCTTCGTCCGGCAGGCCGAGATCGACGATGGCGATATCCGGGAGATGTTCGCCCAGATAGTAATCCGCTTCCTTGGCATCCTCTGCGGCATCGACCTGATGGCCCAGCTCCTGGAGCTGAACTTTGAGGTGGTGACGCAGCAGGGCATTATCCTCAACCACTAGTACGCGCATGGCTGTTCTCCCTTGCAATTTCGAAAGTAGTCTGACGTTTATTATATACGCAAAATATAAACAGCTGTTAAATAAAGCTTTTTATACAAACGGCGTTGAGCATCGCCGGGCAGGCCGGCGTTGAGCGGCGCCTTTTGCGCAGCGGGTATGGAACTCCTTCATTCTATGCGTAATTTCAGCAAACGCCCAGCGGCTGGGCGCGGCAGTGAGCGGGTTGGTGATGTTAATTTTTTGTGTAATAGTGCTCGAATCCTCCCTCAAGAACGCCGCAGGTTATTCATTATGTCTCAGCAGCAGAGCGCGGATTGGGTCAGGCTGGCGCAATCGCCCAGCCGCACGGAGCGCATCGAAGCCTTCTTCGGCGGCCACGGCTACGAGCCGCACCGGCATGATACCTACGCCATCGGCCAGACGATCGCCGGCGTGCAGAGCTTTCACTATCGCGGCGGGCTACAGCACAGTCTGCCCGGCGGGACGATGGTCCTTCACCCGGACGAAATACACGATGGCGAGGCGGGCACCGAGGCGGGGTTTCACTACCGCATGGTCTACATTGAGCCAGCGCTGATCCAGAAGATACTCGGCGGCAGGCCATTGCCGTTTATCCCCGGCGGCCTGTCGGCGGATCCACGGCTAGGTCGCGCCGTGCAACCGCTGTTGAAAGCGGTCACGGATACCTTCGAGCCGCTGGAGGAAGAAGACGCCCTGTACGACCTGGCGCAGACCCTGGCCGTGGTCGGCGGGCAGCGTTCCCGTCGCCAGGCGTTTGATTATCAGGCGGCGGAGAGGGCTCGGGAGTATATCCATGCCTGTTTTATGCAGGATATGACCCTCGACACCTTGTCGCAGGTCAGCGGCCGGGACCGCTGGAGCCTGAGCCGTGATTTCAGAACGCTGTACGGCACCAGCCCGTGGCGCTACGTCATGATGCGCCGGCTCGATTTTTGTCGCCAGCGGATGCGCGCCGGGGAGCGTCTGGTGGATATTGCCGCTGACGCGGGGTTTGCCGACCAGAGCCACATGACGCGCCAGTTTATCAGCCGCTTTGGCCTCTCTCCGGGGCGCTGGCTGCGGGCGATCCGCGGCTAAGGCGGCGCAGGTTGCACAATCGTTCAAGCGTCAACGCGGCGAGGCGAACTATGCTGACTGCCTTTATCACAAGGAGACAGCCTATGTATCAACTCGTTAATCTTGCTCAGAAATTTTCCCTGTTCAGCGAACAATGGCAGCCCAAAGTGGTGGCCGAAATGAATGACTATCAGTTCAAGATCGTGCGCATCGCCGGCGACTTTATCTGGCACAGCCACCCGGAAACCGATGAGACGCTGATGGTGGTGGAGGGGGTATTGCGCGTGGACTTTCGCGACGGACATGTGCTGGTGAAGGCCGGGGAGATGATCGTCGTGCCGCGCGGGGTGGAACATAAGACCTCGACGGAGACGGAAGCGAAGCTGATGCTGATTGAACCGCGCGGGGTGTTAAATACCGGCCACGAGGGCGGCGAGCGGACGGCGGTGAACGACGTTTGGATCTGATCGCTTTCCGGCGATAAAACGCCCCTCTTTCCGGCGGAAAGAGGGGCAGGGCGATTACTTCAGCTCGTCAACCATGGTGGTTGCCCGACCGATATAGTTGGCCGGGGTCATCGCTTTGAGACGCACTTTTTCCTCTTCCGGCAGGGCGAGGCTGTCAATAAACTGCTTCATCCCTTCCGCGTCCACGCGTTTGCCGCGGGTCAGCTCTTTCAGCTTCTCGTACGGTTTTTCGATACCGTAACGACGCATCACGGTCTGGATCGGCTCAGCCAGTACTTCCCAGTTGTGATCCAGTTCGTCCAGCAGGCGATCCTGGTTCAGCTCCAGCTTGCTGATCCCTTTGAGGGTGGACTGATAGGCGATCAGCGCATAGCCGATGCCCACGCCGAGGTTACGCAGAACGGTGGAGTCGGTCAGGTCGCGCTGCCAGCGGGAAACCGGCAGTTTGCTGGCCAGGTGCTGCATGACCGCATTGGCCAGGCCGAGGTTGCCTTCGGAGTTTTCGAAGTCAATCGGGTTCACCTTGTGCGGCATGGTGGAGGAGCCGATTTCCCCGGCGATGGTCTTCTGTTTGAAGTGGTTGAGCGCGATGTAGCCCCACACGTCGCGATCGAAGTCGATCAGAATGGTGTTAAAGCGCGCGATGCAGTCAAACAGCTCAGCGATATAGTCATGCGGCTCGATCTGCGTGGTGTACGGGTTCCACTGAATGCCCAGCGAAGTAACAAACTCTTCGCTGAACTGATGCCAGTCGACTTCCGGGTAAGCGGCGATGTGGGCGTTGTAGTTACCCACCGCGCCGTTGATTTTACCAAGGATTTCCACCTGGTTCAGCTGACGGTACTGGCGCTCCATACGGTAGGCGACGTTGGCCATCTCTTTACCCATGGTGGACGGTGTCGCTGGCTGGCCGTGGGTACGGGAGAGCAGCGGCACATCGCGGTACTGGGTCGCCAGATCTTTTACCGCGTCAATCAGTTTGCGCCAGTAAGGCAGAACCACTTCGTCGCGGGCGGTTTTCAGCATCAGCGCGTGGGAGAGGTTATTGATGTCTTCGGACGTACAGGCGAAGTGAATAAACTCCGACACGGCGTGCAGTTCGGCGATGTCAGCGACTTTCTCTTTCAGAAAGTACTCTACCGCTTTCACATCGTGATTAGTGGTGCGCTCGATGGTTTTGATGCGCTCGGCGTCTTCGACGCTGAAATCGGCAACGATTTTGTCAAGGAAACCGTTTGCGTCGGCAGCAAAAGCAGGAACTTCCTTGATCGCTGCGTGGGCGGCCAGTTTTTGCAGCCAACGTACTTCCACCTGAACGCGGAATTTCAGCAAACCGAATTCGCTGAAGATACCGCGCAGCGCGCTGACTTTATCGCCGTAGCGGCCGTCTACAGGGGAAACGGCGGTCAGTGAGGATAATTCCATAGATCACAACTCCGGGGTTAAATGAGCAAGAATTTGCTTTGCCTGGTTAACCAGACGATTACGGGAAAACATAAGCTGGAGACGTCCGCCGCCCACCTGATGCCAGAGCACCGCGGCGCGAATACCCGCCAGCAGCGCTGAGCGAACTTTCGCCTGCACCTGCGGGCTTTGCAGCACGGCAGGGGAGCCGGTCACCTGAATACGCGGGCCCAGCGGGCTTATCACGTCGACATAGATGCCCGCCATGGCGCTGAGCAGCGTTTCGGACTGCAGGTCAAAGTGCTCCAGCTGACGATGCAGGCCGGCGATGCGGTTGCCGAGCGTGTCCATCGCCCCTTTACTGGCGGCGAGCTTGCGCTCCAGCACCATCAGGCTCAGGGTATAGCGGGTGAGTTCCGCATTGAGGCCCTGGCGACTGCTGGTATTGAGCACCCCGAGCAGCGTTTCAAGGCCGAGGCGAAGATTGGCTTCACTGCCACCGAACACCGCCAGCGTCGACTCGGGATCGAGGTCGATGATGCTGTTCAGCGACACATGCAGGGCATCGCTGTCGCAATGTCCCTGATGCGCCAGTTGCTGAACCAGTCGCGCCGCCTGGCAAACGCCAGCCAGCGCCAGGGTGATGTCATAGTAATTCTTCGCCACACATACTCCTTGTCAGCCGCCGGGGCGGTTCGTTCCGGCGGAAATAACGCGCGTTCAGGACTGCAGAGGCAGTCGTTGTTCAATAATTCCGCCGCCGAGACACACTTCACCCAAATAGAATACCGCGGACTGGCCCGGTGTCACTGCCGCGACCGGCTCATCGAAGCGGACTTCGATACGGTCTTCATCCAGCGCGGTAACGGTGCAGGGGATATCGGTCTGGCGATAGCGGGTTTTCACCGTGCAGCGCAGGGTGCCCTGCAGCGGTTCACGGTCAACCCAGTGCAGCTGTTGGGCAATCAGACCGACGGACATCAGGCGCGGGTGGTCATGGCCCTGGGCGACGATAAGAATATTATTCTCAACGTCTTTATCGACCACGTACCATGGATCTTCACTACCCTCTTTGGTGCCGCCGATACCCAGCCCTTTACGCTGGCCCAGGGTGTGGTACATCAACCCCTGATGGGTACCGATCTCCTCGCCGTCGACGGTGAGGATTTTGCCCGGCTGCGCCGGCAGGTAACGGCCAAGGAAATCGCGGAATTTACGCTCGCCGATAAAGCAGATGCCGGTGGAATCTTTTTTCTTCGCGGTGATCAGATCCAGCTCTTCGGCGATCTTACGCACCTGCGGTTTTTCCAGTTCACCCACCGGGAACAGGCTCTGGGCAATCTGCTCGTGGCTGAGGGTATAAAGGAAGTAGCTCTGATCTTTATTGCCGTCGAGTCCGCGCAGCAGCTGGCTTTTACCGTCGACATCGGCGCGGCGCACATAGTGCCCGGTGGCGATGTAGTCGGCGCCGAGGTCTTCGGCAGCAAACTCGAGGAAGGCTTTAAATTTGATCTCTTTATTGCACAGAATATCCGGGTTCGGCGTGCGGCCGGCTTTGTACTCTTCCAGGAAGAGCTCAAAGACGTTATCCCAATATTCGGCGGCAAAGTTAACGGTGTGCAGTTCAATGCCCAGCTTATCGCAGACCGCTTGCGCATCGGCAAGGTCGGCGGCGGCGGTGCAGTATTCCTCGCCGTCGTCTTCCTCCCAGTTCTTCATGAACAGGCCTTCCACCTTATACCCTTGCTGCAGCAACAGGTACGCGGAGACCGAGGAGTCGACGCCGCCGGACATGCCGACGATCACTTTTTTCTGGCTTTCTGACATGGAAATACTCGCTACATTGAACTTCGAGGCGGCGTATTCTAGCACGCGCTCACCGTTCATTCACCCCCTGTGAACGGCCAGTTAAAGGCGCCAATCAGCGACAGCGGCTGCCGCGGGTCCTGCAGGTAGCAGCGAATGCTTTCGGCAACCAGCGGCGAGCGCAGGTTTGGCGCGTTAAGAATTTCCTCAGCACTGAGCCACAGGCAGCGATCGATATCGCTGTCGTGCGGTTCAGTGGCGCACGGATCGCTAAGTTCGATAGCGAACAGGAAGCGCAGAAACGGGGTGTTATCGGGAGCCAGCCACTGATGCATGCGGATGAAGTGCTGCGGCGTGGCGCGAATGCCGGTCTCCTCCCACAGTTCACGTTCGGCGGCCTGCAGCAGCGTTTCATTGGCCTCGAGATGGCCCGCCGGCTGGTTCCACAGCGCTTTGCCGTTAATGGTTTCTTCGACGATGAGAAATTTATCCTGGGCGTGAACCACGCAGGCAACGGTGACATGAGGTTTAAACATCGCTTTTCCTTTTCAGTTATTCGGCTTTGCGCCAGTCGCCGTTGGCCAGTCCGTCGAGTGTATAGCCGCCCATGGCGTAGCGGATCAGACGCAGGGTGGGGAAGCCGACGTGGGCGGTCATCCGGCGCACCTGGCGGTTGCGTCCCTCGTAGAGCGTAATTTTCAGCCAGCGGGTGGGAATCGATTTGCGCTCACGAATCGGCGGGTTGCGCGGCCACAGCCAGACGGGTTCCTCCACAAGTTCTACGTCGGCAGGCAGGGTGGGGCCGTCGTTGAGGGTGACGCCGTCGCGCAAGGCGGTCAGCGCCTCGGGCGTGGGTTCGCCTTCCACCTGAACATAGTAGATCTTGCCGGTGCGCTTACCCGGCTGGGTCAGCTTCGCCTGCAGCGCGCCGTCGTTGGTCAGCACCAGCAGGCCTTCGCTGTCGCGATCGAGCCGACCGGCAGCATAGACGCCCGCCACCGGAATAAAATCTTTCAGCGTGCTGCGCCCGGCCTCGTCGGTAAATTGCGGCAACACATCATAGGGTTTATTGAACAAGATCACAGTTTTTGGCTGGCGTTCTTTACGTTGTCTGGTGACTTGTTGTGTGCTGAATCGCTCAACGCGATGTTTTCTAAATGAAGTTTTCTGCATGGTATTTTCAGGCTCTATCAATTGCCGCATTATAGCCTAATTACGAATGCCTTTCATGGACGCAAACATTCAGGTAGTATTGACATGCTCATTACAAATTATTAACAAAAAATTGCTCAAACCGATTCGCACTACAGGCAGGAAGGCGACACGGACGCGATAGCTCCGGTTAGCGGGAAGACCCGGTACTCCGAAGCTGGCCGACTCAGCCAACACCAGGCTCGCGTGAAGAGGGAAGAGCAGAACCAGAAGCGCTCGAAGGAGAGGTTAATGGAAAGCAAAGTAGTAGTTCCGGCGGAAGGTCAAAAAATCACCCTGCAAAACGGCAAACTGAACGTCCCTCACAATCCGATTATCCCGTTCATTGAAGGTGACGGTATCGGCGTTGACGTTACCCCAGCGATGCTGAAAGTGGTTGATGCCGCCGTTGAGAAAGCCTATAAGGGCGAGCGTAAAATTTCCTGGATGGAAGTTTACACCGGTGAGAAATCGACACACGTCTATGGCCAGGATGTCTGGCTGCCAGCTGAAACCCTCGATCTGATTCGTGACTACCGCGTTGCTATCAAAGGTCCTCTGACTACCCCAGTCGGCGGCGGCATTCGTTCCCTGAACGTGGCGCTGCGCCAGGAGCTGGATCTCTACGTCTGCCTGCGTCCGGTACGTTACTACCAGGGCACCCCGAGCCCGGTTAAGCACCCGGAACTGACCGACATGGTTATCTTCCGTGAAAACTCCGAAGATATCTATGCAGGCATCGAGTGGAAAGCCGACTCTGCTGAAGCAGACAAAGTGATCAAATTCCTGCGCGATGAGATGGGCGTGAAGAAAATTCGCTTCCCGGAACATTGCGGCATCGGCATCAAGCCGTGCTCTGAAGAAGGCACCAAACGTCTGGTTCGTGCAGCCATTGAGTATGCGATCACCAACGATCGTGATTCCGTCACTCTGGTGCACAAAGGCAACATTATGAAGTTCACCGAAGGCGCGTTCAAAGACTGGGGCTACCAGCTGGCTCGCGAAGAGTTCGGCGGCGAGCTGATCGACGGCGGCCCGTGGGTGAAAATCAAGAACCCGAACACCGGCAAAGAGATCGTGGTAAAAGACGTGATCGCCGACGCCTTCCTGCAGCAGATCCTGCTGCGTCCGGCGGAATACGACGTTATCGCCTGTATGAACCTCAACGGCGACTACATCTCTGACGCGCTGGCGGCACAGGTTGGCGGTATCGGTATCGCCCCGGGCGCCAACATCGGCGACGAGTGCGCGCTGTTCGAAGCGACTCACGGTACTGCGCCGAAGTATGCTGGCCAGGACAAAGTGAACCCGGGCTCCATCATCCTGTCCGCAGAAATGATGCTGCGCCACATGCAGTGGTTCGAAGCCGCAGACCTGATCGTTAAAGGCATGGAAGGCGCTATCGCCGCCAAGACCGTGACCTATGACTTCGAACGTCTGATGGAAGGCGCTAAACTGCTGAAATGTTCAGAGTTTGGCGACGCGATTATCGCGAACATGTAATCCCGTTAGTGGATTAAGTTAAAGCGGGAGCCGATGGGCTCCCGTTTTTTTATCGCATTCAGGCCGTTATTTTGCCGGACGCTCGCTGCGCGGTACCATGGTCGATTTCCCGCAACACAATGTCCATCAAAGCCATGCGCTTACAACAGGGCTAGCTCAGTTTACCGCGAGATCGCAAGTGGGTATGGATTGAACGCCAGGGGTCTTACTGATGGCCCGACCGGCTTAAACCGGTGCCGTTCGGCGAAAATGTGATGTAGCCTAAACTCAGGCTATCCACCCACCTTCAGTTTAAACAGCCGGGACAGCGCCGCTCTGCCGCTATCCGTCACTTGCACTTCCCGATATCCCGGCGCGCGGGTTATCCATCCTTTCTGCTCAAACAGCGCCATCAGCGCCGAACCGGCGTCGCCTCCCAGATGAAAACGTCTTTCGCTCCAGTCAAGACAGGGGCAACAAGGCTTACGTCGCGGGCGAGCGTTAAGTACCGCGCCCAGGCTTTCAAGCTGGGTTTTACCGGCTGACGTCAGGGCCAGGCCATCGGCCGTCAGCCATTTTTCCCGCAGCATAAACTCATAAATCTTCACCGCCAGCTCGCCCGCCAGATGGTCGTAGCAGGTGCGAGCGTAGCGAAGTGTCACCGGCGTGCTGGTGGCCAGCGCCTTATGCGACTGCATTGAGACGCCCATCAGGTTTTCCAGCAGCCCGGCGATATGCGCGCCTGCCAGGCGGTAATAGCGGTGGCGCCCCTGCGCGAGACACACCACCAGCCCGTTGCTGAGCAGCCGGGCAAGATGTCCGCTGGTGGTGGAGGCGGAGACCTCGGCGACCGTGCTGAGCTCGGTCGCCGTCCATGCGCGCCCGTCCATCAGCGCGCAGAGAATACTGACCCTTGACGGGTCAGAGAGGGCAGAGGCCACCATCGCCATCGCGGTTTCCAGTGCCGCCTCTGGCTCACTGTCTTGCTGCGTTTTCAGGAGATTCATTCAGAAAGTATGGCCCATTTTTTGGTCACTTCCGCTGCCCGGGTGTCATCATCGGTAAGAAGAATGAGCCGGTTACGGTGGTCGCTGTACTGTACCAGAATATTAATACCGTTGCGGGCAAGGGTGTCGGCAATGTCTCCCAGTTCCCCGGGGCGTTCCTGGGGTAACTTACGTATCAGAGGACGGCATACATCGCTGACCGTAAAGCCGGCCTCGGTCAGCACCCTGCGGGCTGTCTCACCGTCCTCCACCAGAAAATGCGCATGTCCGGCATCAGGCATGGTGAATACCCCACCACCTTCGAGGCCCACACCGTTGTTGCCCAGCGCTATACCCATTGCGCCAAGCGAGCCCGGCGTGTTGCTGAGAATGATGTGAATATCATACATCTGGCTGTGCTCCCCGATCCGATGAGTAATCCCGGAACACGCGGGCAACGCGTATTCTGTAGTATGAAAAAATCGATGCTTTGCCTTCGCGCTGGGCAGCCAGATGCCGCTCATTTTGCTGCCAGTTGGCCACCGATGCTTCATCTTCCCACCAGGATAGCGAAAGGATTTTGCCGGGCGAATTCAGGCTCTGAAAACGCTCGATGGCAATAAACCCCGGCGTGTCTGAAAGCAAAGGCGTCAGCCCGGCCGCCAGCTGAAGATATCTTTCCTGTGCTTCCGGTAAGGCGTCGGCCTCAAAAAGTACTGCAATCATAAGTCTGCTCCGTGGTGAATGTCCGTGCAGTCTAATGACGACCAGAGCAGGATGCTTCGGCGTGCAGCGAAGTGTGGCTGAGGTTGGATACCCCAGCCACATTTCCTGCGCACCGGATGATCGCGCCAGAAACGAGTTACTCTGCGTTAAAGATAATAAATTCAGGCTGGTAGCTGACCGGGAAATTGACCGATCGGGCGATAAAACAGACGTGATGGATCTGCTGATGAAGGGCCGCGGCGGCGTCGAGATCGGTACTTGGTAATACGGTGATTTTCGGCCGGAGGGTAGCAGAAATAAAGCGACCCGCGCCCCCTTTTAATACTTCACCCGTTGCCACCGGCGAGTCCTGATATTCCATGACCGTAATGCCGGCATCTGAGGCCAGATGCAAGTACCACAGCATGTGACAGGCAGAGAGAGAAGAGAGCAGGAGATCTTCCGGGTTCATTTTGCCGGGATCGCCGCCCAGTAATGGATCATTTGAACAATGAATGGGTTCTTTTCCCTTTACCGCGATATCCCAGGTCCGGGCATAAGCCTTGTAACCCGAGGTACCCGTGCCCTGATTGCCGGTCCATGTGATATGACTGGTATAAGCATGTTCCATTGGTTTGCCTTTCTCTATAGAGGGATGAATTTCTTCACTGCGGTATCGTCCAGTTGCATTGCCTGAACGAAGCCGCAGGTAGAATCGCAAGGTTGTCATGACGTTGGCTCGAATGGTATAATCGTATACCATTTATGAATGATGTAAAGAGAGCCAAATGAACGCTGCTACCCGTTCGACCGCCGATATCCTTGCCAGTGAGTTAAAAATCTTAATCAACAAGGGGGCATTGCGAGATGGCGACCGGCTTGTGGAGCGCGACCTGGCCTGCCAGTTTTCTGTCAGCCGTATCCCAATGAGAGAAGCGATACAGCAGCTTGAGCGCGAAGGTCTGGTTGAGATTTTCAGAAATCGTGGCGCGGTGGTGAAAACGCTGACGGCCGCAGATGTCGATGAAATTTATCAGCTGCGGGCACTCCTGGAAGGTGAAGCCATTTTTCATAGCCTGGAGAATATGGACCCGGAAACGCTTGCCCGGGCAGAGCTGGTGCATCAGCTGCTGAGTAGCGCTTCTGAACCCGAGCTGCAGGGGAGGTATAACCGGGAGTTTCATGAACTGCTGTATCGGAAGTGTAACAATCAGCGCCTGTTGAAGATGATCGGTGAATTGCGCGAGCAGATTGAAAGATATGAGCTTTTTCAGAACAGACTGCTGTCGGATACGCTGAAATTCCAGGATGAGCATCAGCAGATCCTGATGGCCTGCCAGCAAAATAATCCACAGGAGGCTCGGGCATATACTGTGAAACATATTCTTTCAGCAGGTGAAATCCTTCGCGCCTATATTGTAAGCCGTTAATGGTTGCGTAAAGCGGCTGCGTTGTTCACGCATAAATTGCCATCCGTCTCAGCTCAATGCTATAAGAAAAGAGCCGTTTTAATGGCGCTTATGTTTTATCTGTAAGGAATAAGTGAAGGTCAGATAATGATTACGTCAGTGCAGCCAACCACCACCGTCACCACCACGACCGTAACCTGCGGTGGTGTGGGCGTATCGGTGACCGGCTCCTGACAAACAGATCCTCACTCCCCGCCAATGTGGACGGGGAGAGACCTCTCCGTTCGTGACAGACTGAATGGAGACCCATCATGATTTCATCTGAGGATGCCCTGTTAATTATCGATATGCAGCAGGGGCTTTTCCGTGGCCCGGTTTCCCCGTATCAGGCCGATGCGCTTCTGGCGAACGTTTGCCTGCTGATTGAAAAAGCGAGACAGGCTGAGGTGCCCGTCTTCTTTGCCCGCCATACCGGAGCTGACGACTCTCCGTTCTCCGCGCAAAGTCCATTAACTCAACTGCTGCCTGAGATGGGTGTTAACGGCGAGCGGGATATCGTCTTTATTAAAAAGTACCCTTCCTGTTTTCAGCAAACTGACCTTGCGCATCAGCTCGCTCAGGCCGGCGTAAAACAGCTGGTTATTGCCGGGATGAAAACCGAATTCTGCGTGGACACGACCTGCCGAGCGGCATCGGCGCTGGGATTACGGACGGTGCTGATCTCAGATGCGCACTCAACCATGGATAACGAACGTTTATCAGCGCCTGACATCATTGGCCATCACATTGTCACCCTTGCCGGGCCATTTGTGACGCTGTCGACCGCCGCAGAGTGGCGCTTTTCGGCAGCGAAATAAGGATGAAGAAAGGGAGCCCGAGGGCTCCTTTTCGCTACGCCTGCTCATCCGGTTTTACTGCCCATGGCGGCGCAGGGTGGAGGCGGGGTGGCGCCGGAGCGCCTCTTCGGGACGCACCGGACGCCGCACTAGTTCGCCGCCGCAGTTCGGGCAATGGCCGTTAAGCCGCGCCGTCATGCAGTCCTGGCAAAAGGTGCACTCGAACGAACAGATAAACGCTTCGCGTGAGTCTGGCGGCAGATCTTTATCACAGCATTCGCAATTCGGGCGTAACTCGAGCATGACCTTCTCCTGTGGTTAACGGCTGTATCAGCGACGGCCGGCCAGCGCATGCTGTTTTTATAGCACGGCGCAGACTGGCCTCCGAGGGATTTCGCTGCGTTAATCTCCGCCTCAAAGCGTTGCCTTTCCGGGCTGCATCCCCGGCACGAGGATCACTTTGCGGCATGCCTCTTCACGTTTCTCAAAGATCTGATAGCCGCGCGCGGCCTCCTCCAGAGGCATATGGTGAGTGACAATCTCCTCCGGGGTGAGCAACCCTTGCTCAATAAGCGCCAGTAGATCCGGCAACCAGGCATGGACGTGGGTTTGCCCCATTCTGAAGGTCAGCCCCTTATCAAAGGCATCGCCAAACATAAATCCGTGAATGAAACCGGCGTAAACCCCGGGCACGCTGACGATGCCGCCGCGGCGCACGGCAGCGATGCACTGGCGCAGCGCTTTCCCGCTGCTGCCCTCGATTTTCAGGGTGCTGAGGACGGTTTCCGTAAGGCTGCCTTTCGCCTCGAAGCCGACGGCGTCAATCACCGCATCGACGCCGCGATGGCCGGCGGTGTTGTCGATAATCCACTGCGCCGGATCGTCATGGTGGTCGAAGTTTATCGGGATCGCGCCATAGCGCCGCTGCGCGAAGTCGAGTCGGTAATCGTTATGATCGATGATAAATATCTGCTCTGCGCCATTGAGCCTGGCGCAGGAGGCACACAGCAGGCCAACCGGGCCGGCGCCAAAAATAGCCACGCTGCTGCCGGGTTTGACCTCGGCGTTTTTTACCGCCTGCCAGGCGGTAGGCAGAATATCTGACAGAAACAGCACCTTTTCATCGGGTAAGGTGTCCGGCACTTTAAACGGTCCGGTATTGGCTTTGGGAACGCGCACATATTCCGCCTGGCCGCCGGGGATCCCGCCGTACAAATCGCTGTAGCCGAACAGGGCCGCCGGTGGCGAAATGCCTTTTCGGTTGAGCGTCGCCCCCTGGCCGCTATTGGTACTTTCGCAGGCGGCATATTGCTGCAGGCGACAAAAGAAGCAGTCTCCGCAGGCGATGACAAACGGGATAACCACCCGATCGCCTTTACGAACCGCGGTGACCTCGGAACCGGCTTCCACCACTTCCCCCATAAATTCATGGCCGAAAATATCACCATGGTGCGTGCCGGGGATCTTACCGCGGTAAAGGTGCAGATCGGAACCGCAGATCGCCGTCGCCGTGACGCGCAGAATAATATCGTCCGGCGCCTCAAGGGCCGGGTCGGGCATGGTGTCGACGCTGACATGATGGGGGCCATGATAAGTGAGTGCTTTCATAAAGTCTTCTCCTGGAGAGAATGGCTGATAGCAGCAGGCGAAAAGGCATTGTGACCTAACGTTATTGCCGCCGATAAACCACAGTAAAAATAAAGCGTAGAGTACTTATAATGGAACTGCGTGATATTCCACTCAGTGAATGTATTCCACGCTTCGCTTATTTAGCGGCTGGTTTGTTGAGGTTATTTGCCTATTCCCCTTATGTATGCCAGGCTTAATCGGGCATGATATTCGCTCCGTTTTATTTTCCAGCCGCTTCCCCAGCGGCTTTTTTTTTTGCCCTTAAAAAAAGAAAAATTCTTAATTTCAACCAGACTAAGGGCAGTACTGCCGCTTCGTTATATAACCCAACGGGAGTACTCCGCCGGTATAAATAATTCTTTGCCACAGTGGTGCTCTGTGTGCATTATTTCCCTGAACACAGTAAGTTAGCGGCAATGTACCGTCTGGTTATTTTTGATGTGTTTTGTGGAATTATTCCGAATTACTCCTAAAAGGCATCAAAAACACGGGATAATAATTTGACTAACCAGCATTACCCGCTAAATTTAAATATCGAACGACGAGTGATACGGAATATTTTCGTATCGTACTGACATAACCGATATACATGAGGTGAAATATGGCAGAGCATCGTGGTGGTTCCGGAAATTTTGCTGAAGACCGTGAAAAAGCTTCTGAAGCAGGTCGTAAAGGTGGTCAGCACAGCGGCGGGAACTTTAAAAATGATCCGCAGCGTGCGTCTGAAGCGGGTAAAAAAGGCGGACAAAACAGCCACGGCGGTGGCCGCAAGTCCGATAATTCCTGATTATCCTTTTCCTTGCACCCTGAAGTGAAAGTATCTCCTGCGAGTCTGTCACAGACTCGCAGTTATTTTCTGACTCCAGAAGGTATTTCTATGAATATGAAAAGCATTGAAGATGTATTTATTCACCTGCTCTCAGATACCTACAGCGCAGAGAAACAATTAACCCGCGGGCTGGCAAAACTGGCCAGAGCGGCGTCCAGTGAAAAACTCAGCGCGGCGTTCAATGCTCATCTTGAAGAAACCCAGGGCCAGATTGAACGTATAGACCAGATTATTGAGCAGGAATCTGGTCTGAAAATCAAACGCATGAAATGCGTGGCCATGGAAGGATTGATCGAAGAGGCCAATGAAGTCGTTGAGAGCACGGAAAAAAACGAGGTACGCGATGCCGCGTTAATTGCCGCTGCGCAAAAGGTCGAGCATTACGAAATTGCCAGTTACGGTACCCTGGTTACCCTGGCGGAACAGTTGGGTTATAAAAAAGCGGTCAAACTGCTGGCCGAAACCCTGGAAGAAGAAAAGCAAACCGATGTTAAATTAACCGACCTGGCGGTAGGTAATATTAATAAAAAAGCGGAAAAATAAACGCTCCCTGACACGAGGAAATCACGATGAATCACATTGAACATTATCATGACTGGCTACGAGATGCGCATGCCATGGAAAAACAGGCAGAATCCATGCTGGAATCAATGGCTGGCCGTATCGATAATTATCCGGATCTCCGTGCCAGAATCGAACAGCATATTAATGAGACCAAACGGCAAATTACCGTGCTGGAAGAGATCCTCGACCGCAACGACATTTCGCGCTCGGTGATTAAAGATTCGATGAGTAAAATGGCGGCTCTTGGCCAGTCCATTGGCGGAATGTTTCCTTCCGATGAAATCGTCAAAGGCTCGATCAGCGGGTACGTTTTCGAGCAGTTTGAGATCGCCTGCTATACCTCTCTGCTGGCGGCCGCTGAAAAAGCGGGCGATACCGCCTCCATCCCAGCCATTGAGGCCATCCTGGCGGAAGAGCGGGAAATGGCCGACTGGCTGATCAAACATATTCCTCAGACCACGGAGCAGTTTCTCCTGCGTTCAGATGCTGACGGCGTAGAAGCGAAAAAATAACCCAGGAGGCAGGCCTATGTTTCGTCATGTGAAACAACTGCAGTATACCGTGCGCGTTGCTGAACCCAACCCGGGGCTCGCGAATTTACTGCTCGAACAGTTTGGCGGCCCTCAGGGCGAGCTGGCCGCCGCGTGTCGTTATTTCACTCAGGGATTAAGCGATGACGATCCCGGCCGTAAAGACATGCTGATGGATATCGCGACAGAGGAGCTAAGCCATCTGGAGATCATTGGCACCCTGGTCGGCATGCTAAATAAAGGCGCCAAAGGGGCGCTGGCGGAGGGCACCGAGAGCGAGGCGGAACTCTATCGTTCGCTCACCGCCAACGGCAACGACAGCCATATTACGTCGCTGCTCTACGGCGGCGGTACTCCGCTGACCAACTCGGCGGGCGTGCCGTGGACAGCGGCCTACATTGATACTATCGGCGAACCCACCGCAGACCTGCGATCGAACGTCGCGGCGGAGGCGAGGGCGAAGATCGTCTATGAACGGCTGATCAATGTGACCGACGATCCCGGCGTGAAGGACGCGCTGGCGTTCCTGATGACTCGCGAAGCGGCGCATCAGCTCTCTTTTGAGAAAGCGCTGCAGTCGATTCGTAATAACTATCCGCCGGGCAAACTGCCGCCCATTAGCGAGTACGCGAACACCTACTACAATATGTCTGAGGGTGGAGAAGTACGCGGCAGCTGGAACAGTGACAAACACTTTGATTATGTCAAGGATCCGCAGCCGGCCGTGGATGGCGGAGATGGCAGCGCCTCTGTCGGCCTGACGCCGGAGCAGGAAGCGCTGTGCAAAGCGATGCTGAAGCGAACACAGTCTGACCCGCAGGGTGATCCTTTGACCGGCGCCGAACTCGGTGCCGGTAAGCAAAACACGTCATCATCGGCTAAGTGATGTTCGCATAAGCCCCGGCTGCGGCCGGGGCGTTTCACAATGATGGTGCGGATTATGTTTGAATTTGACGCGTTTCATCTGGCCCGACTGCAATTTGCCTTTACCGTTTCCTTCCATATTCTGTTTCCGGCCATCACCATCGGCCTTGCCAGCTACCTTGTGGTGCTGGAGGGGATGTGGCTGAGAACCCGGGATAACGTCTGGCGCTCGCTCTACAACTTCTGGCTGAAAATTTTCGCCGTCAATTTTGGTATGGGCGTGGTTTCCGGATTAGTCATGTCCTATCAGTTCGGCACCAACTGGAGCGGATTCTCTCAATTTGCCGGCAGTATTACCGGCCCGCTGCTGCTGTATGAAGTGCTGACAGCCTTCTTCCTCGAAGCGGGATTCCTCGGCGTGATGCTGTTCGGCTGGAGCAAGGTGCCGCCAGCGCTGCATTTTTTTACCACCTGCATGGTAGCCCTTGGCACCCTGGTCTCCACCTTCTGGATCCTCGCCTCCAATAGCTGGATGCAGACGCCGCAGGGTTTTACCCTCGAAAATGGCCACCTCATCCCGCAGGACTGGCTGGCGATTATCTTTAATCCCTCGTTCCCGTATCGCTTATTCCATATGGCGATCGCCGCGTTTCTCAGTAGCGCCATGTTCGTCGGGGCCTCCGCCGCCTGGCATCTGCTGCGCGGCAACGACTCGCCGGCCATCCGCAAAATGCTGTCGATGGCGATGTGGATGGCGCTGCTGGTGGCACCGATCCAGGCGGTGGTGGGTGATATGCACGGTCTTAATACCCTCGAACATCAGCCGGCGAAGATTGCGGCGATTGAGGGACACTGGGAAAACCGGCCCGGCGAGGCCACCCCGCTGCTGCTGTTTGGTCTGCCGGATATGGAGCAGGAGCGCACCCGCTATGGCCTGGAGATCCCGGCGCTCGGCAGCCTGATCCTCACCCATAGCCTGCATAAGCAGGTGCCGGCCCTGAAAGATTTCCCGAAAGAGGACCGGCCCTATTCGCCCGCCGTGTTCTGGTCGTTTCGCATTATGGTTGGGATGGGGGTGTTGATGATCGCCTTAGGGATCTGCAGCGCCTGGCTTCGCTATCGGCGGCGGCTGTACCATTCGCGTCCCTTCCAGTGGTTTGCGCTCTGTATGGGTCCCGCCGGTCTGATTGCGCTGGTCGCCGGGTGGGTGACCACCGAGATGGGCCGTCAGCCGTGGGTGATCTACGGTTTGCTGCGCACCCGGGACGCGGTGTCGTTGCACAGTACGCTGCAGATGGCTATTAGCCTGCTGGTGTTTATCGTGGTCTACTGCGCGGTGTTTGGCGTGGGGTATTACTATATCTTCCGGCTTATCAAAAAAGGGCCGCAGCCGGTGACGGAGCTGACCTCGCAAACCGCAGGCACCCCGGCGCGTCCGCTCTCGGCGGCAGAGCCGGTGCGGGATGAGGAGAACGCATCATGAGCATCGATATCTCGGTGATTTGGTTTGTCATCATTGTCTTCGCCACGTTGATGTATATCGTGATGGATGGTTTCGATTTAGGCATCGGGATGCTTTTCAGCGTGGTGCATGACGCCGAAGAGCGCGATGTGATGGTTAACAGCGTGGCGCCCGTCTGGGATGGTAACGAAACCTGGCTGGTGCTCGGCGGGGCAGGGCTGTTCGGCGCGTTTCCGCTGGCTTACGCGGTGATCACCGATGCGCTGGTTATCCCGCTGACGGCGATGCTCATCGGCCTGATTTTCCGCGGCGTGGCGTTTGAGTTTCGTTTTAAAGCGGTTCCCTCGCATCGCACCTTCTGGGACTATGCCTTCGCCGGCGGCTCGCTGCTGGCGACCTTCAGCCAGGGGATTGTCGTCGGCGCCTTTATCAACGGCTTTGCGGTAGCCGACCGCCGCTTCGCCGGCTCGACGCTGGACTGGCTTACCCCCTTTAACCTGTTCTGCGGTCTGGGGCTGGTGGTGGCCTATCTGCTGTTGGGCACCACGTGGCTGATCATGAAAAGCGAAGGCGCGCTGCAGCAGCGGATGCGCGAGCTGACCCGCAAGGCGCTGCTGGCGTTGATGGCGGTGATCGCGGTGGTCAGCGTCTGGACGCCGTTGGGCTGGCGCTACGTGGCGGAACGCTGGTTTACGCTGCCCAATTTCTTCTGGTTCGTGCCGGTGCCGATCCTGGTGCTGACCCTGAGCTTGTGGATCTGGCGCCTGAGTGCGCGCCCCGCAAGCCATGCTCGTCCCTTTATCCTGACGCTGGGCCTGATATTCCTCGGCTTCAGCGGGCTGGGAATCAGCGTCTGGCCGAACATTATTCCGCCGCACATCTCCCTGTGGGATGCCGCCGCGCCGCCCTCCAGCCAGGTATTTATGCTGCCGGGGGCGCTGCTGATCATCCCGGTGATCCTGATGTATACCGCCTGGAGCTATTACGTCTTTCGCGGCAAAGTGTCCGGCAGTGAAGGCTATCACTGAGCGAGATACGCGCCGGCGGCCCGGGAATGAACCAGATAGTCGCGGGCAGACCGGCGATCCGTTCCCTCCTTGCTTGGGCAGGGTGTCAATATGGGGGTGCACCGGCAGCCCGAAGCCGTCGGTCAGGTCGGCGCTTAAGATACCGATCGTTATCTTCTCCACCCGGATCACCGCGGGGTCAAAAAGGGTTCCGGGCGTGGAGACGGCGGCAAAGTTCAACAGGCGCAAGGTGTCACCCGCCAACAGGAAAGCGTACCCACGCGATGTGCGTTCAATCAGGGGCAGGCTGTGACTCCCTGCGAGCCACAGAGCCCGCATGATGCTGGCCTGACGCCCGCCGGGGAAGGCGGGCAGAGGCTTACGCTTTTGGCGACTTGATCTTAATAATAAATCGCTCATTCACCCGGGTGATCCTCGCGCCAATGTCGCCAAACTCGGTGGCGATTTTAAAAAAATCGTCTGCGGCGACGTCAAAATCGAGTTCGATTTTCTGATGTTGTCCTGTCGCCAGTAACTCATAGAAATGGTCAAGGCTGCGGGCTTTTTCGCTGGGCATCGTATTTCTCCATGGTCAACCAATCAGCAGGGCGTTTATGACTTATAGCGCATTCCGGATTATTCAGCAGAATGGTAATGGCGCCTGATATAAGATTATGCAATGACAGTAAGAGTGAGGTAGGGCGATATTATTCCGTGTTGTTAAACCGTGCGGTCGCGCGTTTGCCGGCGATACCATGACGGCAGGAACCATCCTGCGGCGTCGGCTGATGATAGACATTGTTTGATGACAATTTGATGTCAGTAAAATGAACCTGCAAGGGCTCGGGATTTCATATCGCTAAATAATTTTTAATCTGTGGCTGTTAAGGTAGTTCTTAACTACCTTATGGTGATGGGGCTTTATTTTTATGGCCAACGGCGAGGGAACAACGATGCAATTACTTGATTTATTCGCAGGCTTATTGTGGTTAAGCAGCGTTATTTTCCTGCTGTTTGTTCTTGATGTGGTCATCACCCGTTATCTTTATCGTAAATAACCGACAGAGGCGACGGCGCTCGGCGTAGGGTACCGCGCCGGAGGATGATAGTATAACGCCGGGACTGATTCAGGAAGGAATGTGCGGTGCTCGGGAGAATTGATTACGATATTGAAAAATACCAGTTTACCGAAGCCGGTGAAACGTCGCGGCTGCGGGAGCAGTGGCGAGAAGTCTATCAGGAGTGCCGTCAGCTGCAGGCCGGGGCAGAGGAGCGTCTGCGCATTGCGTTGCTGAACGTCGACTATGTCACCAGCTTCGAGCTGCCTTTTCGCCTGCTGCTGGTGCGCGCGCCGCAGCTGATCGCCGACGTCCGCGAGACGCTGCAGCTCAGTCGTAAAGCCGCCGTTTTCAACGGCAAACGTTACGGCTGCGTCTACAGTTTGAAGCAGGATTTACAGGCTGTACCGGAGAGCTTTCATTACCACCTGACAAACCGTATTCGTCGCGTCGAGGCGACGGGCCAGACGGCGGCGCCGTACCAGCAGATCGCCCGGGAGATTAAACCAGCCCGGGATCGACTCCGGCAGGCATTAATCGCCGGCCTGCCGGTTACCGCGTTGGATGCCCTGTTCTGGTTCGGCAGTCAGCGGGTAGCGGCGGACATTGCCCAGCTGCGCCGGTCCGGTATGGCCATTGTCACTGAGGAGGTGGAGGTCTGCGACACTCTGTTCAATACCACCCGGCGGGTACCGGTTTATCGTCTGGCCAGCGCGTGAGCGGGCCTCCCTTCGCCCAGCCGCTGCCTCTGCAGGCAGTCGACCATTGCTCCATCAAACCAGACGCACAGGCCTCTGGCGGCATGCCGCGGAGCCGGTTCCAGCCACGCGCTGGCGCTGAGCATGACTAGCATCAGCGCCAGCGGAACCCCGTATATTCTTCTCACTACCCTTTTCCCACTTCGCCTCTTTTGCCAGTAAGGTAGCGGGAAAATATGACGTTTCGTTGACCCGTCTGCCTGATTTATCGCCTGCAGACGGCGTGGCAGGCGTGGCAGGCGGGCCGTGCCGGGTGATGCGTTATTGATCTTCGGCATAAAAATGCCAAAAACTGGCGGCTTGTTTTTTTCGGTTTTATTACTCCATGCTTTTTTCCCCGTAGGGAAAAAGCATGAAGCCGCAATGCCTGGTGATGGATTATTTTGTAACTGGCTGGTTTGAAACGATATTTTAATTTTGACTTAGGTGGGGATGACAGCGGTGGCAAATTTATATTAATTCACTTTACCGATCAATAAATTATATCTTGATAGCTTTTAGCTATCGAATGTTTCTTATCGATCATTTTAAACTATTTTTGTTGGCGGGAAATATATGACATGCTTTAACCCTTTCTTATTTCTGGTATTTTTTAAATGGTTAAAGAAAACGTGAAAAATACCTCTTATCGCTTCGTTCTGGAGCCCGCTATTAGCGATGATGGTGCCTACCACTCGTGGGAATTGCTCACTAAAGACATTATAGCACCCGCACAAAATAACACCTCCGCGCCCACGTTTTCTTTCTCCACGCTCACCGAACGCGACAAGCTTGCACTATTTACCCGGCAAATCGAATTGCTTTCCGTCTTTGATTTTTCCCAGGTCGATAATAAGCCGATCTCGCTGAATATTGATGATTTATTAAGCCATTTTATTCTGACCGATCGCTATCTGTGTGATTTTCTGCGCGCCAGTAAATACATCGCCCTGGAAATAAATGAGAATTTTCATGAGTTTATCGCCGGTCGCGAACTGACGGCGCTGAGCACGCTGGCGGCGCTTTGCCCGGTCTGGCTGGATGACTTTGGACGCGGACGCACGACTTTCCGGCTGCTGGAGCGATTTCGCTTCGATTGCGTCAAAGTGGATAAAGATTATTTCTGGGACAAAGAAAACGATCCCGCTTTGCCTGGGCTGTTACAGGCTATTCATACCCTGACCGGGCATGTGATTGTGGAGGGGATCGAAACCGAAAAGCAAAAACGGTTAATCACTGCGGCCGGGGATATCATTGGTCAGGGCCGTTACTGGAAGGATGAATATATCTTTCTCTGCTGCTGAGCCCCCACCGGGGCGAGGTTTCGGTGACCTGCCATTCTTTTCTTATCCAGTTTTAAACGAATGCTTTGTTACAGATAGGCTTTATTCCCGCGATGATAATCCCGTCTCTTTTACTTGCCTGAAGGATAACTCATTGTGAATACACGCTTGCGTAACACCCTGATCGCCATTGCGCTGACCACCTGCTTCACCGCCGCCAGCCAGGCGTCGACCTCGGCTGACGTGCCGTCTGTCTCGCAGGACCCGGTTGTCCAGCATCTGAAGCTGAGTGAGGATCAGGTCGCCAAAATCCAGGCGCTGCGTCAGGGATTCGAAAACAATGTGAGCCAGATTAAAATCAGCGGCTATCAGGACGGCGCCCTGGCCGACGTTATTCACTCCGGGAAATGGGATGAAGCTAAAGTCAAACAGCAGCTGGCTGCTTTTGGCCAGCTGGATCAGCAGGTGCGCTACTATCGTGTGAAATACTACTTTGACTTCAGCCAGGTGCTGACTGCCGAGCAGCGCGAGCAGGTGAAAAAAGACCTCGCCGCGGCGATTAATTAACCCGGCCTTCGCCATCCGCTCCGGATGGCGCTGAATCGGGCGACAGACGCCGCGTGTCCGGCGCCAGTCGCCCAGCTTGACTGACTTACTGACCGTGGCCGTTTTCCAGACGGGCGAAATACTCCGGAGCAAACGGACGCGGGTCGACATCGGCAAACGGCGCACGCTCAAAGTGTGGCTTCAGCGCCCAGGGGACCGTGCAGTCAAAAATCGTCTTGCAGCTGATACCTTCCCCGCGGATCGACGGACTGTATTCCGGCGTCTGGGAAGGATCGAGCTGGTGACCGCGGATACCGGGGAGGGTGGTGATGCTGATATCCCCCTGCATGCGGGTGGTCATCGCCCACAGGATATCGTCGCTGTCAAAGATATCGACATCCTCATCAACCAGAATGATGTTTTTCAGTTCGGAATAGGTCGCCAGTGCCAGCAGCGCAGCCTGTCCCTGACGACCTTCGTCGGCGGGCTGACGTTTTTTCACCTGCAGGATCCCCAGAAATTTACCGCCGCCCGCGGTGTGGGCGTAGACATTTTGTAAGAAGCCCGGGATGGCAGCCTCGACGGCATTCCAGATACTGGCTTCCGTCGGCAGCCCAGCGAGGGTGGTATGCTCTTCCCCCGGTCCCACCAGCGTCTGCAGGATCGCATTGTGCCGCATGGTGACCGCTTTGACTTTGATCACCGGCAGCGACGGGTTGGCGCCGCCGCAGTAGCCGGGAAATTCCGGCATCGCGTGGCCGCTGTTGGTGTGCTGATCCTCTCTGACGCGCACGCCGGGCAGCAGTTCGCCTTCAATAACGATCTCGGCGCGGGCGATGGCTTTCTCCGGGACGCTGACGCCCTGCACCAGCTCCACCGGGCGCTGACGCAGCGCGCCGGCCACGCCCAGTTCGTTATAGCCAAACGGCGTGGTGGGGGCTTCGAAGCAGGCGCCAATATAGATGGCCGGATCGAGACCCATATTGATGGTTATCGGCAGCGGTTTTCCGGCAGCCTCGGCTTTCTGGCGAAACACTTCGATATGGCGGCCGGCGGCAAGAAACATCGACAGCTCATCCCGGCCCTGCACGCACAAGCGGTGGATGGTGACGTCGGTGAGCGAGGCGTCGTCAGGATCGCTGGCCAGCGCCAGGCCCAGGCAGAAGAAGGGGCCGGCGTCGATCGGGGTGTTGGTGGGCGCCGGGAGCAGGGTGCGCAAATCAAAGTCCGGATCGTCGGCCAGAAAGATCTGCTCCTGACAGGGGGCGCTGTCGGCCGGGACCACTACCGGCGCGACCGGTGTTTTCACCGCTTTACCCACCTCCAGCGCCAGCTGCGAAGCTTCGCAGCCCAGCAGCAGCGCTGCCCGCTGGCGGCTGGCGTGCATGCCCACCAGAATGCGCGAATGCGGATAGCCCTTAATATTGTTAAACATCATCGCCGGGCCAATGCGGGTGGGGCGCTTCACAGTGCCGCCGGCGCCGATATGGCGATAGACGCCGGCCAGCTCGGCGTTAGGGTCCACCGGATGATTGGTTTCGAGGTACTGATTGTCATGCTGTTGCAGCAGCGCGATGGCGTCGCGCAGATCCTGAATCGGTGCGGTCATGATGTTCTCCTTAGCGTGTCGATGCGCACAGTATGCTTCGCAGGCTAATGGTTATCAATTGCATCATTAATGCTTTATTGATAATATTTTTATTATCAATCAAGCCCACCGGAGTCCGGCCATGTCCTTGCGAGCGTTACGCCATTTTGTGGTCGTTGCCGAAGAGTTACATATGCACCGGGCGGCGGAGCGGTTGCATATCGCCCAGCCCGCCCTCAGCCAGCAGATCAAACAGCTCGAGCAGCGTCTGGGGGTGGTGCTCTTCTCCCGCGCTAACCGCCGTCTGACCCTGACCGCCGCGGGCGAGGCCTTTTGGCAGAAGACGCGGCTGGCGCTGGAGATGGTCGACCAGGCGGCACTGGACGCCCAGCGCACCGCGCGGGGCGAGCAGGGAAGACTGCATCTGGGGTATGTCTCCAGCGCGATGTACGACAGCAAACTGCCGGGGCTCCTGCGCGAGCTGCGCGCCGACTGGCCGGGAATTGAGCTGTCGCTGGTGCATGGCGATGTGCAAATGCTCTACGAAGCGCTGCTGGATCTACGCCTGGATATCGCCATCATCCGCGCGCCGCTGGCCTCGCCGCCGGACGCGCTGGTGGTCAGGCCGTTTGTGCGGGAAAAGCTCTGTCTGGCGCTCTATCAGCAGCATCCACTGGCAGGGGTAGGGGCGCTCAATCTGGCCTCATTGCGCGCGGATAACTGGATCTCTCTTAACGATCCGCAGGGCACCGGGCTGGAGCAGGTATTTATTGACGCCTGCCGCGTCGCGGGCTTTACGCCGCAGGTGGCGCAGCGGGTCAACGACGTCACCTCGATGATTAGCCTGGTCTCCGCCGGGGTCGGGGTGGCCCTGGTTCCGGTCTCGGCGCGGGCCTTACGCCTCGATAACGTGGTGTACATCGATCTTCAGGACCGGCTGGCGGAGAGTGAGCTGAGCATGGTTTACCACCGCCATATCCGTTCGGCGGTAGTACGGAAAGTCATCTCGCTGCTCAATGCGACTGAGCACTCACCCGGTTAACCGGTCTTCAGGCGGCCAAAGCTGACAATCCTTGAGCGGCCCAGCTCTTTCGCCCGGTACAGCGCGGCGTCCGCCGCGCGCAGCAGGCTGTCGCTTTGGGTATGCTGCGGATAGCTGGCGATACCAATCGACACATCCACCTGACCTATTTCGGTCAGACCATCGCGCAGCGTCATATTATGCACCTGGGTATAGATCTCGCTGGCGCACTGGTGCGCCTCGGCTTCGTCAATGCCGGGGAGCAGCACCAGAAACTCCTCGCCGCCGTAGCGGAAAGCCATGCCGATATCGCGCACCGCGCGCTGCACGATGGTGGCGACGCTCTTAATCACCAGATCCCCGGCCTCGTGGCCGTAGCGATCATTGATGGCTTTAAAATGATCGATGTCGATCATCAGACAGCTCAGCGGGGTGTGGGTATGGACCGCCAGCGCCATCTGTGAATGCAGCGCTTCGTCAAGATGATGGCGATTACGCAGGCCGGTCAGGGAATCGAACAGCGCTTTTTCCAGCAGGGCGCTGCGTAAACGCTGATTGGCCAGCGCCAGGCCCAGCGCTTCCGCCATCAGCTCAAGGTAGGCCCGGGAAGGGGCGTCACTGGCGGTAACGTTCTGAAAGGTCAGCAGCCCGATGGCTTCGCCCTGGGCGATAAGCGGTACGCAGAGCGACTGGCCGGCGTGCTCCTCCGGCAGATGATAGCAGGTGATATCGGGTTCGCCCTGCACCGGCGGATGGCTGAGTCCCCGACGTATCGCCCAGCAGTCGTCGGGTGAAAAGGGCGTCGTCTCCCCCGCGGGCGCCAGCCACTGCGCCACGCAGCGCATCTGCCAGGGATCGGTATCCAGAATATACAGTTTCCCGGGGATCGTCGGGGCGATATTCGGCGCAAACAGTTCTGCCACCTTAATCACATCCTCAATGGTTTCACAGCCCTGCAGCCGCTGGGTCATGCGCGCCAGCAGTTCGCGGATCGCCCAGTCGGCGTCGCGCTGCTGCTCCAGCTGCTGGCGGGCCAGGCCGTTCTCGCGAAAAATTCGGATGGCCTGGGCCATATCGCCAATCTCATCCACCTGAGTGAACTGCGGCGTCTCCACCGCATAGTCCTGGGAGGCGAGACGCTGCACCACGTCGCTCAGGCGAACCACCGGGTAGAGCACCCGGCGTTTGAGAATAAAGCCGAGGACGAACAAAAACATCAGGGCGGTCAGGCCGACCATGATTTCCGACAGGGTTCGCCAGATCCGCGAGCGGTCGGTGGCCTGGTCAATGGCAACGGCGGCGCGATTTTCGAGCATCTGACGGAAGCGATCGATCTGCGTCTGCATACGTTCCAGCTCGGTCTCGTATGCATTGCCGTACAGCACCGCGATGGCCGCTGGCGCATCGCCGTTGGCGACATGCGCCAGGGCGGCCTGCTGTTCATCCTGAAGTTCAGCGGCAATCTGCAGGCCATCGTGCAGCAGCGCCAGCTCCTCGCGGCTGGCGCCGTTATCTTTCAATCTGGCCAGCCGCAGCTCAATGCTTTTGTCGCTCCGCTGCAGCTGCTGATACTGCTCCAGCGTCTCCGGCGAGGGCTTAACCACGTATAGCCGGGCGAGGTCAGACAGCGCCCAGGCGTCGTTTTCCACCTCGTCGGAGAGGGTATCAAAGACCTGGCGCTGCTGTACCGCCTGGCGTTCGACGCGGTCAGCGCTGGAGGCCATGAGCATGGCGCTCCCGGATGCCAGCGTCAGGCCGACGGTGATCCCGTAGGCCCAGTTGGTGATGGTGGCGATTCTCACCCTGTGTTTCCTTGCATGCAGATGAAGCGGTTTTAATTATAGAACCCGCCCCCGGTTATGACGGCGGCCCGCTTCAGGGACGGTGCTCGCTGCGGGGGTGTTCAAGGGTCTGAAGAATGATGGCGTGTAGCGTTTCCGCATGGTGGCGTAAAACGAGAAAGACATCGCGATCCAGAGCGCCATTTATAACATCCGTTTCCATAATCTGTAAGGCCTCCTGCCAGGCCATCCCTTTACGATAAGGGCGATTTTCGGTCAGGGCGGTGAAAATATCGGCGATGGAGATAATCCGGTCGGCGAGGGTCAGGTGATCCTTTTCGAGATGCAGAGGGTAGCCGCTGCCGTCCAGTTTTTCATGATGATTCGAGGCCCAGTTGATAATGTCGCCAAGCTCGCTGTAGTCGCTCAGGAGATCTCCGGTCATGTAGCTGTGCTCGCGTACCTGACTCAGCTCGTCGTCATCCAGCTCGCCCTCTTTTTCCAGAATAGAAAGAGGGATATAAACTTTACCAATGTCATGCAGATAGCCGGCAACCTGTATTTGCTGGCAGGTGGGCTCTGGCAGCTGCATCCAATGGGCAAGCTGGCGGGCGATTTCCCCGACCATAATACTGTGGCTGGCGGTAAAGCTGCTGTAGGTGTCGACAATTTTGGCAATCAGCAGGCAGACATCTTTCAGACCGTCAATATCCAGATATAGCGTGTTGATGGGGGCAATAATTTCCAGCAGCCGTTGAATATGCCCGGGATGCAGGTGCTGCCAGAAGCTCGCATTTTCAGCGACCTCGCACAGGGTATCGCAGAGCAGCGGATCGATCTCCCGGTGCAGGGTGACGAACTGCTCCACCACTGCCCGCATGGGCCACGCGGCCACGCGGCTATCCGCCGGCAGCAGCCGTTCAAAGGCATCGGCGAAATAGACAATATGCTGTTCGCGGCTGCCGCGGTGCTCCGGGCTAAAGTGGTGGTCGCGAATAAAGGGGACGATGGGCTGGAAGGTTGCTAACCCCTCAAGCATCGCCGCCCCCTGGCGCTGATGCGGATCGTGGATATTATCGATGGCATCCAGCGAATGGATGGTGCGTCTATCACCCAGTACGCCGATATCGTGCAGCAGCGCGGCGCAAAAAATGGTCTGCTGACGCTCGGCAGGCAGCTCCAGCCTTTGCGCCAGCGTCAGCGCGATTAAGGCCGTTCGTTGCATATGCCGGTGCAGTTCAGGGTTAATGATCTGAATGACGTTGGTGGTCAGCATCAGGGCCGACTTCAGGGCAATGCGCATTTCTGTTCTCCGTTCGCGTCACCTGGCGGGCATAAATGACCTTGAGGGTGACGGAAGTGTCGATAATCTGATCGCAATGCGTGTTGTGTGTTGCTGAACGGGTAAAATCTCATAATGTATGGGGTCATGGCGCCTGCCCGGTTCAGATCCAGTCATGCACCAGATTTGGGCGATGTTGAGGCGAGAACCTTATTATTGTCTGATAGTTAACCATTTACCCCCCGTAAAAGATATCAATTCTGGCAAGCCCTTTGCATTAAGCAAGCGTAAGTTTGATTAATGTCTATGAAGGGAGTGACCTGTATGAATTTTAGAGCATTACTTGCCATTGCGTTACTGACGATAAGCAGCCTGGCGTTTAGCGAGACGCGTTTACCGCATATTGTCATTTTAGCCACCGGCGGGACGATTGCCGGCTCGGCGGCCAGCAATACCCAGACGACGGGCTATAAAGCCGGGGCAATTGGCGTGCAGACGCTGATTAACGCCGTGCCGGAAATCAGTAAAATTGCCCACGTCGAAGGTGAGCAGGTGGCGAATATCGGCAGTGAGAATATGACCAGCGATATTATTCTGCAGCTCTCGAAGCGGGTGAATGCGTTATTAGCCCGGGATGATGTCGATGGCGTGGTGATCACGCATGGCACCGACACCCTCGATGAAACCCCTTATTTCCTCAATCTGACGGTGAAAAGCAATAAACCGGTGGTCTTTACCGCCGCGATGCGTCCGGCGACGGCGATCAGCGCCGACGGACCGATGAATCTGCTGGAAGCCGTCACCGTCGCCGCCGACCCGGATGCCCGCGGGCGCGGGGTAATGGTGGTGCTTAACGACCGCATCGGCGCGGCGCGCTTCGTCACCAAAACCAATGCCACCTCGCTGGATACTTTCCGGGCGTCGGAGGAGGGTTATCTTGGCGTCGTGGTGGGGGGAAAACCCCAGTTTGAAACGCGGGTGGATAAGGTCCACACTCTGCGCTCGGTCTTCGATGTGCGTCAGCTGAAGGCTCTGCCGAAAGTGGTGATCATCTATGGTTACCAGGACGACCCGGAGTATATGTACGATGCGGCGATCGCCCATCATGCCGACGGTATTATTTACGCCGGCACGGGGGCAGGTTCGGTGTCGGTACGTAGCGCCGCCGGTATTAAAAAAGCGCAGCAGGCGGGCATCGTGGTGGTGCGCGCCTCCCGCACCGGCAGTGGCGTGGTGCCGCCGGACGAGAGCCAGCCCGGGCTGGTGGCCGATTCCCTCAATCCAGCGAAAGCGCGTATTCTGCTGATGACGGCGCTGACGCAAACGAAAGATCCGCTGCTGATCCAGCAATATTTCCACACCTATTGATCCTCTACGGCCAGAGCATTGTTCGCGCCCTGGCCGTGCTGTTCTCGCAATGACCCGACGCGAGTGCATACCGGCGCCGGGTCATTGTCCGTCATTCATCCCGCCTATTTTTGCGCGCGGGAGGTAAAGAAATATTTTTTTATCAGCCGGCGAGGGCGGCATTAAAATGCCTGCGCAAGGGAAGACGATTATTTTTAAAGCGGGCTTAAATAAGCCTATTCTTAATTATTCTCTTAAGGCGAATTTAATCTTCCTTATGCTGATTGATTACACATGATGCATTCCGCGGCGCACGCGCTTTATTTATCGCGTCCACAAACGACGACGCAACATGATGCGCCACGCCGCTGTCCGCGCGGTTTGGCGGACGACAACGCCCCGTAGACAGGGCGTCGCCGGCGAAGGATTCGGTTTTTTCTGCTAGTAACGCGGATGATTAGCGTGAAAATGATATACATGATGAATATATTAAGAGGATATCAAGATTTAAGTTTACATTTGGTAACATTTGTGCCGCAATTATGTTTTTTTGTCAGCACGCTGTTTTTTACTTGCCGGAGGGAATTTCAGCGGATTAGTATTGTCCTACTTGCTGTACGTACCGCCTAATGATGATAAATGGATTCTGTTTTCCTTAAGCGTTACCACATAATTAATGTTTACAGGAAAAATCATGGCCTGCGTATTTAATAAACAACTTTTACACCCGCGCAACTGGCTGACCTGGTTTGGGCTCGGCATCCTCTGGTTGATTGTACAACTGCCTTATCCGCTGCTGCATTTTATCGGCACCAGCGCGGGTCGTCTTTCCCGACGTTTTCTCAAACGCCGCGAACATATCGCCCGGCGCAATATTGAACTCTGCTTCCCGGAGATGTCGCCGGCGGCGCGCGAGACCCTGATCGATCAAAACTTTATGTCGCTGGGAATGGGGCTGATTGAAACCGGCATGGCCTGGTTCTGGAGCGACGAACGGGTCAAAAAATGGTTTGATGTCGAGGGCTTTGCCAACCTTAATCATGCGCTTAGCGGCGGGAAAGGGGTGATGGTCGTCGGCGTGCACTTTATGTCGCTGGAGCTGGGCGGGCGCGCCATGGGGCTGTGTCGTCCAATGATGGCCACCTATCGTCCGCATAACAGTCCGCTGATGGAGTGGGTGCAAACCCGCGGTCGCCTGCGCTCGAACAAAGCGATGATCGATCGTAACAACCTGACCGGCCTGGTACATGCCTTAAAATCAGGCGAAGCGGTATGGTTTGCTCCGGACCAGGATTACGGCCCCAAGGGCAGCGTGTTTGCGCCGTTTTTCTCCGTCCCGCAGGCGGCAACCACCAACGGCACCTATGTGCTTTCCCGCTTATCGGGGGCGAAAATGCTGAGCATCAGCATGGTGCGCAAGCTGGATCGCCAAGGCTACAGCTTGTACATTAGCGAAGTGATGAATGACTATCCGGGTGAGGATAAGCAGATCGCCGCCGGCTATATCAACAAGGTGATTGAGCGCGAGATCCTCCGCGCCCCTGAGCAGTATCTGTGGGTGCATCGCCGTTTTAAAACCCGCCCGCTGGGTGAACCTTCCGTCTATTAACCTTCCCGCACAGGCTGCGCTTTCAAAATCCCGACAGTTGGGGTAACGTGAGCCGGATCATGTTTTAGTCGTGCGCGAAGGAGTGCAGAGTGTTCGCTGAGTTTGGTGTTCTGAATTATTTGACTTACCTGGTCGGGGCGGTGTTTATCATCCTCGTCCCTGGCCCTAATACGTTTTTTGTGCTGAAGACGGGCATTGCCCACGGCGTGAAGAAAGGCTATCTGGCGGCGGCGGGCGTCTTTATTGGCGACGCGGTGCTGATGTTTCTGGCCTTTGCCGGCGTGGCGACGCTGATTAAGACCACGCCGGTGCTGTTTAACGTCGTCCGTTACCTCGGGGCGATTTACCTGCTGTGGCTGGGGGGCAAAATGCTCTATGCGGTGCTGACCCAGCGTGACGGCCAGGCCGACGCCAGCGCAGAGCCGGCGAGCGCGATCCTCAAGCGTTCCCTGACCCTGAGCCTTACCAACCCGAAAGCGATTCTGTTTTATGTGTCGTTTTTCGTGCAGTTTATCGATGTCAACGCCAAAGCGCCCGGGGTGGCGTTCTTTATTCTGGCGCTGACCCTTGAGGTGATTAGCTTCTGCTATATGAGCTTTTTGATCCTCTCCGGCTCGTTTGTCACCCGCTACGTCAAAACCCGCAAGAAGCTGGCTAAACTTGGCAACAGCCTGATTGGCCTGGTTTTCGTTGGGTTCGCCGCGCGCCTGGCTACCCTGCAGTCCTGATCCCCACGGGCCGGTTACCCACAGACCGGCCCGCCGCCTCTTATTCTGTCCTGTAACAAAAACCCTTCATTTTTTATTGCATTGGTGTTACATATACAGCCGTTTATCGCACAGCAAAAAGGAAGCCCGGATGATTCTGCAAAAACTCCTCAGCAATAAAAACTGCAAAAAATACTGTCTGTCGCTCGCGGCGGTGTTTGCTATCGCGCTGGCGGTGGTGGGACGGGCGACCTTTGGCGGCGTGGTGAGCGAGTACAATATGCCGTACTCGGAGTGGACGACGTCTATGTTCTTCCTGCAGGGGGCGATGGTGACAGTTTACAGCATCGTCTTTACCGCGCTCTTCGCTATTCCGCTCGGCTTTATTTTCCTCGGCGACGAGCGTCAGGATTAAGCGTCAACGGGCGAACCGCGGTTCGCCCTGTCTTATCGGCTCATCAACAGCGTGAAGCATTAATCATCGTCATGATAATGGTGATGGTGGTGGTGGCGATGGTGGTGATACCCATCGTCAACAATGCATCCCGATAACAGCGTGCACAGCGCGATAATCAACGGTAACACGATCGGCTTTTTCATCCTTACTTCTCCCGCTATTTTTCTTTCCCCGTGGCCAAGAATGCCGCGGCGGATAACGTGAGTGTAAAGCGTTAACTTATTGATGGGATAGGATAACTCCGCAATATCGTCGCGGCGATCACCACCAGCCGAACTGGGCGCCGGCCACCGCCACGATGGCGACAACCAGCATAATAATGGTGCTTTTTTTCATTATGCCCCGCCCGGCGCCGCATAGCCGCCGACAAAAAACCAGCCGAGAAAGACGACGGCGATGATAAAGATCGCCACCGGGAAAAGAATACCCAATTTCATGATAGTGTCCCTGTACCCACGAATGATGCCCTGCATGATACTGGATATCGCGTGACTTTAGTCAATATGAATAAAATTCTCCTGCCGGCGAGACTTCTTATCCTGATACATCGCCTCATCGGCAGCGCGTAAGGCCGCTTCAACATCGATACTCTGCGGATCGCAGATGACCACCCCGAAGCTGGCGCCCTCATAGTTGATACGCTGTTCGCCGAGGAAGTAGACCCCGCACAGGGCCTGGCGCAGGGTGGTGACATACGCCTGCTGCGCTGCAGGCGGCTGGGCGCTACCGACGATCAAAAACTCATCGCCGCCAAGGCGGCCAACGATATCTTCACGGCGCGCGACGGCGGTGAGTCGTTCACCGACCTGCACCAGAAAGCTGTCACCGCACGGATGGCCGAACCGATCGTTAATGGCTTTGAAACCGTCGAGATCGATAAAAATGAGCGCGACCTGTTGCTGCTGAGCGCGGGCGGAGGCAAAGCGTAGCGCCAGTTGCTTAAACAGCGCGCGGCGGTTAGGGAGCTGGGTGAGCTCATCGGTAGACGAGTGCAGCTCCAGCGCGACGTTTGCCGCCTGCAGCTGTTGCACCAGGGTGTCTTTTTCCACGTAGTGGGAAATGAGCTTCGCGAACAGGCCCATGACCTGTTCACCTTCAAGGTTATAAGGCTGTTGTTGCCGGCTGGTGGCGCAGAGGGTACCGAACAGAGATCCGTCGGCCAGGCGCACAGGAATGCTTAAAAAGGTGGCGATCCCCAGCTCCTGGGCGGCGATACAGGAGTGCCAGCGACGGGCGACGTCATTGCTAAACGTACACTGATCCTCAAGGGCGCGTTTGCACAGGGATTCATCCCAGGGAACGGAAAACCCTTCCGGGATCTGCATTTCGCTGCTGTTGTGGGCGAACATGATCTGTTGCCGCTGGGCGTTGATATCGATGCGGGTAAGGTAGGTGGACTCCATTCGCGTCACCGCCTCCAGCATCTCCAGCAGCTGGCGCACCAGGGTTTCCAGGGACTGTTCCGTAGCGAGGGTTTGCGACACCCGGGCAAGAATAAAATCTGACATGAATAATACAGCTCCAGCACGCCAAACGTCACCCCAGCATATTGGGCTGCAAACGGACATCAGCGTCGAATAAACAGTGATATTTTTAAATTTATCACATCTTTCTGGGGAATACTTGTCGACTCGCCGGGAAAAAAGCCCCGTCGGGTGCGTTAGCCACCCCAGATACTACGGCTTTCAACGGTGCAATGCGGGGTTGCGCGGCGCGCAAGACCGTTGAAAGCCATATTTACCTACCTAAGTGTGGACATAATGTGGACATTTTACGCATCAGCACCACCTCTCAGCGGGTTAAGTGAGATTGCGTCCTGGAGGTATTCGGGCGCAAAGTGAGCGTAGGCCATAGTTTGCTCAATTCGCGCATGCCCAAGGATCCTCTGTAACGTAATGATGCTTCCTCCATTAATCATAAAGTGCGTCGCGAAACTGTGGCGTAGTGCATGCGTCGCCTGGCCGGTCGGAAGATCAGGTTTTACCTCCCTGAGTATCTGCCTGAAGTCAGAATACGACGCCTTACCAAATAACAACCCTCGCTTACCATCTGCTATGAGTTTTGCCACTTCCGCTGATACTGGAACAGTCCGCTGCTTGTTACTCTTGGTTTTAACGAACGTCACACGGTTCTGTATGATGTGTTCCGCCTTGAGTCGAGCCGCTTCACCCCAACGAGCACCTGTACTTAAACAAAGAACGGCTATCTTCTTGTTGTCGCCATCCAGTCTAAAGAGCAAGTGCTTGATTTCGTCCTCTGTCAGATAGCCAGTTTCGGGGACTTCTTCTTTCAACTTCTTCCTGCCCCTGATCGGATGTTCACCTGAAAATAACTCGGCCTCGATTAGCGCTGTGAACATACCACTGATGCTGTTGAGGTCACGGTTAATGGTAGAAGCTTTAATGCCCTGACTTCTTCTTGCCGCGTAATACTGACTAATCAGCGCTTTCGTAATATGAAAAGCACAAGGATCGTCGGTAATCCTGCAAAACACGTCTAACTTATTGCGGTTTATCCGACCGTGCTCCTCATGCTTGCCTTTCAAATTCCACCAAAGCTGTATCAGTTCAGACAGATGCCGCTTATCCGTCGGTTTTGACAACCATTCTTTGGTGTGGTGGTTGAACTGGGTATGCTTCTCGAAAGCTACCGCTTCACTTTTCTTATCAAACTTCCTGCGGATACGCTTTCCATTGCGACCAGCAGGCCTGATGTCAACTTCATATCGACCATCATCGAGTTTCTTAATAGTCATAAGAAAACCCTCCGATGGTTGCGTTTGCCTTTAGGCCTCAACGCGTTGCAATTATGTGATGAATACTTTTCGACCAATAATAGACATTTGAAATGTATGTAGGACTGGTTAATTGTTAACCAGTCTTTTGGTCTGAGTGCTGCGAGGTTGTTAAGTCTTGCCCAAAGTGTGCGAGTGCCGGTGCGATTTGACCGGCTTCAGGCGAAACCTGATCGGTCATAAACCACAGTGTGTATTTAGTAAATTGAGGTATTTGCAGAATCTTCATCATTACGTCGGTTGGTGGGGTTGAGCGTCCGCTTTCGTAATAACTTAAAGTCCCATAAGGAATTCCTGTTAGATCAGCGAGTTGCTGTCTACTTAGATACTCAGACTTTCTTATTAAGACGATTTTCTCGTTTAACGCGTTTGACATGGTGTTTAGATCTCAATAGTATGGTGTTTAGATGTAAACAGTTAAGTGTTTAGTATTGAACACTAAAGCCAACTATAAGCCATTAAGAGCAATCCATGAACCGAATAACGAGGAAATGTTAATGGTAAAGCAAATCACAAGCACGACCGATGCGGTTCCTTATCAGGAATTTGCCAGACTCATCGGGAAAACACCGGCTGCGGTAAGAGGAATGATCGAGAAAGGGAAGCTTCCTGTAATCGAGATGACCGATCCCCAGTCTACTTCTGGCCGTGCCGGCGAATACTGGGTTTACCTTCCAGCCTGGAACAACGGCATGAAACTGGCCTACGAAAGTCGTCCTAAGGAGATCAGGGAAGGTTGGTTGATGTGGCTTGGTCTTGGTGAGCCAGGTCGATAACTGGTTTCAGGAGAGGAAACATGAAGAACGGTAGCCGCGGATCAGTATCACAGCTCAATAGCAAAACCAGCCTCTACTGTGGTTTTACTATTCTGAAACTCCCACGCAAAAAACCGTACAACCGCCAGCGCTATCAAATTACGCACACAGGCCATTATTACGGCATTGACTTTGCTTTATCAGAAGCATGCCGAACGATTGACAGAATCATGAGTAAAAAGCGGTTTATTGCTTTTTAATCTCTGGGGGCGAAAATGAAACTCGAATATGCAGACAAAATTAACTCGCTTTTACAATGCTTCCATTTCAATAAAGAGTTTCTGGAATGGAATCATGATTACTCTCTCCAGCTTTTACGCCACGGCGTATCCCACCTTTATCATTTCGCAATGCTTCAAGGCGAGAATGATGAATGCACTCTTGAAGAACTCCGCAACATCATTATTTCCGTGACCGATGGTGATATCCCTAAACCATACGACCTGCTATCTCTGGACGCTGAGCAACTGAAGAAGGCTATGAAGTTTGTTCAGCCGCAGGCGGTAACCGTAGAAGTTACCCCGGAGATCTTGGAACACCTGAAACTGGGAGCTAAAGCCTCCTGGCGGCTGGAGCCCCCTCGCTTTAACTGATCATCGGAGTACGCCATGTTCACCGAAGAAAAAACATCTTGGGAACAGGAAATGCTGATTCGAGAAGCAGTGGAAAGTGCCGAGCAGGGGTTCACTGTACATCTAAAAAATGGTGCTCGTATCACCATTAGTTCAAAAAGCCCGTGTAAAGATTTAATAATTTACGGGCTCGAAAAAGCCATTCGCGGTAATCACGATCGCGCGCGAATGACCTTTATTGATTTCATGTATTACTGGCATGAAAGGATATTTAAGCAGATTAAAAGAAAACCGCGTCCAAACAATTAATTAATCCGATTTAAAAATAACGGCATTCACTTTGCCGGGGATTTGTTTTGCTTTTTTCAGGAGGTTGCATGTCGGTTACGTCAATAAAGCCGGAAGGCGGAATTAGCGATCCAGAGTTTATGGGAATCAGCACCAATGCGCGCAAAGGCGAGCGCGCCCACTTACTCGGATTGCTGCGCATCCGCATGGGCCTGCTGAAAGAGCAAGGCCTTACCCCCGAAGAGATTTATTCAGCACTTGAGCAGTGGATAGCCAACCACGAAACAATCACCAGTGAGGGTAGTCAACCATGAATCACTTAATGATCGACATTGAGACGCTCAGTACTCAACCCAACGCAGCAATTTGCTCTATTGGTGCTGTCTTTTTCGAACCATCAACTGGGCAGATTGGCCCATCTTTCTACGAGACGATTGATCCTCGTACCTCGCAGGTTCGCGGTGCTCACATTTCTGCTGACACCGTGATGTGGTGGCTAAGGCAGGATAAAGAACCTATCAGCGAGTTGGTTAATTCAAAGTCTCATGAAATTGAAGTGATGATCAATTTCGCCCGATTCATTGAAGATGCATCCCCAGAAACGATGAAAAAGCATTTGAAGGTGTGGTGCAAGGGCGGTTCGTTTGATTTTCCAATCATCAAATCTGCTTTTGAACGCTCATCGCTCGAAGGCGTTCCTATGCTGCCGTGGAATTTCTGGAATGAATGCTGTTTCCGTTCTCTGCTGACCATTGCCGGTACCATCGGCTACGTTCCCCACCCCCGACGCTCGGTTGCACACAACGCTTTAACCGATGCCGTTTATCAGGCTGAGCAAGTTTGCGAAATCTGGCAGCGCCTGACTTCTCCTCACATTGAATCACTGTAAGGACTGCTATGCATTCGCATCTATCAGCTGCTTACAGGATGTCGCTAAAGGTGAAAGCCATGACTGTACATTTCCGGAGATAGAAATCATGAGGCCAATGACAGCTATTGATCCGCGCTGCTTTGCTTCCAGTACTATTAACACAATCAGTATTTCAGGTGGAAAGGATAGCCTCGCGCAGTGGCTCCGGGCCATTGAAAACGATGTTCCACATATTTCCGTCTTTGCTGATACGGGCCATGAGCACCCTCAAACGATGGAATACCTTGATTACCTGGAATCAAAGCTAGGTAAGGTTATTCGCGTTAAGGCTGATTTCACCAGGCGTATAGAAGGCAAACGTAAATTCATTGCTGAAAAGTGGCCTGTCTCTTTGGTTCAGGAGTGCGGAATGTCGCCAGATGAGGCTGCAGAACGCATTCATCGCGCGCTGGAGATTCTTAACCCAACCGGTATCCCATTTCTTGATTTGTGCATGTGGAAAGGCCGGTTCCCTTCAACAAAGGTGCGCTTCTGCACGTTTGAGCTGAAACATGAGCCAATAAGAACACAGATTATTGTTCCTGCCTTAGATGAATATGACGAGGTAATCAGCTGGCAGGGTGTCAGAGCGCAGGAATCACCCGAACGTGCTTTGCTGCCTGTCTGGGAGGAAGACACAGACAACACACCGGGTTTGCATGTATATCGCCCGATCCTTAAATGGTTGCATGAAGATGTGTTCGCCCTTGCCCGGCGTCATGGCATCAAGCCTAACCCGCTTTACCTGCAAGGCTGTAGCCGCGTCGGCTGCATGCCTTGCATTCACGCCCGTAAGTCTGAACTGGCGGAGATATTCCAGCGCTGGCCTGAAGAGGTCCGCCGAGTAGCTGAATGGGAAAGACTCGTAGCGGAATGTTCACGCCGTGGCAATTCGACGTTCTTCCCATCCACGCATGACCCGCGCCGCGCTGAAAAGCGAATTGAAGTTGTCACCGTTGATGCTTATGGAATTGAGTCTTATCGCGACTGGGCTTTAACCACGCGTGGCGGAGTGCAGTTTGATCTACTGGCGGCCGCCAACGATAAGACTGTATGCAGCAGCGTTTATGCCGGGGTATGCGAATGATTATTAACCCTAACGTGTACCGCGTAAAAAAAATTGAACGTAGCTCAAATGGTCTTTACTGGCTTGTTTACGTGGATGTGATCTGCTGCGGACATATTGGCGCAAAGGTCATTATTTGCGATTCCGAAATAAAGGCAAATGCGATCTCTGTAGGTGATGAGGTGCGCTAATGACCGTTTTAGCATGGAGCTGGAGCGCCCCGAGGCAAGCAATTAACCCCAACGACTCCGAAGAAAGCTCAATTGAGTATCTCACCCCCAAAGGCGAGCGTAAGGCGCTCGCCTATAGCGATCTTGTTGATGTTGTTTATCGGGTACCGTTGCGACCTCGCGATGGCGAGGCGCGCAGGGCATTTGAACGAGCAAGGCTCGCCCGTCACTTGCGTCGCCGCGTCCAGGCTCTCCCGGCATTTATCCGCAAGCGTTTTTCAACGCACCTGGAAACTCTGGAGCGCAGGGATCCGAAAGAGGCTGTACGCTGGTTATTCAACACGTTTGAGCGCCACGTATTGCGTCGCGTTGATGCGGTAAACGCACAGTATTTGCCACAAAGTAATCTGCCTGCAATTCTCTTTCCGCTACGTGATGATTTTCATCTGCTGCCTTGGGCAGATAAAAAACGCCTGAAACGACTGGCCTATAGGCTCGCCAATCTGATGAAAAGCGAGTTTATGCGCGAGTTTGATTTTCGGTACGAGAAAACGGCAGATGTGGAGTTTTCCACGATCTACGCTTACGGCGCCATTGCCAGTAAAGCGATCTCACTCAACATTGCGATCTCTGGCTGGAAACAGTATTGCGATGAAGTACTGACAGCAGAAGATGCATTGCGCGTTATTGCCAGACTTCAAAAGGAAAAGTGGTGGCTAAGTAAGCTCCGCAAAATTCATGACCGCTGGCGTGAGCACCTCATGATCGCCACTAGCTACGTCAGCAAAGTGGCATCCCCTTACTGCTCTGAACCTTGCCTCAGGGAGTGGGTAGCTCAAAAAAAAGCCAACTTTGAATACCTTCAGGCGATGGAGCTGGAAGACCAGGACACTGGCGAGCGTACCTCCTTGCTCGATAAGGTCATGGGCAGCGTTTCCAACCCGAAGATCGCCCGTCATGAATTGATGGTGCGCATGCGCGGTTTTGAGGATATGGCTAACGAGCTGGGACTGGTTGGCATGTTCTACACGTTGACCGCACCGTCACGTTATCACGCCACGCATGTGCATTCCGGCAAGCGCAACGATAAATACTGCAATGCCAGCCCACGCAAAACTCAAAAGTACCTTTGCAACGTCTGGTCACGTGTACGCGCCAAATGGGGAAGGGAAGGCATCCGCACATTTGGTTTTCGTGTAGCCGAACCACATCACGACGGAACGCCGCACTGGCACCTGCTGTTATTTCTCCGTCCGGAAGAGGTGGAGCTTGCCACTGAAATTTTTCATGAGTACGCCCTCCAGGTGGATGGAAGCGAACCCGGCGCGGCTCAGTATCGTTTTACTGCCAAACCAATTGATGAAGAGTTTGGATCGGCAACGGGATACATCGCAAAGTACATCTCAAAAAATATCGACGGTTATGGAATGGATGGCGAGTTTGATCACGAGTCAGGCAAACCTGTTAAAGAGATGGCAAAGCGCGTGCGGGCGTGGGCTTCACGCTGGAGTATTCGCCAGTTTCAGCAGATTGGCGGCGCGCCTGTATCCACCTGGCGCGAGCTAAGGCGCCTGGGAAGTCGTGAGCTTGTCTTGCACCCGGAACTTGAAGCTGCCCGCGCTGCGGCTGATGCGCCCGACTGGTCGGGATACGTCAACGCCCAGGGCGGCCCGTTTGTAACTCGCGATTGTTTGCGTGTTCGCCTCAATTACGAATACACCGAAAACGGCAATGATTATGGTGACACAGTCGCCAAAATCAGCGGCGTCTATTGTCCTTTTACGATCAGTGAATCGGTCATTTATACCCGCACCAACGATTACAAAATCGTACCGAAGCGTAAGCCATCGCCGGTCGAGAATTTGACTTTAGAGGGCCGCGACGCGGCCCCTTGGAGTTCTGTCAATAACTGTACGGGGCGCTCCGATTGGAATGAAAAACCACAATCAGAAACAGCAGTACTAGCTAATAAAACATCGCCAGACGACAGTTCAATGACAGAACTTCCGCTGAATATCGAAGATTTAAGGCGATATTCACGCCAGCAAAGGCTGGAGATCACCAGTCGACTAAGAAAATCCGCCCGCGAAAATTCAGACCAAGCCTTCACGCGTACTGCGCGTGGCCTGCGTTCGTCGATTGATGACGAAACCGCGCTGGCGTGGGGGCCAAAAGTCACCGCCGCGAAAGATATGAACCTGACGCAGGAAGAGGCAGAGCAGCGCTGGCGCGAGCAGTTACGGATCGAGGCGCTGCGGCGTGCGGACAGTTACGCCGCAGCGGCTTCGGAATTCAAAAAGAAAAATTCAGAGGCAGCTTTACTTCAACAGAACGGCACGGCAGCGACCGGTCAAGGGCGAAACTCACCGCAGCAAGGGATTAGCGGGATCTCGCAAGAAGTGCCTGACCATGCGATCGCCGAACTGAATAGACGTAATATCATTCTCAGTGACGGGGAGGTTAGATTATTAGTAGGTGGTTGCATTCTGTCGCGTGGCGAAATGGAATTTGCCATCAGAGAAGGGGAGTTAATAGTGGAGCGCCGGTTGTTTAAACACGCCAACCACGCCCCGGTATCATTAATCAAACAAAGTGAGCTGCTTGATCGCTGTCAAAGGGCTATCAGGAAGAAGTTATGACCACGTTCACTGTAGAAATTCATGAAGATATCGTTACCTGGCTTAAAAAGAGTACTCGCCCTGAGATAGTCCTGGATCTGCCATCAGTGCCGGCCCCAGGCGACAATCTATGGCTGAAAAGTACGAGAGGTACACATGTTGTCGAAACAGAATGGTGCATGATAGTGGCGTCGAGCCGTGTTTCACGTTTGCGCCCGACTGTGCGTCTGGAAATTGTCTTTGGTATTGTAACTAACCATTGGGCCAGTGAATTTTGCGAACAGTGAGTCTCTTCAAGAAAGGCTTAAGTATGCGTCATTAATAGACTTTATCCATGGTATCCAGTCGGAGCAGAACCAGAAAATGCAGTAGCAGGATCGCAATCGGATTCTCAGCAAATCAGTGCTTTTGAGTAAGAGAAACATAGTAACCTATAAGTATGCTAGGTTTAGGCTTGCTCTAGTAATGACTGGGTACGGAGAAAAGCCTGATCTTCGAAGCAGCTCAGTGCCAGTAGCTGATGTTAGTATGTCTACACTGCATTAATTAGAGTAGAGAAGATCTGGTGCGGTGTGGTACGACTTTTGTCAAACCTGCTTTCCTTGACCAAAGAATCTGGTCATGCTTTATTAATAACGTGGCATTAAAACTTTAGAGGAATGCATATGCGTTTTTCGGAATTTTTTGGAATTAAAAGAAATCAATCGGAATTGGATTTCGTAGATGTTCCTTTAGATACAGATATTGAGGTTTTTTTAGATCCAGCTGCAATTAAGTCTCTCAATTCGCCTTGGGGTGTTGAGTTATCCTCTCATCTTCAAAATTATTTTGAAACAGTACTAAAGCTAATAAAAGAAGGTGAGGATATTAAAGCGCAAAATCTTCTTTCATGTTTAAACGAAAGGAATGAGTATCATTTGGGATACTCTAGTGGAAAATCAAGAGGCCATGGTTTTGGTGAAGGTGCTGCGAAGACTGTTTGGGGTGCTTTAACAAAAAGTAAGGCCGCCAAATCTGGTCTATTACAGGATTTAGAAGATACTGCTTTATTAATTGAAGGTATTGGAACTGATATGATTTCTGATGCCGTTTCAAACATTTTAAGAGGTCCATTAATAAAATATACACAAGACATTTGCAATTATTATGGTATTGAATTAACTGCTAACATTCCATCTGGGCCTATCTGGAATCCAAGAGAAGAAAAATGGGAACAAGGATATGTGTCGTTGCCTATGACTAATGAAGGTAAAGTAATCCTTGTTCCGAAAATCATTGTAAGGCATCAAATAACATATCAGCATGATGAGTACTATAGGCATTTTTTACTACCTGAGATGCAAAAACAACATTTAAAAGCTGGCTCAGAACTGATTCAGTTATTGAAGAATGGTAAGCATAGGGTAACTAAAAAAAGTCTAATGGATAAATATGGGAAAGACAAGCTTGCGATCGTTGAGCAAACGCTTAAGTATCCTCATGTTCTTGATGAATATAGAGTGAGGAAAAATGATTCTCCTTCTGAACCATTACCACACTCTGATTTTGCTGAAATGGAAAACGAATCCCCTAAAGTAGATTTTCAACCATTTATTGATGAATTGAAGTCTATAGTTCCTGGAAGGGATGATGCAACTAAATATGAGGACTTAATTGAAAAGCTTTTTTCAATTTTGTTTTACCCTTCTTTTTGTCATCCAACAAAGCAGCATAAGATTCATGAGGGAAGAAAAAGAATTGATATTTCATATTGCAATGAGGCTACATTTGGTTTTTTTAAATGGATTGGTATGCATTATCCCTCTTCAATGATATATATTGAATGTAAAAATTATGGTAAAGAAGTTGGTAATCCAGAGCTGGATCAATTGTCTGGGCGTTTCTCAATTAGTAGAGGGAAGGTTGGGATCTTGGTGTGTCGAAGTATAGAAAATAAAGAGAAATTATATCAAAGCTGCAAAGATACAGCCAAAGACGATCGTGGATACATTCTGCCATTGGATGATGAAGATATCTTAATGCTTATTGAAGAGTATAAGACAAAAAATGATCAACTGTTCCCGCATCTACGTAAGCTATGGATGTCATTAATTGGCTAACTTACTAAATCGCGGTAATTATTTATATTGAATAATTACCGCGTCTTGACGGATTTTAATTACCTCTGTAAAGCGGTACATTCTTATCTAGATAACTTCCGTCAAACCCACGTCTGCTCCTCGCTCAGAACGAACTCTAAACATAGCGATAGGTAGATGAAATCTGTATCTGCTACGCAGAGCACTTCCTAAACATACATGGCCATATTCAGCGTGATGCACACGGGAGCACAAATTCGCACATTTTTTGATGGATTTTACCCCCTTTAAGCCCAGGAGGGGTGCGGTCTGTGACGGGTTTTGTGCATGCACGAAAAACGGCAGGATAGATGCGCGCAGGTGACGGGGGGCAAGCCCCCGCAAACGGGTCAGGGTAGGGAAGGCAGCAGAATACGCAATTTCACGGTTTCTGCGTCACGGTGAGTGGTCGTTTTGGGTGGAGGCATGCCCTTATGCAGGGAAAAGCAGCGACGCGCAGAGAGGCGCTGATGCGGGATTCTTTAAGCAGAAAAGATGAGGCCCGCGAAAACGCTGGCCTGTTATAAATGGCTGATGTTGTTTAAAGAAACTGAATTTTCTGGCGGTTATTTCTCAGGGGTAAGCAACGCGTAAGGGTTAAAGCGGATCACTTCTTCTCCGATCCACTCGTTCACCACCTTCAGCGCCTCCATCACGGGTGTCAGTTCGTTGATAGCGTACACCCGGGCGGCTTTCTCGATATCCCCAAATGATCCGTTTCCCTCTGGCATGGCGCCCATCAGCTGCGGCGGGATACGGTGCGCTGCGAGTATGTCGTCCCGGGTGGCGTTCTTAATGTTGATAAATTCATCTTTCGCCGTGATCTGCTGGAAGGGGAGGATTTGCACGCCGTCTTTGCCGCCGCCTGGCGCATGCAGCAGCAGGTTTTTAAATGCGCCTTTACCACGCGCACCGGTCAACGTCTCTTTGACTGCCTTCATGCTTTTATCGTCAACCTGTCCGGCGCCAATATACACAATGCATCCAGCATGCGATCCGTTGTCGTAGTACAGCTTACGGAACATGTCAGCGGAGTGGGCCAGGCTGGCGGCCAGCAGTGCTGCCATATATTCCGGCATACCGTAGACTTCCTGATTGATATCAGGGTTCAGAACGTGACAAACCGTTCCTGATTTGAACGTGTGCTCTTCTTTCCAGCGCCGGATAAACCAGTATTGATCGAGATCTGTGCTCCCGCGCCGGGTGTACTTCGCAAGAGAGTGTTTGAAGGGAAGCGGGCCGCCCAGACGATTACGCGGCAATTCGAGATAGGCATTGCCAAACGTGAACCAGTCCAGCGCAAACGCGGAAAAGGTCTGGCGATTGAGCAGTTTGTGCGGGATAAAACAGCCGGTGAGCACATTACGTTTGAAATACAACGCCGACTCATGCCAGGCGCTCTGGCGCGGAGCTTTAGCCAGTCCGTAAAAATCTACTGGTGTCTCATAGTATCGCCCGTTATCCATGCAATAGAGATTGTCCAGCAAATCGGCCATATCCCGCACGGGATAAGGTCCGTCAAAGCTGAACGCTGTCAACGCGGGATCGGCCTTCAGTGACTCCGCAATGTCAGAACCGGCGGTGCTGGCTATCGGCTTTTTACCGTATTTCTTTTTCAAAGTTACCATCCCATTGCGAAACCACCGCCGCCACTTTCCTGGCCCAACGGTTCATTAATAATCGAAAGCATGGTTGCCCACGCCATATCACCATGGCTTACGCCGCGCGATCGGTCCGTTTCGTAAGTGATGAAACCGCCGGGCGTAACAACTTTGCGAACAGCGTTAAAGGCTCTGACCAGACCCTGCTCGCTGCGGTCATATTCCCAGCGGCCGGCGCGGATGACCTGCAACATTTTGAGTACAAGGGCGCGCTTGGAAGAGAGGCTCATCTGGTAGCAAATAGCCGCCGGGAACCAGTTTTTAACAATCTGCCAGACCGCCTCCCCGACGCCTTGTCCGTCGATGGCGATGTGAGTGACGTTGTAGCGCTCGGCAGCCTCTTTGATGACCGCCGCCTGCTGCTCAAACTCCAGCCCTCGCAGTTGCTTCAATTCAACCGTGCGAAACCGGCCGCCAGCCACAAGGGGAGGGACAGTTACGGACAGAGCACCGGCATCACCATTGCCGCTGCCGCCGTTGGCGTCGTAGCCCAGCCACACCTCACGTTGGCCCATAGGGCGACTTGCGAACGGTTTCCAGTCGGGCCAGTCGTCATACCCGTCAGCGCCGCACCCCAGTAACTGGCTAAGATTGAACGCGCTTTCGCCGTCTTTGACGAACTCGCACATGTACAGGTTTTCAAATTCATCTGGGCTGTTTTCGTCCCGGATTTCATCAATGTCGGTGTAGTCCCAGCCGTTATTAATAGCATCCTGAATAGTGACGATTTGCCGCCACGTTTTGTCCGGGTAAAGCACGCCGCTATGGGTTTTCTTCCAGGACACGTCAAAGTCAACGCGCTGCGCTTTAGGCCGTTTCGCATTCCATCGATCGCCGGTCCAGAACTGATAGGCTTCATGGCTTTCGCTGGATGGAGTAGAGAAGTAAGTACGCGTTAAGCCTTTAAGTGTTGCCATGGCGCCGGCGACCTTACGCAGGTTGATAAAGTTTCCTGTCCAGAAAAACTCATCAAATCGCAGGTGGCCGGTGTACGACTGCGCCGTCGCCGCCGACGTACCGAGAAAATGCAGCTCTGCGCCGTTTGACAGCGTGATTTGCTCGCCGCCTTTAAGTTCGACGTCCACCTCTTCAGCCGCTTTGCGGATGAAGTTGCGGAACTGTAGCGCCTGCTTTCGTGATGCTGACAGAAAGATTTGGTTGCGCTGGTAGTCGTGCTTAACGTCTGTTCTCAGTGCGCCCAGCAATGCCTCGCGGGCAAAGTACCAGGTTGCCCCAATCTGCCGTGATTTGAGGATCATCCGGTTACGCTGATCACGTTGTTCGTACCAGCCGCGCTGATGCCATGCGAGAGAGTCGAGAATTTTTAAGCGCAACGCCTCGATCTGCTCCTCGGAGAAGTGGTTTTTCTTCTTGCGACGACTGGTTTTTTTTACGCCGGTGATAGTGGAGGCCTGCCCGGTATCCAGCTTTTTCAACTGCCGGGTTAACAGATCAATCTCTTTGAAATCGCCACTGGTTTTATTGTCCTTCGCGCTCAGCTGGCAGAGACGGGTATCAATGGATTGCGTCACCCGTTTGATAGGCGTTGTGTCGTCCCACTCGTCACGCTTTTTCCACGAATAAACCGTGTTTGAGTTGATACCCATGAGTCGCGAAATTTCGGCGGGCGGGTAACCCTGCCAGTAGAGCTGCTTTGCCCTCAATCGAATAAACGCATCCTGAATCATCACTTCCCCCTTTTGAGCAGGGAGATTACCTGCGCGCGATCCCCGCGGCTCGGGCTTTCAGGTCTGACCGTTCTCCGACAACAAAACCGCGTGGCGCCGGGCTTTTAGGCTCTGCGATGATGCAGCGACTGACATAAATCAACAGGATAAAACGACATGGCCAGCACGACTAAACCCGCCCGCAAAAAGTTTCGCGTTGCGGTTTCCGGCGCCACCGTTGACGGGCGCGAGATCCAGCCGCAGCACCTCCGCGATGCGGCGGCGAGCTACAACCCGGACGTTTACGGCGCCCGCGTAAACGTGGAGCACTATCTCTCCATGCTTCCTGACAGCAATTTTGGCGCCATGGGGGATGTTGTGGCATTAAGCGCGGAGGATATCACCGAAGGGCCGCTGGCCGGTCGTACGGCGCTCTATGCCGAGATCGACGCGTCGGCACGAATGAAGCAGCTCACCGATGAAGGTAAAAAAATCTATTCCAGTATTGAGCTGCATCCGCAGTTTGCCCTTAACGGCAAGGCGTATGTGGTCGGCCTGGCGATGACCGACACTCCGGCAAGTCTGGGGACTGAGCGCCTTAAATTTGCCGCGCAGCAGCGCGCGCAGGTGATGGCCTTCAATAACCAGCAGATCGAGGCGCCGCTGTTCTCTCATGCGCTTGAAGCTGAAGTGATCGAACTGGCCGCTCATCGCAGCGAGGAGGGCGTCAACTGGTTCAACCGCGTGATGGGCATCCTTGGTAAAGGCCAGAAAACCGACGATCAGCGGTTCAATCAGTTGCATCAGGTTGTTGAAGCCGTTGCTCAATCTCAGGCAGACCAGATTGACCGGTTCAGTGCCCTGGAACAGGACCGCCAACAGGATAAAGCCACCATTCAGCAACTGACCAGCGAACTTAACGAGCTGCGCGGTCAGCTTCAGCTCCAGCCCGCAGAAAATTACAGCGCACGACCGGCGGCAACCGGCAACAGCAGCGCGCAGCTTGCAGACTTCTAAGAGGTAACCATGGAAAACCAGACCCGCGAACTATTTGATAAGTACATTGTGCGCCAGGCACATCTGAACGGTGTCTCACCCTCAGCCGTTGCCAATCGTTTCAGCGTCGATCCGACTATCCAGCAAAAACTGGAACAGGCCGCCATGGAGTCGGATGACTTCATGAAACTGGTTAACCACTTTGGGGTTAAAGAGCAGGAAGGGCAGAAAGTAAAAATTGGCAGTAAGGGACCGATGGCGAGCACCAATAACAGCTCGGACGGCACCAACCGCCGTAACCCTGCACCGAACCATAACAAAGAGCCGCAGAACTACCACTGCCGCAAAACCAACTATGACTATGCGCTTTCGTATGCGGAGCTGGACGCGTGGGCCGGTCACCCTGAATTTCAGTCATTAATCAGTAATGCAATGGCCCGTCAGTTGGGGCTGGATCGCCAGATGATTGGCTTTAATGGCACGCATTACTCTGAAAACTCCGACCGCACGACCTATCCGTTATTGCAGGATTGCGGCGTTGGCTGGCTGCAAAAGATCCGCAATGAAGCGCCGCAGCGCATTATGCCAGGTATCACGCTGACTTCCCGTGATGAGAATAACGCGGTAATTGCGTCAGGCACCTACGGCAATATTGATGCCGCCGTGCTCGATGCACGCCACAGCCTTATGGATCCCTGGTTCCGCCGCGCTCCCGGTCTGGTGACTGTGCTCTCGTCCGATCTGCTGCTGAAAGTGAACCTGCCGAAAGTGAACGCGCTCAGCCAGACCAATCCGAATACCGAACTGCTGGCCGCGCAGCTCATTGTCAGCCAGGAAAAGATCGGCGGTCTGCCGACGGTCTTTGTCCCGGGTATTCCTGAAGATGTAGTGCTGATCACCAACCTTAAAAACCTCTCTGTGTACTACCAGAAAGGCTCCCTGCGTCGCTCTATCCGGGAAGAGCCGCACTACAACCGCGTGGCGACTTACCAGTCCAGCAATGATGACTATGTCATTGAAGAGTACGGCATGATTGCCATGATCGACGGCGTGACATTCGCCTGATAATCCCCATCACATGGCGGGCAGCAAGCCCGCCCAGGAGAATGAACCCATGCTGACACCGGCACAAAGACACTTTCAGAAGGTTATGGCAGAGAGGCGGGGCATCAGTGATGAGCGTGACGCGGAGACGCGCACCGCGCATGAGCAGATCCTCTTTCGCCTGCATATGCATAAATCTTCGCTAAGCCAGATCCAGTCCCGCCAGGCGAAGGCCGCTGTAAAGGCCAGCATCCTTCCTGAGTTTCAGGGATGGATTGACGGCACGATCGAGGGCGACAGCGGGCGCGCGGATCCGGTCATCACCACGCTGATGGTGTGGGCGGTGGACTGCTCCGACTATGCGCTGGCGCTGCGTATCGGGCGCTATGTCGTTAAGCATGGCCTGAGCATGCCGGATGACAACTATCGCCGCCCAGCACCCACGGTACTGACCGAGGAAATCTGCAATCCCATTCTGAACCTCGCCACCACGGACGCCGGAGCCGATTTGTCAGGCTATATCCCCATGCTGGACGAGCTGGCCGACATTGTGGCTGACAGTGATATGCCTGATGAGGTCCGCGCGAAGCTGTGCAAGGTGAGGGCGTTTTGCCGTCGGGACACGGAAGACGCGGAAACCAAAGGCGAAGCGCTGAAACTCTTCCGGGAAGCCATGAGCCTGAACCCGGGTTCCGGTGTGAAACGGGAGATATCCTCTCTGGTCAGCACCCTGAAGAAGATACCGCAGACCAGCGCCGCGGGAGGTGATGCGGAAGATGAGCCTTCATCCAGGGATACAGCGGCAACCGAAACACCCGCAGCAGAAAAAGCAACACGAACGCGCAAGCAGACGAAAACGGCGGCCGGCACCCAAAAAGCTATCCGCAAAACGGCGGCAAAAAAGACAACGAAACCCGCCACAAAGTAAACGCCTGAGCGTAATGAACTGGCCCCGCGCCACAGGCGGCGCGCCCGGCGATCTGCCCGTTCTGCGGTCTTTTTACCGGGAGCCCACCGCCTGACCTACCGGAGAAACGACGATGAGTTTTATCGCGCAGCGCCCCGTCAGACCTGCTGAGAGTGATGTGACGGACGTGGACGACGGCGGCGCACAGATTGCCGTCGGTACTTTCTGGCCTACGGTAAAACTCCACGATCTGCGCCTCGCGGCCCGCATCGCCGGTGATATTACGACTTCCCGATTGATGCATATGGCTACGGAGGCCGCGCTGCACGTCGCGGATCAACTGAAGGACTGGCGGAAGCAAAGGGAAGCGGAAGGAGTGGAATCGCTGGCTTCCGTCCTGCTGACTTCCACCGGTGAATCTGTCGAGCAGATTAACGGCGAAAGCGCAAAAGTCTATCGCTTCCGGCGTGCGGTCTACTCCTTCACGCGCGCCAGCGTACTGGAAGGTTACAGGGACGTTGGCACCACGCCTAAGGGCGACAAGGATGCGGAGGCTCTGGACAGGCAGATCGATGATCTCTGGCGGGACGGGCGCTGGAGTATCGCGGACATTCGGGAAGAAGCCCGTATTTATGCGGAGCTGTTCTGATGAAAGTCAGGGCGCTGCAAAACGACACGGTTGATCAGCTCTGCTGGCGTCATTACGGCAAAACCGCAGGTGTCACGGAGAAGGTGCTCGAAGCTAATCCGGGACTGAGTAACCAGATTTTTTTGAATGCCGGGCAGGAGATCGAAATGCCCGTGATAACCAGCGAGGTGGAACGGGTAACCGTCCAGTTATGGGAATGACTCTGGATCGTATTAACGAATATTTTGCGTTTGCAACATCCGCCCTGGTGACCGGCGTGGGCGTCATGACCGTCAGCGAAAAGCTGGCGCTGGCTGGCCTTCTTCTGGGGATTGTTTCCGCCGTCCGGCTGGTGATTCACCGCCGCCGCATTGAGCAGGCCAGCCAGCGCCGTAACGATTTGATAGAGCAGATTCTCCGCCAGGCGGAAACCCGCAACCTGTCGGACCGCGAACGGCAGTTGCTGGAGCAACTGCACGGGGATAACCCGACATGAAGAACATCATCAAAAAATGTTCGATTGCGGTCATTGTGGCCCTGGGCATTTCACTGGCACCCGGAAGCGTCAGAACGACGAAAGAAGGGCAGCAGAAAATTGCCGGTTGGGAAGACTGCCGCAGCACGCCTTATTACTGCACGGCGGGTGCTCTGACTATTGGTATCGGCTCCACGGGCGGCGTGGAAAACCGCGAATACAGCAACCAGGAAATAGCGCGGCGCTGGATCAACGATCTGCAACGGGCAGAAAACTGCATCAATAACAATTTCCACGGCGCCGACATGCCCCAGTACACCTTTGAGGCCATGACGGATGCCGCTCTGAATCTGGGCTGCACCGGGCTGATGTGGTTCACCGATAAAAACGGACGCAAGCAGAGGACCACGATCTGGAAGCATGCTCAGGCCAGGCAATGGCCGCAGATGTGCAACAGGCTGACTGATTTTGTCAATGCGGGCGGTAAGCGCTCCCCCGGCTTGGTTAACCGGCGCAACGATTTTAAGGCCTGGTGCCTGCTGGGCCTGAGTACGCCGTCATGAGGGCGGGCAGCGCGATTGTGATGCTTATCCTTCTGGCTGCTGTCTGGTGGCAGACCGACCAGCTGAGCGAGGCCCGGACCCGCAACAAGCTGCTGACCGAAACGGCGACCGGTTACGACCAGGTTATTCAGGAAGTGAAGGCGACCGCCATACAGACCCACAAATTACTGGCAGAGGTGAAAGTCCGTGAGCAACAGCGTAATGCAGAAGGGGAGCGCCGACGTGAAGCCATGCAGGCCGCGATCAATGGTGACACGTGCGCTGCTGCTCCTGTGCCTGACGTTATCAGCCGCAGCCTGCAAAAACGCACCGCCCGCGACGGTCATTCAGCTGAACCGTGAACCCGTCCCGGAGAGCCTGACCGAAGAGACGCCGCGCCCGGCGCTGGATGAGCCGGTGACCTGGGGCGCGGTGGCAATATTCAGCGACAGGCTGATGGATGCACTTGATGCCTGCAATGCTGACAAAGCGGTGATCCGCCAGTGGGACAGCCTGCGCCAGAACACCCGAAAGGAGCCATAAATGCTGAAGATAAACACACTCCGCGCCGCCATTGAGAAAGCAAACACCTGGTGCCGGGCGAACCCGGAGGCCTGGACGGTGTTTGTTGAAGAGGGTGGCATTGAAACCACCGGTGAAACGCCGTCATTCATGTACCGCTATTCTCTGGTGCTGTTCGTCATGAACTACGCCGGGAGTATTGACGACTTCACGCTGCCGCTGATGGCCTGGCTCTGGTTTAATCAGCCCGATCTGCTGCTGAACCCCGATAAAAACCAGCAGATTAAATTCACCACGCTGATTAACAACGATGACACCGCCGATCTGATGTTTGAGCTGCCGGTGCGTCAGCGGGTACTGGTGCAGCTGGATGAAAACGGCGTGCCGTATGCTGAGCATTTGCCGGAGCCGCGCCCGCGCGTGCTGGCCCCTCACGCCTCTGGCTGGGGGCTGGTATTTGAAGGCATGCTTCAGGAGGGCGGAGCGTGAGCGATCGCATGTTCAGCGAGCTGGATCAGGTCTTTCAGGACATTCTCGACGGCGTCAGCCCGGCGGGGCGCACCCGTACCGCGCGCAAAATTGGCCTGGCAGTGCGCCGCAGCCAGCAGCGTCGCATCGCGTCACAGAAAAACCCGGACGGTAGCGGCTATGCCGTGCGCCGCCGCAAAGTTTACCGCACCCAGCAGGGGATCAAGTTCGTCTGGAATAACGAGGTGCGGGCGCTGAAAAACTGGCGCGGCGGGCGCGGGAGATATGGCCGGACAATCAAGGGTTTTGACGAGAAGCGCCGGGATATCCGCACCTTCTACCGGGCCGATATCGAGCGGTATCTGGAAATCAAAACGCAATCTGCGACGCATTCAGAGACAAAAAAAGCGCCGATGTTTACCCGCCTGCGCACCCTGCGTTTTATGAAAGTCAGGCCGGACGCGGGCGGCGTCACCGTAGGATTTGACGGCATCGCTGCGCGCATTGCCCGTATTCACCAGTATGGCCTCAAAGACGAAGTTGGCCCGGGCGCTTACGCGCAGTACCCGGCGCGCGAGCTGCTGGGCATGACTCCGGCAGACCTTATCGCTACGGAAAACGCTGTTATCAGCAGTCTGGGCGGTGCGTCATGAATGCCGAGCTGATGCGCCTGCTGGAAAACATTCTGCGCCAGGGTGTGGTGGAACAAATCAGCGCCGACAAGAAAGCGGTGCGCGTTCGCTCCGGCAGACTGCTGACCACCTGGATCCGCTGGAACGTGACCCGCGCCGGGGCATTCAGCATCTGGCTGCCGCCCTCGATAGGGGAGCAGGTCTGGATCGGTTGTCCGGGTGGCAACCCTGAAAACGCGTTTGTGATTGGCTCTGCATACAGCGCAGATAACCCGCCAACGGGCAGCAGCCTGCTGGAAATAAGCATCACCGCACCGGATGGCGCGCGCCTGCATTACGACGCCGCCGCCGATGCCGGAGCGCTGGCCGTGACCGGCATTAAAACCGCGCATATCCAGGCCGAGACCCGCGTCACGCTGGACACGCCGGAGGTGGAATGCACAAACCACCTCAAAACGCGCACTTTCGAGCTGACCCACGGTGGCACGATGGCCGGTGATGTGATCCACTCCGGCGGCGTGTTGCAGTCAAACGGGATCACCGTACACGAACATAAACACGGTGGCGTGCAGTCTGGCGGGAGTACCACGGGAGGTCCGCAATGACAGCCAGTTATACCGGGATGAACCCGGAAGGCACCGGCGCGCTGACCGATCACGATCAGCTCTGGCAGTCCGTGACAAAAATCCTCACCACGCCAACAGGCTCCCGTGTGATGCGCCGGGACTTTGGCAGTGTGGTACCTGATCTACTCGATGCGCCACAGAACACCGTCACCCGCATGCAACTGATGGGCGCCACCGCTATTGCGCTGGCGCAGTGGGAGCCGCGGATCAGTCTGACCACCGTCAATGTGGTGTTTTCAGAAACAGGCGCGGTGACTGCTGAACTGACCGGCACTATCACGGAAACCATGACAGAAACCAGTAACACCATCAGGCTAAGGAGCTAGTGTGCAAACGTCCGTCGATTTATCTCAGATCCCACAGCCTGATATCGTCGAGGTGCCCGATTTTGAAACGGTGCTGGCTGATATCCGGGCGCTTATCGTGGCGGCCATGCCTGCGGAACTTCAGGCTTCAGTGTCTGCTGCGCTGCTGCTGGAATCTGAACCGATGGCTGCACTGGCTCAGGCCTTCACCTATCGCGAGATCCATCTGCTGCAACGTATCAATGAAGCCGTGCGCGCGGTGCTGCTTTCCAGCGCCCTGGGGGCGGATCTCGATCAGGTCGCTGGGAATTTTGACACTGAACGCCTGCTGATTACCGAAGCCACCGACGAGGCGGACGCAGTATATGAAAACGACGAAGAGCTGCGCGGCCGCACGCTGCTCTCATGGGCTCGCCTGAGCACGGCGGGCGCCAGAAATGCCTATCACTATTTTGCGCGAGGTGCGGATGCGGATGTGCTCGATGTGCGCGCCTATGGCCCTGAAACCCATAACCAGGAAGGACGCGTTTTTCTCTACGTGCTGTCACGTACCGGAGATGGGACTGCCCCGCAGGCGCTGCTTGATAAAGTCCTGTCAGCGGTAAACCCGGAAGACGTGCGTCCGATTACGGATTATGTGGCTGATTATGTCCGCTCCGCTGTGATTGTGAGTTATCAGGTGGTTGCTGATATTTACGTCCCTTATGGCGTGGACACCGCCACGGTGCTGGAAAAAGCCACCGCAGCACTGAACGAATACACTGCCTCTGTGCATCTTATCAACGCAACCGCTGCACGGTCAGGCATAGACGGGGCGCTGCATCAGGACGGCGTTGTCACCGTCGATTTGCATTCACCCGTCGCCGACGTCGTTGCGACGATGGGCGAAGCCCCGCATTGCACCTCCGTTAAAATCAATCTTGTGGTGATGGACCATGACCGCTAATTATCCCGCCAGCATTCTGCCCCCCAACGCCACCGCCGTGGAGCGGGCCATCGACAGAGCCAGCGCCGCAGCGCTGGAAAGGTTGCCTGTATATCTGATTCGTTGGGTTAAAGATCCGGACAGTTGCCCGCTGGCGCTGCTGCCGTGGCTGGCGTGGGAATATCAGGTTGATACCTGGAATATTAACTGGTCAGAACAAAAGAAACGCGATGCGATCAAGCGCGCCCACTACATCCACCGCCATCGTGGTACGGTCGCCGCCGTCCGTCATGCCCTGGTGGACAGTCCTTTCGGGACGGATATTGTTGAATGGTTCAATCAGAACCCGAAAGGGGATCCGTATACCTTTCGCCTGAACGTGTATCAGAACGATTTGCCGGTGACGGAATACGACCAGCAGGATCTAAAACTGGCGGTGCTGCGCGCCAGGAATCTGCGCAGCTGGTTTTCCGTTCATGTATTTGGCCGACTTCAGGGAACCTCGTATGCGGCCGGTTACATTTACGCCACGGAGAAAATCACGCCGCGCTTTGTCCCGTTGCAGGTGGTTTTATCCCGCTACGAGCTGAATCTGGCCCCCGGTGACGCGGAAACGGTCACGGTGACAATTCTCCCCGAATACGCGGAAGATAAAACCTTTACGGTAACTACATCGGATCAAACAATCGCGACCGCCCGGATAGTAAACGGCGATATTCTGGTTACGGGCATGAAGCGAGGTACCTGTTCGGTCACCGTTACGACGACTAATGGCGTCAGTGCGGTGATCAGTGTGAAAGTGGTCGCGGTGATGAAGTTCATCACCCGCATCGACAGTGCAACCAGGCCAATATTCTTTGCTCATATAGACGAGGGTTTCACGGTTGACTATGGCGACGGCATTGACAGCCGGGACTACCGTTTCGATCCCGCCAGTGAAGCTTCAGGTTGGGTTATTCCTACACGTGAATTAGTACAGGGAAAGGAATACACCATCACGGTTAAGAACACGGAAACCGCCTGTCTGCGCAGCCGTTTATCTAACTATTCTTCGAAACTGAACTCTGTTGTGGAATTGATTAGTGTTACAGGGGAAAGAGGTCATCTTTCAGGGTTCGCTTTGGATACCACCGGATTAATGGCTATTCGTCCCGGAGCATTTGACGATTTGCCAAACGTGAATAACTGCAAAAATATTTTTACCAACTGCTCGTCGCTTACAGGTATTCCGGCATCGTTGTTTTCTCGCATGAAGATAGAGGATTTTTCAGACGCATTCAGAGGGTGTACATCGCTTACTGAGGTTCCATCGGGGCTATTTGCAAACCAGCCCGATGCGATCGACTTCTCATCGGTATTTGCAGGCTGCACCGGCCTGATCAGTATCGGCAATAATCTGTTCCACCGCTGTGTATCTGCGGTGAATTTCAGTTACGCGTTTGATGGTTGCTCAATGCTTGCAAATATCGGCACGGGAATATTTACAGGATGCGGTTCAGCAGGGACATTCTCTTATAGCTTCAGGGCGTGTAAAAATCTTCTTGTCTTGCCTGCTGATATGTTTGCGGATGTTCCGGGCGGCGCGTTCACCGGCGTATTCCAGAATTGTACGGCACTGACGGCAATTCCCGCCAACCTGTTTAAAACATGTTCTGAAGCGAATCATTTTGGCGGTGCATTCACTGGCTGTTCGCAGCTTCTTTCTGTTCCTGCCGGTCTGTTTGCTGGTCTGTCGAAAGTGACCTATTTCGGCACGGTCTTTTCTGGTTGCAGTTCGCTGAAAACGGTCGGCGCGGGTTTATTTGCCGGGTGCAGCCAGGCGCAGACATTCGCCTCTGCATTTTACAGCTGCCGCTCTCTTGAAACTGTAGCGAAAGATATTTTCAGCGGCTGTGTAGAGGTGACGACCTTTGCCAGTACGTTTTATGGGTGCAGCAGCCTGACGGAGCTCCCGTCTTTTACTGACTGCGCGAAAGTCACCACTTTCTCATACGCTTTTGCTAACTGTGGATCGCTCACGAAAATTGATGCTGACGCTTTTGCTGAGAAAGCGCTGATAACGACATTCACATACGCTTTTGTAAACTGTACTTCGCTGGTTTCTGTGGGGAACGGCGCATTTCGGGGATGTACCGCGTTAACCAGCCTGGGCTATACGTTTTCAGGTTGCCGCGCTCTGGTTTCTCTCGCGGGAGATATGTTTGCCGGTTGCGCTAAAGTGACAGCCGTCGATTTCTTGTTCGACAAGTGCTCTGCGTTGGTTGGACTGCCAAAAGAACTGTTCAGTGACATGGTATCTCTGAAAGGTATGGGATCGACATTCCGTGATTGCAGCGCACTGATCGCGCTACCGTCCGGCCTGCTTGATGGTTGCATCAATCTCACTTCGTTAACACTGACATTCTCGGGTTGTACCTCACTGGCTGCATTGCCCGGCGATTTGCTGAAAAACAACATTCTGCTGTCCGGCGCCGGATCGACGTTCTACGGTTGCACCTCACTGGTAAATATTCCGCCGACGCTGTTCGCGTCCTGCTCGCTTATTACCTCGTTTGGCGCCACGTTCCAGAATACCGGCGTGGAGGAAATACCGGAAAACCTGTTCAGCGGCAACCCGCTGGTGACCTCTTATGGCCAGACTTTCAGGGGCTGTAAAAACCTGCGCTCAGTGCCAGCCGGTCTTTTTGCCGCCAGCATAAGTGCCACGGTATTCACGAATGTCTTTTCGGAATGTAGTGCGCTGGAAGTCGTCGGGGCGGGATTTCTCAACACCACGGCGGTAACGACGGTGGGTTATCTCTTTGACGGCTGCGCGTCATTACGCAGCGACGTTAACACGATATTCAATCTTGCGAGTTACCCCGAGATTGTCACCACAACGGCAATATTCAGGAGCTGCGCATTACTGGCCGGCAAAGGCCAGGTATTTATGGACAAGGTGCCGAACGTCACCGCGCACTATTACGCGTTTTATGCCTGCGTGGGCCTGGACGATTACGACGATTTACCCGGCAACTGGATAACGAATAAATTATGAAAACATTCAATCAATTAAAAAGCCTGATCGACTTTTGCCAGACCGATGCGTTTTTCCTTGAGCACCTGAACCGGCTTCAGTTCGCCGGCGTGATTTATCTTGATGAAGGCGATATCGATGCTGACCGCAAGACCGTAAGTGATGATTTTTATGATCGCCTTGCCAGTGTGTACGGCATTGAGCCAGAAACAAAAAATGAGGAGGCATAATGGCCACGGGACTGACACTAACCACGGCGGGCGCCGCCGAAATCGAGGCCGCGTATCAGGCGGGGGAGGTGGTGGATATTACCTCCGTGCTGATCGGCGATGGCGGAGGCGTGACATTGCCGACCGATCCCGATGACCTGACGGCGGTGACGGCGCTTTTTGGACAGTTTGGCCGTGAAACCTTTGACTCTGATTCAAGCTATGAGGGGTTTATCAGCGGTCAGATCGTTATCAACTGCCAGGATTATCCAGGTAAAACGCTCAGAGAAGCGGGGCTGGTCAGCGCTAAGGGTACGCTCATCGCTTACGGCACATATCCGGCGACATACCTCCCGGCACAATCTGATTCCATCATCAAAGAGATCATTCTGACGCTGGTGTTGACGCTGACGCACAGCTCAAGCGTGCAGCTTGTTATCGATCCGGCGCTTGCCGCACTCACGCAGGAGACAGGTGATAAACGCTATCTGCGGCGAGCACAAAATCTTTCTGATTTAAACGATACCAAAAAGGCCAGGGAGAATCTGGGGCTGGGGAACTCAGCGACACGGAATGTAGGCACCGATGCGGAGACGGTAGCTGCGGGGGATGACTCGCGCATTACCGGCGCACTTCAGAAAGAAAATAATCTTTCCGATCTGAGCGACACATCCGAAGCCCTGAAGGTGCTGGGGCTCAACAGCGACGGAGCGGCCTACAGGGCAATTGTTGACGCCATTTTTTATGTCGGAATTGTTGTCTCTGGCGAGCAAAGTCCAGCGGAGCGGTTCCCCTGGCAGACATGGACTGACTTAAGCGAAACCTTTGCTGATAGGGTTGTCAGAATTGGTTCTCAGTATGGCGTGACTGGCGGCAGTAATAAGGTAAAACTCGAAGCTGATAATCTGCCTCCCCACTGGCACCGTTCAGGTGATAGATCTCCCGGCGCCACTTGGGATCCAACAACAACGCATGGAACAGATAATCAGAAAAGTGGCCCGCTGGCGCTTACTGAGGGAACTTACATTGATGCGGCCGGTCAGAAAGAGTCTCTTAACATAGCCGTAGACGTCACTAATGAATATTTCACTCTATGTGTCTGGAAACGAACGGCTTGATAACTTTGAATTATATTGTTTTCTCAAATTTTTTAAGGTCTTATGAGTTAGGGAATTTTCGGTACATAAGCCAAGGATAGGTTTATCTGCTTATATAATAAAAAACATATTGACTAAGACCTCTCTAATTGAATGGGGGTTAAGTCAATAGCTTCAAATGTTGACATATAATGTCTTGTCTTGGAGGGGAATTGCTGGCATGTTATGGAGGATGTGACTAAGCATGCGATAGAAAATGCAGTATTTATCTTGTTTTTTAAACATGCTTATGGTTTCTAATTAAAACTAATGGCGTCGGAGGATTTATGTCAAAAGTTCAACTCGAATATGGTGCTATTTCCATTGATAGTAATATTATGCACTCTTTAGGATATAGATTTGACGCTGGGATGTTAGATCAATTAAAGCAGTTTAAAAATAAGCACGTTGTGATTATTCAACCGAGAATTATACATAATGAAATGATTAAACATGTATCGGAACCATTTGTTAAGTTACATGGGGAAATCGAAAAAGTTCAAAAAGATGCTATCAGGAAATTAAACATTGCCGAAGATATTGCTACGCAGGCTGCTAACAATTTAAAAGGTGAACTAAGTCCAAAAAAACTTGCAGAAAACATCATTGAAAAATTTTATGGTGAAGTGAATGGGAAGGTTCTTGATGCTGAAAATTATGTGACTATTGATGATTTAGTTGATTTGTATTTTATATGTGAGCCTCCATTTGAAAACAACAAAGATAAGAAAAATGAATTTCCTGATGCGATTGCACTATTAACCCTTGATTCTTGGGCCGCTGAGCAGAAGTTCAAAGTAGTTGCAGTTAGTGAGGATAGAGGATGGAAAAATTTCGCAAAAGGGTCAGCTAATCTTGAGGTGGTTGATGATCTTCAAACCGCCTTGGCGATTTTTCAACCTCACCAGCGAGCAATGGAAATAATTGAATCATTATTAGGGAATGATTTTTTAGATGAAGGGAAAAGTATCTATGCTGAGATCAAAGATAAGGTCTCTGAACAGGTCTCAGACATTTATTACTTAAATATAGATGCTTCCTCTGCGTTTATGTTCGATTATGACGACATATCTGTAGAGTTTCATGATATGAAAATACTGAAAAAAACAAGCAAAGCTGAACCAATTGATATTATAAGAATTGATGAGAATGAAATCACTTTATCTATAAATGTTGAGATTACCTGTTCTGTTGAGGCTAATTTCTCATTTTATGTGGAAGACAGTATCGACAGAGATATGGTATCGTTAGGTTATTCAAATGAAAAAACAGATGAGTCCTTTAACACTGTATTATTAGTTCAAATAACTGGTGACTTTTCTGGAACCCTAGATGACATTGAACTGTTAAACGTAGAAATGCAATCCAATCTTACCTCTGCATCTTTCGGGAGCATCGAACCTTATTATAGGCCAGAGGAAGAAGGTGAATATGATTATTACAATCCAAACGACACCAGTAAAACGGAGTAGTATCTTATTCAGTGTCTTATCTTAACATGACAATGCATAATTAATTGTTGGGCTGCGAAGCCCAGCTATTTTATAATTTCAGCATTTATAAAATGCGAGGGGATGCAACTATATTGGTGCCCAAATTATTGTTCGATCTGATGTGATTATAATAAAATAGACTCCTCCCAGTCTCGGTTTATTCAGCCTATTAGTAAGTTTGCCAAGAAAACAATTGCAATTCATTTCTTTAAGCTTGCTTTAACTACCAAAATCATACAGCTAATAACTTCCATTATAATATTTAAAGATAATATTATCGAAAACAATTCTAGAGCGGTGAATAATCTCATCTTTGATGGTATAAGGTAGTGGTTGGGATAATTTAATATTGGAATGTCATAGTTTCTGAAATAAGGTAAAAAGATAGACATGCCTAGACATGCAATTAGTATTTTTAAATCAAACTCAAGATTTATTAGATATTTACTAAAGTGTGCATTGTTGTTATCTTTATTTATGATGGCTAAGATTCCAAAGATGACAGCAATGCCAGCAGTAATACCCCCTAATATTGAGCCGATAACACCCGCGGCTGATTGCTCCAAAAGAGTATAGAGACGTTTATCTTCTGTAGCAAAAAGAAGACATGCTAAAAATAAAAGTAAAAATCTAATCCATATGTTTAGTTTGTTCATTTTTAAATGTGTACCTATTTTGATATATGGAAATAATATCTTTTACATCCTGTGCGGAGTAACCATTAAGCTCTACCTCAGTTATATCTCCTTCCACTAAAATTACCTTTGCAGTTTTATTACTACTAACTGTAGTGGTTTTAGATTTTAACGTTTTCCTGCCCTTAATAAACCATGAGCCTCCACCATCCTTTACCCAGTCAACAAGGGTGGATGCCCAACTAGAATTTGCAAGCTTTAAATTTCCATCTTTATTTTCAAATGACGTGGTTATTGAATTTGCATTTGTATCACGTTCAATATCTCGTAACTCAGCAGTTAAGGCTTCTTTACTATTTCCAAAGATATTAGGAGTTACTAGAGTAAATGTTACATTATCAATAAACTCTAGATTATGATATTCTGACCAAAAGTCATCGATTTCTAAGCAAGGTTCTATGAAAACCCTTAGTCCTAATTCAGATAAGTATTCATTGTTTCCCAAGTCCTCAAATGCTTTAGCAGTTTGTAAAGCATCCCTAAATACTGAAGTTTTTTTCTCTACTAAGAGTATTTGTTCATCTTTATCCCAAATCCATATAACCGGTGGATAGTTGTCCACATCAAATTCATGAAAATCCTTATCGTGGCCGCGAATTTTTTGTTGCTTTGAGATTACTCCCGCCATAATCCCTTCCGAAGACTCAATGCTAATCTTGAGTGTATAGCGCCATTGTTTATGCACTGATGGTGTTGTGGAAATTTTACTCAAATTTTTAGAGACTTGAACCATTGCCTGTTCAAAATGCTGAATATCTTTGTCAACCATACCCTTCGCAAAAAGGTCAGGATCCTTTGGTTTAAGTAAGACTCGAAGAGCAAAGAAAAGCATTGAAATCTCCTAGTGAAAGTTTTTAATTCATTATCCCATAAATTGCATCCCCTTCAATCAAAAAACGTTAGTAAATATCACTGTTTATACATACAGTATCATATGTGCTGATAGTATAAAACTAAAATTTTTCTTCAGACATTCATACTCGCAAGTTGATGGGGCAGCTCAAACTATTTTAAAGTTATTTGTATATTGAAAGTATCCTTTGTACGGAGATAGTTGTCTGAGGTGGTTTTTTATCCAAGCGAAAAAAGCAAGTTAACTTGTATTAATAGATACTTATCCCATTTACCTATCGACTTATGTAAACTTGGGGCTGAGGTCGTTGTGTGCCTCTTGGGCAGTTTTCAATGCATTATCAGCAACATTTTTCAATGTTGTTCCAAGCTCACTAATAGAGTCACTTTTCAGCCTCTCTCTGATATCCTCATCAACCCGTTGCAACGAGAGCGTGAACTCTATTTTCTTTGCTTTACCGTAACGATCGAACTCCTGGTGCGTCTCCTGCAAACCCGTGATGACATACATCCCGTAAATGGACCCGACGCCATCGATCAGAGGCCAGGCTAGTCCGGTGTAGGCCATTGTCGAGACAGCACCCAGCGACAAGTTGCCGCCGGTAATTTCGGGATACAGCGACCCACCTAGCGTCAGCTGGTTCTCGCCGGCGCCAACGTACTGCCATTTTGCGCTCCGGCCCACACGGTCATTCTTAACGTGCCGCCAGTTACGGGACAGCTGCAATTGCTGATAGGGCAGTGTCCTGAGTTCAAATACAAAAAGTCCGAATACCATCATCATAGCTATAATTCCTGTTAATCATGATCCCGGAACGAACCCCGGGCAGCGTGTTGCTGTTTGTCAATTTCTGAGCGGACAGCTTCGCCAACAAGTCGCGCCAGTTCGCGCGGATTGCTGCTCTGAATACCATGTAGATGGACGTGAATATCACCGGAAAAACTATAACCTGAAGCCGCAGCCGCCGTGTGGGTGCTTTGATTTCGGCGTACCGGTTGCCATGCCTGCGTCTGTTTTATCAATGGTTCGCCAGCGGCAATAACCGGGCGAGCGCTGACAGACTGGCGGACAAGCTTCGACTCCTGCCATTCACCACGTACTGCAAGGGCTGGAGGGAGATTTTTAAATACAATGTCACCCGGCCCGATACGTTTGCGCTTTTCCTCATCTAAAAGGCCTTTGGTGTTATCCGCGATTTGCCCCAGCCGCCGCTCTGTTCCAGAATTGCCCCCGAGCACATTGGGCGGCGGGGCGCTGCCTTTGCTCGCAGGCTTTTCAGATGACCATTGCCACTCCCTTTTGACCATGCGCCCGGATTTTTCATCCCATTCCCACATAACCGGAATTGCCCTGAGTCTGGCTGCTTCCAGCCTGGCTCTTTCAATGCCATCGGGGATGAGATCGAGCTTCTCCAGTAACCAGCCGACGCCTTCCATTAACTTCTGAAGCGGCCAAAGCAGAACGCTAAGTGCGGTCCCCAGGACTTCGCCAAAAGTCTGCCCGGCGCTGGCGCATTTGTTTAGCGCCTCGCGACTCTCCTCAACGGGCGTTAATACTTTTTTAAACCAGTTCCAGACGTTTTTGACGCCATCCCCAATGACCCCGAAAACGGGCGCCAGCCGGGAAAATGCGTTATAAACTGGCGCTAACCCCTGGATGACGCCTGTAAAAAAACCGCTAAAGAAGGCCTTAATTGGTCCCCAGTATTTCCAGATCACTACCCCAGCCGCTACAAACGCAGCACCCATTAAACCGATTGGGCTCAAGAGCATTGATAATCCGCCGCCCAGTGCCGCAATACCGCCTTTTACAATGCCGAAGAGAGCAGGGATCCCGGTTAGCCGCAATGCCAGCCCGCCAATCCTTTTTGACAGGGCGCTGATAGCAGTCCCCGGAGAGGTAAAGGCGCCAAGTAACGCACCGCGCAGGGGTACCATCATTCTGGTTAATACGCCGAGGCGTCCGACCAGGCCGCTGAGTAAAGCACGCCATCCGCTAATTTTTACCAGTGAGCTACCGCCCGCAGCACTCAACATGCGGAACGCTGATACCGTACCTCCGATTCCTCTCCCGCCGGACAGCAGCGCAAACCCCAGTTTGAGCTTCGCCAGCGGACCTATCAGCAGACCAGCAGCTAATGACATACCGCCAATTACTGCGGTCAGTGCCAGTACAGTCCCGCCGGCGAGTAACAACATTTGTGAAAGTCTGGGGTTTTCTTCTACCCAGCTTTGAACAGTGCCAATAACCCGGCTAAGCCCCTGTGTCAGCCTGCGCAATGGGCCGTCCACTGTCTCAGCTACAGAAATGCGGAACGCCTCCCACGCGCTGTCCAGCTCCTTCAAATCGCCGCCCAGGTTGTCTTTCTTCTTGTTGGCGACGGCGAAGGCCTCCTGATTTTTATGTGCTTCTGCAATTTGTTCATAGAGTGACTGGAGGTAGCCATCACCTGCACCGTTGACCAAAGACTGGAGGCTCGTAAAACCCTCTTCTCCGGCGATATCTTTGAAAAATGAAACCTGATCCACCTCGCCAAAGCGGGAAACGCGTTTTTGTAGATCGAGAAGAATATCGAACGGACGTCGCATTTTTCCGCTCGCGTCGGCAGTTTCCACTCCCAGCTCTTTGAGTGCCTTTTTGGCTGCCGTAGTAGGGGAGGCCAGGCGGGAGAGGGAGCGACGCATTGCCGTACCGGCCTCGCTACCGCGAATACCCACGCGCGCCAGCGTGCCTGTCATCGCTGCTGCTTCTTCCAGGCTAATCCCAAGCCCCGCCGCTACCGGCCCGACAACTTTCATTGTCTCGCCGAGGCTGCTAAGCGTGGTATTGGTACGGGTAAATGTACCTGTCAGCACATCGCTGACGCGGTCCATTTCTCCGGCGTCGAGGGCAAACTGTGAAAGAATATTTGAGCCGATGTCTGCCGTTTCACCCAGTTCCATGCTGCCTGCCAGCGCCATATTGAGCACGCCGGGCAGTGCTGCACGGATAGCATCTGGTGTGAAGCCCGCCATTGCCAGAAAGGCCTGGCCGCTGGCGGCGTCACGAGTGGTGAAGGCGGTTTCAGCACCGAGTTTTTTTGCCTGAGTGCGCAAGGCGGCCAGCTGCGAATCGCTTTTATCGAGCCGCGTCAGCGCCTGGACGTTTGACATTTCCTCATCAAAACCAACCGCAGGCGACAGGAAGCGTCCGGCGCCATACCCGGCAGCGGTTGCTGTACCTAATGCTATGGCACCGCCAGAGCGCAACTTCCCGGCTATCTGCTGTGCACCCTCGTAACGTTTACGAGCCTGAGTGACCGCAGCAAGTTGCCGTTTTTCCCGTTCAAGGGATTGGTTGTATTGTTCTGTGCGGCGTATCGCGTTACCGATGGTGGCGCTACTACCGGAAAGCATGACGCCATGCTGGCGCAGGGCTGATGCACTCTCACGGAGGCGGGCCACTTCCGTCACGCGTTTTGCGGTCAACCGATCAAGCCGCTCACCCAATCGGGACATCAGTATTTGCTGTTTTTCCGTCAGCGTTCCGTTTTTACGTTGTGCTTCTGACAAGCCATCAAAGCGGGCACGGGCACGTGAGATGGAACGGTCGGTTTTGCCGACGGCCGCGGTCATTCGCTGAAAAGTGGCACTGCTCTTATCGAGCCCTTTCAGGGTGGATTGTGTTTTTCTGAGGGAGTTGGATAGGCCGCCCGCACTCTGGCGGGCAGCATTAACGGGGCGGGTAAATCTGTCGATAGCGCTGAAAGCAACGCGGATATCAAGACTCTTCATCAGTGGCACCACTTCGAAGCGCCGCCCGCTTGCGCCAGGCTATCACCTCGCCAAGATCCATGCCGAAAACTTCAGAGGGCGGCCAGTTAAAAATAACGGCAATATCAGCAACCAGATCGTCTATCTGGTCAAACGCAACGGTGATTACTCGCTCTCCGTCTCCGCCACGTTCGACGCTCCAGGCTCCGGCGGATTCAAGAAAGGGACCAGAAGCTCTGCCAGGCCGATAAAGTCCAGAGTGTGCATTCCGTTGATTTCTTTTTGTGTCAGCGCAGGTGCGGTGACTCGCGTCAACAGCGTGGCAATTGAGTCTGCATCCATATTGGCAACGCGGATAAGATTCAGGCCGCGCAACGATCCGGCCTGACTGATGGCGCCGGTGATTTCCACCTGACCGATTTCACTGTCTTTACGAACTACCGGCTGCATCAGTGTGAACAGGTTTTTAGTTTTTTTAGCCATGTTTAAAATCTCCGGGCGGCATCTTTGCCACCCTATGAAAGGTTATCAATTGCCCATACCAAGGGCGGAGGTGATGCGGTCCGGGAACATGTTCTGACCGTTCTTTTTGTAGATGAAATTCAGCAGATCGATTTCGATAATGGGCTGATCATCAATGGAGAATTTGTAGTAGGTGGATTTAAAGGTGTAGCTTTCCTCCGTGTCTTCTCCCTGTTTTGAGTCCCCACCGTCGAGTTCAGTAAATCGCCCGCGCAGCTCCACCTCGACAAGCTGGCTTTCGCCATCAGTGAAATATTCACCCGCAAAGCGCAGCCGCGTGCCGTCAATTTCTGCTCCGTATTCGAGAAACAGAGCCTTAATGACGCCGCCAAAAACAATGGTGGAATCCAGCGCGCCAGCCTCAAGGCCGAGATCAACACCGACCGCACCCAGCATGCCACCGCCCTGATAGTCCTCTACCTTTCGTGACAGTTTGGGGCGAGTGAAAGAGGTCACTTTTCCCAGATAGTTGTCGCCGTTAACAAAGCAGCTAAAAAGCCGCAGTTTGTGAGGAATAGCCATTATTCACCCCCGAGCGACGCGAACGCCGGTTCGTAAAAATCATCAGTAAAGGTCTGGTATAGCGTCAGATCTTCAAGCGGTGGGACCGGGCTGTAGCTATAGCGCACAATCAGTTTTCCCTGGCGCAAATCCGTGGTGCCGTTGTCCAGCGTGTCATACCAGCAGTCAGCGCCGATAAGCTGGCCGGCAGTGACTTTTTTGCTGAGAGCAGAGCGGATGCCGCTTACCACATCTTTCACGTTGGCCGGAGTGAGTGGGCTGTCAACAGAGGTAAATTGCGCCTCCGCAATACTGTCCGCCAGGATCTGCGCGGTACGGGTAAACACCTCGAAAGTGTAGGTTGTAGTGTCCGTAGTGCGGTTGCCCCAAAAGCGGAAACCGTCACGCTTGATAAGCGTCGTGATTTCGTTGTTGTTCAGCTCGTTAGCGTCGCTGTCTTCTGCCTGCAATGCCCAGAACACATCTTTCGAAATACCGAGAACGTTATTCACCACAACATTCGACAGCGATTTGTGCCAGCCCTGGCTGTTATCGATAGCGGCGCGCAGGCCGCAGGCGTAAGCCGGGGCAGGAAACGTTTCGTTGTCATCCGTCAGGGGGTTGTAAGCGATGAAGTCCGGCCAGATCAGCATCAGCTCGCGGTAAGCGAAGGTTTTGCGATAAGCAATAGCCTCCGCCATGGTCGCGCAGCCGTTACAACCGGCATAAACAAAAGCCCGAAGATTCTGGGCAATCACGCAAAGCTGTGACGTTACCTCTTCGGTATCGTAGTCCGGTACCGCCAGGATGCGCGGGCGATAGCCGGTTTTGGCTTCCGCCGTCAGCAGGGCATACATTCCCGTATAGCTGTCGCCATCTGTTCCGCCAATAACGGCCTGGGACTGGCTGGCGCCGTTACCGGAAGCCTCTTCCACCCGGACAATCACAACGCGCGGGCTGCACTGATCGGAAATGGCTTTGAGGGCTTTGTAAAGTGACCCGGTTTTACCTGCCTTGCCGAGGACGTTACGTACCCGTGTCAGCAGAACCGGCGTATTGAGCGGGAAGGTTTCCGGATCGGCGTCATCAGCAACCGCAACAATACCGATTACGCTGGAATCAATGTCATTGATTGCCTGCTGTAGGTCGGTATTTTCGCGAGAGCGGACGCCGTGAAAACGAGTTTCAGACATAAGTTCACCATCATGTTGCTCTTTGAGTTCAGGGCAATATTCAACGTTAAGTCTGCTGGCGTCGCCTGGTTGCCGGTCTGCCCGTTCGCTGACAACAAAAAGGGATTCAGCCCCGCGCGCGGGCATGGAATCATCAGCAAAAAACGGGGGAGTTATGTCGATTGCAGACACGCTGACAACAGCAGCCGAAGCGTATGTAGAAAAATTAAGTGAGGTCGTAAAGACACCGGATTTTAGCATCACGCTGGGTGGGGTTGCCTTGACCGAACTGGCCGACCGCATCACCTCGCTATCTGTTACAGATAACAACGGTTTTGATGCTGACCAGCTAACCCTGTCAGTAGATGACTCTGACGGGGTAACAGATTTACCCCCACGTGGTGCGGAGCTGGCGGTGTCCATCGGCTGGCTGGGTGAGGCGTTGATCTACAAAGGTCTCTACACCGTTGACGAGGTGGGGCATAGCGGGCCGCCGGATGTTATCGACATCACCGCGCACAGCGCTGATTTTCGCGAAGAGATGAACGTCAGGCGGGAGGTGTCCTGGCATGATGTGACGATAGAGCGGGTGGTATCGGCCATAGCCCGGCGCTATGACCTGAAGCCGATGATTAGCGAGGCCCTGATCGACATTGAGATCGACCATGCGGATCAGACCGAAGAGAGTGACATGTCGTTTTTAACGCGCATGGCGGAGATGTTGGGCGCCATTGCCACCGTGAAAAATGGCTGTCTGCTGTTTATCCTGCCTGGGGGCGGCGTCAGTGCATCTGGTAGGGCGCTGCCATCGGCTGAGATAACCCGTGCCAGCGGAGATCGTCACAGGTTCCGCATTGCCGATCGCGATGCTTACACCGGCGTGCGGGCGTACTGGCTGGATCTTAATTTCGGCAAGAAAAAACCGGTCAAGATCACTAAGCGCAAAACAAATACTGCCAGAAAAAAGGCTAAGGAGAAAAGCAGCCGCCCGGAAGGGGATTACATAGAGGGCGCTGAGGGTAATGTGTATGTTTTGCGTAAAACCTATCAGAACGAAACGGCGGCCAGGCGCGCAGCTGCGGCAAAATGGATACAGCTCCAGAAAGGCGCGGCACAGTTTTCGATAACCCTGGCGCGCGGCCGCGCCGATTTATACCCTGGTATGCATCTGAACGTGTCGGGCTTTAAGCCTGAAATCGATACTCAGGATTGGATCATTGCCAGAGCGGAACATGTAATCGGTGATAACGGATTTACCACGAAAATGGAGCTTGAGGCGAAAATAAGCGACTGGATTGCAGAAACTGAACAGTAGCGGCCATAATAGCCGTGAGTTCAACTCCCTATGGGAGATCATCATGTTTGTTTGTCCCTACTGCGGCGCAAACGCCCGCACCCGCACCAGCCGCCGGTTAAGCGAGTTCACAATCCGGCAATACCATCAATGCCAGAACCTTGAATGCAGTGAGTCATTCACGACACTTAACACAGTAGAGCGCAGAGTAACGAAGCGCTCAACCAGCGCAGATCCATTGCCGCCAGGATTCATCCCCGGCGACGCTTTCCCGGCTTCTCATTACGGGAACAGTCAACTTAGTCTTGCAGTATAAAAATAGCCCCCTGGAAAGGGGGCTATTCTTGTCAATGTGGTCGATATGTGGACATTTTTGAAATAAATCCTTTTATTTCAATTTATTAAATCCCGAAAAAAAGCCCCGTCGGGGGCGACGGGGAAAAACTCATTGATTATGGAATGATCTGTTCTCTGGTCAGTTCGAGAACAGGGGCTACTCTACGGGGGAAAAGTGCAGGCAAGATGGAGAAACCATGGAGATTCAGGCTAAAATCCCCGGGAATTGGAGAAAGGGAGAAAAGATGAAAAAGTTACTGGCTATTTTGCCCCTGGCGCTGGCCGGCTGTGCCCAGCCGCAGCCCACCGCGCCGACGAAAACCATCGGCATGCCCAATCCCGCGGCGGTCTACTGCCAGCAATCCGGCGGCACCCGGGTGCCGGTGCAAACGCCGCAGGGCGTCAGCACCCAGTGCAAGCTGCCCAGCGGCGAAACCCTCGATGAGTGGGCGCTATGGCGCCGGGACCATCCGGCTAAATCGTAACCGGCAGGGCCGCCAGCCAGGCGGCCAGCACCCGGGCATGATTCTGCTCGGTGTTCTTCGCGGCGTACAGCAGCGTCAGCGTCTGGCGCTGCGCCAGCGCCGCCAGCCGCAGGCCCGTGTCGCGATGGGCGTCGAGCTCCTGACGATAGTGCTGGCTGAAGTGGTCGAAATCGATCGCCTCGCCGTGAAAGGCTTTCCGCAGCTCAGCGGACGGCGTTAACTCTTTACACCACTCATCACAGGCCAGCGCCTCTTTTTTAATCCCCCGCGGCCAGAGACGGTCGACCAGCACCCGGTAGCCGTCGCTGCTTTCCTGCGGATCGTACACCCGTTTACATTGAATCATCATCCTGCTCCCTCTGTGCCATCCAGGCGAGCAACTGCGGGATCTGCCCGTCGGAAAACACCGTGATGCCGTGGGCGCGCAGCAGCTCGGCGGCCACGCCGGCGCCCGCTTTGCGCCGCCCGCGAAAGGAACCGTCATAGATAAACTGGCTGCCGCAGGTGGGGCTGCCGTCGGTGAGTAACGCCGCCTGACAGCCCGCTTCCCGGGCGGCGCTGAGCGCCAGCCAGGCAGCCAGCTGATAATGTCCCGTGACGTCGCGGCCGTCGCTTTCCACGATCCGCGCCCGCCCGGCAAGCACATCGCCGCCGGCGCCGTCGACGATCTCCGCCGGCAGGCGGGGCGTCGGCAGACCGGCCGCCAGCTCCGGGCAGTGGATCACCAGACGATCCGCCTGCTGCCAGCGGGACAGGGTCGCCGCCAGCTGCGCTTTCTCGCTACCGTTATATCGCACCTGGAATCCCATCAGGCAGGCGCTGACCAAAAGCTTACTTTTCATCCTCTCTCCCTTTTGCGCTTGCTCCAGTATACCTCACCCGCCGGCCACGCCGGTGGGGTGAAAATAAGGATTGTGTTCCACAGAGGGGATCGCTATCCTGACGTGCCTTGTGCTGCTCGTCTCGTCCAGACATAAGGAACCTGCTATGAAAACCCCTTTACGCCTCGCCCTTGTCGGCGATTATCACCCCGATATTGTTGCCCATCAGGCCATTCCCCTGGCAATAGACGATGCTGCCGCCGTGCTGGAGCAGCCGGTGAAATATGACTGGCTCGCCACCCCGTCGATCGCCTCCGGCGACGCGCTGGCGGAGTACGATGCCGTCTGGGTCGTTCCCGGCAGCCCGTATCGTCACCCGGAAGGCGCGTTTACCGCTATCCGCTATGCCCGTGAAAACAGCATTCCTTTCCTCGGCACCTGCGGCGGCTTTCAGCACGCGGTGATTGAATACGCCCGTAACGTGCTCGGCTGGCAGGATGCCGGTCATGCGGAAACCGACAGCGAAGGGCGGATGGTGATCGCGCCCCTCAGCTGCTCGCTGGTGGAGGCTTCTGCCGTCGTCGAGCTGCGGGCGAATACGCTGATTGCCCGCGCCTATGGTCGGGAGAGCATTGAAGAGGGCTACCACTGCCGCTACGGTGTGGACAGCGCGTTTGCCGCGGAGCTGGAGCAGGGCGATCTGCGCGTCACCGGCTGGGATGAAGAGGGTGAGATCCGCGCCGTCGAGCTGGTGACGCACCCGTTTTTTGTCGCCACCTTGTTCCAGCATGAGCGCCACGCGCTGGACGGGCGTCCTGCGCCGCTGGTGCAGACGTTGCTGCGCGCCGCGGCACAATAACCCTACCGGCAGCGCCCGCTGCCGGTCATCTTCAGGGATGAATCTCCCGGTCGCGCCCGGCGAGGGCGCCGCAGATCGCCATCACCAGCGAAATCAGCGCCACCGCCAGCAGCGGAATATGCCAGTCGCCATTGGCATCGTGGATCCTGCCCATCAGCGGCGGCCCGCAGGCGGCCAGCAGATAGCCGACGCTCTGCGCCATCCCCGACAGCGCCGCGGCCTGGTGCGCCGAGCTGGCGCGCAGGCCGATAAACGTCAGGCCGAGGATCATCGTGGCTCCGGAGCCAAAGCCGAACAGCAGCGTCCAGCCGATCGCCAGCCCTGGCAGTAGCCACAGTCCGGCGGCGCTGATGGCGCACATCAGGGCGACCAGCACCGCGATCCCGCGCTGGTCGCGCAGCCGATGCAGGATCAGCGGTATCGCCAGGCCGGGCGCAGCGGTCGCCAGCTGCAGCAGGCCATGCAGCGAGCCGGCCTGCGCTTCGCTATAGCCCATACTCTGCAGAATCGACGGCAGCCAGCCGATAATCACGTAATAGACCAGCGAGTTGATGCCGAGGAACAGCGTCACCTGCCAGGCCAGCGCCGACCGCCAGATCCCCCGGTTATGCATGGCGCCTGAGCCGGTCAGCGGGGCCTCCGCTTGACGCCGGGACTGCGGCAGCCAGCTGAGGAGCGCCAGCAGCGGAAAGATCATCAGCAGTAGCAGCGCCCCGCGCCAGCCGAATCCGGCCATCGCCACGGGGACCACCAGCGCCGAGCCTAGCGCCGCTGCACCGCCCATCGTCAGGGAATAGGCGCCGGTCATCCGCGCGACATGCTGCGAGAAATCCCGTTTAATCAGCCCGGGCAGCAGCACATTACCCAGCGCAATGCCGCAACCGATCACCGCCGTGCCGATAAACAGCCATGCAGCGGAGGGCAGGGAGCGCAGGGCAATGCCGGCGCAGATCAGCAGCATCGCCAGCAACAGGCTGCGCTCCATGCCGAACCGGCGGGCAACCCCTGCCGCCAGCGGCGAGACAAGGCCAAAGGCCAGCAGCGGCAGGGTGGTGAGCAGCCCGGTCTGCGCGGTGGTCAGGCCATAGTCGCTACGAATCGCGTCCAGCAGCGGCGCCGCGCCGGTAAAGACCACGCGCAGGGTGGTGGCGATGAGCAGGATACCGGCAATCAGCAGCGCGGAGCGGCGGCCGGTGGAGGAGGTCACAGAAGACATATCATTCTCAAGGTAACTAAAGAGGGGGGTTACGATAGCGACTTTGTCCTCTGTTTAAATCAAGCTAAAATGACAGATTATCGCTAATATCGGACAACATGATGATCGGACTGGGTCTGGATGGTTATGAACCGGACAGTGGCCACGAATCGGCCATTGCCTTTCGTATTCGGGTGGTGGAGGCGGAGCAGTATATTCCGGCGCATTCCCACCGTAAGGGGCAGCTGATCCTCGCCCTGCACGGCGCCTTAACCTGCGAGGTGGAGAACGCGATGTGGATGGTGCCGCCGCAGTATGCGGTGTGGGTCCCGGGGCAGCTTTCCCACAGTAACCGCGCCACCCCCGGCGCCCAGGTGTGCTTCCTGTTCATCGAGCCGGGCGCCGCGCCGATGCCGGACCGCTGCTGTACGTTAAAGATTTCCCCGCTGGTGCGGGAGCTGATCCTCGCCCTGGCGGAACGCGGCGGGGAGTCGCTGGCCGCCCCCGCCACGGCCCGGCTGGTGCAAGTTCTGTTTGATGAGCTGCCCCGTCAGCCGCAGGAGCACCTGCAGCTGCCGGTATCGAACCACCCGAAAATTCGCCAGATGGTGACGATGATGGCTGAGGATCCGGCGCGCTGGCAGACCCTGAACCAGTGGGCGGCGGAGTTCGCGATGAGCGAGCGCAATCTGGCGCGGCTGGTGGTGCGTGAAACGGGGCTGAGCTTTCGCCGCTGGCGCCATCAGCTGCAGCTGATCCTTGCACTGCAGCAGCTGATCCGCGGGCAGACGGTACAGCAGACGGCCCAGGCGCTGGGCTACGATTCCACCACCGCCTTCATCACCATGTTTAAGAAAGGGCTTGGGCAGACGCCGGGCCGCTATCACGGCAGCCTGGCTACGACTTCCCAATAAACAGCGAGATGATCCCGGCGGCAATCAGCGGCCCGACCGGGACGCCGCGAAACAGGGCGACGCCGAGCACCGTACCGACCAACAGCCCGGCCACCAGATGCGGCTGGGAGCCCATCAGCGAGACGCCGCGTCCGCCAAGCCACGAGACAAACACCCCGACCGCAATCGCCAGCAGCGATTTCCAGTTCATAAAGGAGTGGATCAGCGTCGATGGCGGCAGCGTGCCGCTGGCGATGGGCGCCATCACGCCGATAGTCAGAATGATGATCCCGACGGTCAGGCCCTGCTTCTCAATCCAGGGAAAGAAGGCGTTCAGCGGCGTGACGCGCACGATAATCAGCACGAGGATGGAGATTGCTACGGTGGTGTTATGACTGATAAAGCCGAGCGCCGCCAGACCCAGCAGGATCAACAGGGTGGTATCAAACATGTACAGAGGTCCTTGCCAAAAAAAGAATGCCAAAAAATATCCTGCTGACTCTACGCATCGTGGCGTGAATAAACAGGATTTTTACGCCATGCGGCGGAAATCAGGGCCGATGCCCGGTTAGCTAAGACGGCGAAAGGTCGCGATCTCCGGTCGGGCGATATGTAAATAGTCTTCGGTATCGAGAATGATCGATCGGTCCAGGCGCCCGGCGTTAAAGGCGATTTGTGGGAAGCGCTCAAACAGCAGCGGGTCGGCCACCAGCCGCAGCGCCGGATGGAAACTGAAGGGGGGAATGGCGCCGAACGCGCAGGCGGTGAGCGCTTCCACTTCCGCCGGGCTGGCCAGCGAGGCTTTGCTGCCGCCGATATGCCGGGCCAGGCTGGTGAGGTCGGCCTGCCGATCGGCGGCGAGGATCGCCAGCACATGCTGGTTGACGCCGTTTCCTTTGACTTTACAGACTAACGCTTTCGCGCCCTGGCCAAGCGCGGTGCCGCGGATCGCCGAGACGGCTTCGCACTGGCCGACCGCCTCGTGCGCCATCACCCGATAGCGCGCCTGATGTTCGTCGAGCAGCGCGCACAGCCGCTGATGGATATTACCTTCTACTGCTTCAAGCATAGCGTCCTCCTGACTTCATAAAGCAGCCAGCTTAGCGCTGTTGCGCCGGCCTGCCAACGGTGGGCCGGCAAATTCACTATTCACTCATTATTGCTTCACAGTGCTGTGGTGCAATCCCGCAGGGCTGGATGAGTTTTGTAAATAAAAAAAAGAATGATTTTCATTTTCAATCGAACTTTTTTTATTTCGCTCAGTCTCTATCGGACGACACAGAATATTAATGATTGCCGTAATGAGGTTAGGATGATGCACGATGCAACCATGCAGGGCTCCCCACGCAAGAAGTTTAATAAAATAAGGGAGCTCAACAGACGGCGAAATTACTTTACTAAGAAAGTACGTAATGCCCTGCGGGTGGGCGTGGCGAAAGCGCTCTGGGATCGCCGACGCCGTCAGCCGGTGGATTTGTCGTCCGCGAAAACCGTCTTACTGATGCGCAATGAGGGGGCGGTCGGCGATGTGGTGGTGGATTCCGCGCTGGTGAAATGCCTGCATCAGTCAGGCTATATCGTTGATTTCCTGCTGACGACCTCTAATAGCCAGGTGATGCGTTATAACCCGCGGATCCGCTATATTTATGAAGCTGAACCGGTTACGTCCGCCGATTTTTTGCGAAAATTTAATCATAACGTTCCCCGCGATGTTATTAATGAACTGGCTAATAATAAGTACGATATTATTATTGACCCTTCGCTGTTCGATATTCCCGTGCATCGCCTGCGGCTTTTCCGACAAATAAAAGCGAAATCGGTGCTCGGGTTTAATAAATGGCCGTCGATTAAGCATTATTCCCACTCTTTTGATTTTGATTGCCAGCGCTGGCACGTGACGAAAACGTTCGAGCTGATCGCCGATTATCTCAAACTGGACACCCGCGGGCTGGACGCTTACGACCTGGCGGTGCCCGGGCCGATTATGCAGGAGGTGGCGCAGTATCTGGCGTCGCTGAGCAGAAAAGCGGTAGTGATTAATATTTTTGCCGGCCATGGCGACCGCAGTCTCTCGCAGACGCAGTTGGCCGAACTGCTCGACAAGCTGCTGGCTCGCCATCCGGGGATCGCGGTTATTCTGCTCGATCACCGGCGTGAGATCCGCATCCCGCTGCCGCCGGAGGTGGTGATTAACCCATTTAACACGTTACACCATGCGATGGCGCTGATCGCCCTGGCGGAGCTGATTATCTCCCCGGACACCTCGGTGGTGCACATGGCGGCGGCGTGGAACAAACCGCTGATCGCGGTCTACAAGGACGTTCTGCTTAATAATCGGCTGTGGGCGCCGGGCTATGACAACGCCAGACAGATTATTGTTAAATGCGGGAAGGTGCATGAGCATCGCGAACTGGTGGATAAAATTATAGCGGCGCTACCGGAGACGCTGTGAGGGCGATGAGGAAAGGCCGGCAGGCATGCCCGGGAAGCTCACCTGCTGGCCGTATGCAAGAGCCAGCAGGTGAGCGAAGGTTGCATTGCCAGTCTGCAACCGCCGCTATTGTACTGTTGCCCGTGGCTCTGCCACATCCGGGAAAGCTCTTAAAGAGGGGGGCGCCGCGACTAACGGGCGGCATTACTCTTCAGTGAGCCACATGTCCGCCTCTTCAAACATCTCCTGCACCGTGCGGCTGATCAGCTCTTTTTCATGCTTGCTGGCGTCGGTGTTGATCGCCGGCAGCGTCATCATCGGCTTCACGCGCACTTCCGCCTCCGGGAAAATGCGCTGCATGCGTTTGGTCAGCTCGTTAAGAATGGTCTCTCTGGCGCCCGGCAGCCCGGCAAAATTGCGCTTGTCATAAATCAGTTCCACAAACATCTTCTGTCCTCTGTATGCTGATCGCGGGCGTTAGTTTTACTGTATTAATGTACAGTGTCAAGCGAATGCCGCGGCGCGGCGCATCTACCACCTTGCGCGGCGGGCGGGCTGCGCGCAAAAGCAGCAAACGGTTCGTGGGCGCTGAAGAGGAGCCCCATTGACATCAAGGAGTTATTTCAGTGCTGGCGATTGATAGCTGGAGCCGATATTGACCGGCAAAACAGGCAAAACTACTGTATATATATTCAGTATTATGTGGTGGGTTAAAAAATGAACTTTTACACGCCGGTTGAGCTACGTCAGATTGTCTCCTTTCCCTTTTTTGCCGACCTGGTGCAGTGCGGCTTTCCCAGCCCGGCCCAGGACTATGTCGAGAAGCGAATCGACCTCAACGAGCTGCTGGTGCAGCATCCCAGCGCGACCTATTTTGTCAAAGCCGCAGGCGACAGCATGATCAATGCCGGCATTGACGAAGGCGATCTGCTGGTGGTGGACAGCGCGCGTAAAGCGGAGCATGGCGATATCGTCATTGCCGCCGTCGGCGGCGAATTTACGGTAAAAAAGCTGCAACTTCTGCCCCGGGTGCAGCTTAACCCGATGAACCCGGCCTATTCGCCCATCGTGGTCGGCCGCGAGGAGACGCTCGATATTTTCGGCGTGGTGACCTACATCATCAAGGCAGCGGGTTGATCATGTTCGCGCACTGTGATGTGAACGCCTTTTATGCGAGCTGCCAGACCGCCTTCCGGCCAGACCTGAAGGGGCGGCCGGTGGTGGTGCTGTCGAACAACGATGGCTGTGTGATCGCCCGCTCGGCGGAGGCGAAGCCGTTTGTGAAAATGGGCGAACCCTACTTTAAGCAGAAGGCGGCGTTTCTTCGCCACGGCGTCGTGGCGTTCAGCAGCAACTATGAGCTGTACGCCGACATGTCCAACCGGGTAATGACCACCCTGGAAGAGCTCGCCCCGCGCTGCGAAATTTACAGTATCGATGAAGCCTTTTGCGATGTCAGCGGCGTGCGCCACTGCAAAGATCTGACCGACTTTGGCCGGGAAATCCGCGCCACGGTGCAGCAGCGCACCCATCTGACGCTGGGCGTCGGGATCGCCCCGACCAAAACCCTGGCGAAGCTGGCCAACCACGCGGCGAAGCAGTGGCAGCGGCAGACGGGCGGGGTGGTGGATTTATCCTGCCCGCAGCGGCAGCGGAAGCTGATGGCGCTGTTGCCGGTGAGTGAGGTCTGGGGCATCGGGCGGCGGATCGGTAAAAAGCTCGAGGCAATGGGGATCGGCACGGTACTCCAGCTGGCGGAGAGCGATATCCGCTTTATCCGCAAGCACTTCACGGTGGTGCTTGAGCGAACGGTACGGGAGCTGCGCGGCGAGCCTTGCCTGGCGCTGGAGGAGTTTGCTCCCGCTAAGCAGGAAATTATCTGCAGCCGCTCGTTCGGGGATCGCATTACGGCCTATGAGGATATGCGCCAGGCGATCTGCAGCTATGCCGCGCGGGCAGCAGAAAAGCTGCGCGGTGAGCATCAGTACTGCCGGTTCGTCTCCGCCTTTGTCAAAACCAGCCCCTTCGCGCTGAATGAACCCTATTATGGCAACAGCGCCTCACTGAAGCTGCTGACGCCGACGCAGGATTCCCGGGATATTATCGCCGCGGCGACAAACTGCCTGGACGCCATCTGGAAAGCGGGGCATCGCTATCAGAAGGCCGGGGTGATGCTCGGCGATTTCTACAGCCAGGGCGTCGCCCAGCTGAACCTGTTCGACGAGCTTGCCCCGCGGCAGAACAGCGCCAGGCTGATGCAGGTGCTCGACCAGCTGAATGCGAAAAACGGCAGGGGGGCGCTCTATTTTGCCGGCCAGGGGGTCCAGCAGCAGTGGCAGATGAAGCGAGAGATGCTATCGCCGCGCTACACCACGCGATACGGCGACCTGCTCCGCGTCAGATAACGCGCGCTATCCCTGCACCGCAGACGGAAAAACCGCCGCCAGCCAGTCAATAAAGACGCGGAGCCGGGGCGGGACGTGCCGGTGCCGGGCATAGACAACGTGAAAAGGATAGGGGGCCGGGCGCCAGGCGCTGAGGATCTCCACCAGCTCGCCGCTCGCCAGCGCCGGTTTCAGCGAATAGGTAAAGGTCTGCACAATGCCTAAGCCTGCCTCGCCGGCGGCAATATGCGCGTTGCTCTCATTGATGCCGAGATGGTGCTCCGTCTTCAGCTCGGTGCTGACGCCGTGACGGGCAAAACGAAACGGAAACGCTCTGCCGCTGGTCGGCGACAGGTAGCTGATGAGCCGGTGGCCATGGTTCAGTTCATCCGGTGAGGCGGGCGTACCATAGCGCTGAAGATAGCCCGGGGTGGCGCAGGTAACCAGCGCCGCCTCGCCGATTTTACGGGCGATCAGCGTCGAGTCTTCCATCGGTCCGCCGCGGATGGCGCAGTCAATATTGCCGCCGATCAGGTCCGAGGGCTTATCGGCCACTTGCAAATCGATACGGATATCCGGCCAGGTGGTCATAAAGTCCGCCAGCAGCGGGATCAGCACATCGCGCGCGGTCGACCCGCCGATGGCGATCCGCAGATGGCCCTTTGGCTTATTGCGGGCGGTATTGAAGGCGGCGTCGATCTCTTCCAGGTCTTCCAGCAGGCGCCGGGCCTTTTCATAGTATTCCCGTCCTTCCGGCGTCACGGTGATACGCCGCGTAGTGCGCTGCAGGAGAGAAACCCCAAGATGCGCCTCCAGTTGCTGAATGGTTTTGCTGAGGGTGGCGTTGGGCATATTCAGCGAGTCCGCGGCGCGGGTAAAGCTGCCGGCTTCGACAACGCGGGTGAAGGCTTTAAGAGCTGAAAACCGGTCCATTATTCGCTTTATCCTGGTTACTGGAGGTGATTATCCACCGAGGGGAAGAGTGTTTTTCAGATTAGGCCATTTTTCCGCCTCGCCGGGACGATTACAGTGCTTTCCATACCCGGCGGAGCGCTTTCGCGAGCCTGGCCTGTTTATACTCTAACCAAGGAAATGCACCATGAGCAAAAAACTTGCGGATAAAGTGGCGTTAGTCACCGGCGGCAGCGCCGGGATTGGCCTGGCGTCGGCGAAAGCGCTGGCGGAGCAGGGCGCGAAGGTGTACATCACCGGCCGCCGTCAGGAGGAGCTGGATGCGGCGGTAAGATTCATCGGACCCGCCGCCCGCGGGATCCGCGCTGATGCCGGCGTGTTAAGCGACCTTGACGCGGTATTCGCGACCATTGCCGACGAGTCCGGCCGGCTGGATGTACTGTTCGCCAATGCCGGCGGCGGAGACATGCTGCCGCTCAGCGCCGTTACCGAAGCGCACGTTGAGCGGATTTTTGCCACTAATGTGCGCGGGGTGGTGTTCACCGTGCAGAAAGCGCTGCCGCTGCTCACCGACGGCGCCTCGGTGATTTTGACCGGCTCTACGGCGGCGGTAAAAGGGACGGCTAACTTCAGCATCTATAGCGCCAGTAAGGCCGCAGTACGCAGCCTGGCGCGCTCCTGGGCGCTGGAGGTTAGCGACCGCGGGATCCGCATCAATGTGGTCAGCCCGGGGCCGGTACGTACCCCGGGTCTGGGAGGGCTGGTGGCGGAGGCGGATCGCCAGGGCTTGTTCGATGCTCTGGCCGCCGGCGTACCGCTCGGGCGGCTGGGCGAGCCGGAGGAGATTGGCCGGACGGTGGTGTTTTTAGCGTCGGATGAGTCGAGCTTTATTAACGCCGCAGAGATCTATGTCGACGGCGGGCTGGCGCAAATCTAAGCGCCGGCTGACGCCAGGCGAGTCGTCCCAGCGGAGACCGGGGCGGCTCGCCGTGTTGGCGATCGCTGACGCACCGTCCGGAGGCAGCTTATTGCGCGCCCAGCTGTTTCATCAGCGTCAGGTTATCTTCAATATGCCAGTTGGCGGTAATTTTACCGCCGCGGATCTGATAGATATCGGTGGCGATAAAATCGATATTTTGTCCCTTACCCTGCCGGGTGCCGAAGGTCCCGGTAAAGTGGCCATGAAAATGTAAGTGTGAGACCACCCGGTCACCGGCCACGATCATTTGTTCGACATCACAGCGTAAATCCGGCACCGCCTGGCGAAACGCTCTGGAGGCGAGGATCGCTCCTTCCGGCCCCTGTCGGCGGCCTTCCGGGGGCGTTTTATCGATAAAATTCTTCGCCAGCGCCGCCCGGGCCAGCGCGGCATCACCGGTATTCCAGAACGTGGCATACTGCCTGGCGACATATTCATTGGCGGCGCGAGTGGCCGCGGGAAGGCTGCCGTCAGCGATGAGTTGCGCCGGCTTCAGCAGATCCTGTTGGGCTGCATACGCGGAGCCGGACATTGCGACAAGCAGCAGCGCGGTGGCGCAGCGACGGCGAATGAGGCCGCGTCTGGCCAGCGTGCGGGCAACCGCGACACCACGGCCGGCAGGTAACATTTTGCGGGTCATTTTCACTCTTTATGCTCCGTATAGAAGGGATAGTCGGTATAGCCCGCCGCCGTGCCGCCAAACAGCGTACCGGGATCGCTGACGGTCGCCAGCGGCCAGCGGTGCAGAAGCCGCTGCGGCAGGTCGGGATTGGCAATAAACGGCCGGCCGAAAGCCACGAGGTCGGCGAGACCGGCGTCAAGAATGCGCTCCGCCTTCTGCTGATCGTAATTCCCGGCCACGATCAGCGTGCCGCTGAAGGTCGCGCGCAGCGCGTCGCGGAAGCGTCGGGGAACGGCTGGGGCATCGTCCCAGTCCGCCTCCGCCAGATGGATAAAGGCGATGCCCTGCTGTTCGCACCAGGCCGCCAGGGCAAGGATGGCATCGATCACCTGCGGGTCATTCATCCCGCGCTGGGTAATGAAGGGGGAAAGGCGGATGCCCGTCCGCTCGCGGCCGATTGCGTCGCCGATGGCGGTCAGCACCTCCTGGGCAAAACGGATCCGGTTGTTCAGGCTGCCGCCGTACTCATCGGTACGCTGGTTGGCGGTCCGCCGCAGGAACTGGTCGATCAGATAGCCATTGCCGCCGTGTACTTCCACGCCGTCAAACCCCGCCGCGATCGCATTGCGCGCCGCCTGACGGTAATCGGCGACAATACGCTGGATATCCGACCGGGAGAGCGCCCGCGGCGGTGAACAGTCCACCATCTGGCCCCGGCCCTGCTCATCCACCACCCAGACCTGGGCGTCCGGCGCCAGCGCCGAGGGGGCCACGGGTTGACCATCCGCATGAAAACGGGCGTGCGACATGCGTCCCACGTGCCATAGCTGAGAAAAAATAACGCCGCCGGCCTGATGTACGGCTCGGGTCGTCAACTGCCAGCCGGCAATCTGGTCTGCGGAATGCAGGCCGGGCGTCCAGGAATATCCCTGTCCCTCGGGAGATATTTGCGTCGCTTCCGTAACGATCAATCCCGCGCTGGCGCGCTGGCGGTAATACTCCGCCATCAGCGCGGAGGGGATATTTCCCGGCTGCAGCGCGCGCGCCCGGGTCATGGGAGCCATGACGATACGGTTTTTCAGCGGCAGCGTACCGATGCGATGACGATCAAAAAGTGAGAGCGTGTTCATAGTGGTGTCCCTTGCGAAGTGGAATGGAAATCACTTTACAGTCGGGAGCTGATTTTGATAATTAGACGAAAAATAGATTCACTTTTCGGGATATACGAAAAATGGGCAAGCTGGAAGATATGGCGCTGCTGGTGGCAGTCGCCGAAGCGGGGGGACTCTCCGCCGCCGGCAGACGGTTGTCACTTTCGCCGGCCACCATGACGGCCCGCCTGAAGGCGATGGAAGAGCGTTACCAGACCCGCCTGTTCCATCGCTCCACGCGCGCTATCACCCTGACCAACGCGGGGGAAGATTTTTATCATGCCGCGCGGCGCGTACTGGAGGAGGCGCGCCACGCCGAGTCGTTGCTGACGCAAAAAGAGGGCGTCCTGAGTGGCGATATTCGCCTTTCCGCCCCCTCCGACTTTGGCCGACAATACCTTAGCCCGGCCATCGTCGACTTTACCCGCCGTCACCCGGAAGTGACCTTTTCCGTCTACTTAGGCGAGCGCGTGGAGGATCTGGTCGCCAACCGGCTGGATATGAGCATTCGCGTCGGTAATCTGCCGGACAGCAGCCTGGCCATCCGCCACATCCGTCCTAACCACCGGGTGCTGGTGGCCTCGACGGCTTACCTTGCCGCCCGTGGAACGCCGGCTTCGCCCGAGGCGCTGCATCATCACCGCTGCCTGGCGCTGGAGCGGCATGGTGTGGTGATGAACGAGTGGCGCTTTGAGGAGGCGGGAAAAGAGCAGATCATCCGGGTGACGCCGGCGATGGTCTGCGACGATGGGGCGCTGCTGCGGCAGTGGGCGCTCAGCGGGTCGGGGATCGCCGGTAAATCATGGTGGGATGTGAAGAGGGATGTCGAGGAGGGGCGGCTTCAGGTGCTGTTTGCCGATCGCTTCACCGGATTTAGCCCTTTAGACCGCAAGGAGGTTGGGCTGCAGTTTGTCTTTCCCCAGCGAAAGCTGCAACCGCCGCAGGTGTCGGCGTTTATGGCGTTTTTTATCGACTGGCTGGAGAAGTGACGGGCAGGCGGTTCGCCATGCTCAGGAGCGCAAAGGATGGCCCCCGGGTGTTAGACCAGCCTATAGAGTCTTGATCTCAAATATGATTAGATAGCTTTCACTTAAAACCAGTCAGTGGCTGCCATGAATCTCAGGGAAAAAATCATTAATGAATTCGGCGGGTTGTCGCCCGAGCTGCAACGCGCCGCCGAGTTCTCACTGCAAAATGCCAGTCAGCTGGTGGTGTTATCAATGCGTGCCTTCGCGGCGGAAGCCGGGGTAAAACCGGCGACGCTGCTGCGTCTGGCGCAGCGGCTGGGCTACCGCGGCTGGAGCGAGCTGAAAAGTGATTTCATTGACGATCTGGGGCTGCGCAATGATACATACGTATCAAAAGCGGAAAAAATGATGGCCCGCGGGACGCAAACGCAGCTGTATAAAGAGGTTTTTCAGGCGCATCAGGCGAATCTGACCTTTACGCAAAATGAAAATGCCCAGGAGATGGAGCAGGCGGTGACCTTGCTCGATAGCGCGGAGAATGTCTATATCTGCGGATTCCGCGCCAGCTTTCCGATCGCGTGGTCGCTGTTCTATGTCTATCGACTGTTTAACCGCCAGGTGTCATTGATCGATGGCCTGGCCAGCAATATCGAAGTTTTTACCCGCGAACTAACCGCCCGGGACTGCGTCTTACTCACCAGCTTTGCTCCCTATTCACGCGAATCACTGGATGTTTTACAGGCAGCCCGGCAGGCCGGGGCGAAGATCCTCGCCATTACCGACTCGCCGGTTTCCCCCTTAGCGCAGGCGGCAGACTGCACGCTGCTGTTCTCCATCGACAGTCCGTCATTTTTCCCTTCCGTGGTCTCCGGCATGGGCCTGGCGGAGTGCCTGCTGGCGATGCTGGTGGTGCGCCACGGTCGGGAGGCGGTGAGTAAAATTGAAAATGCCGAACGCTATCTTATTGAGTCTGGCGCCTACGTGATCCCCGGTAAGTCCTGATAAATGATTCAAATGTATCAATTATAAGAATAACGGATGCATTTATATCTTTAATTCGTTGACGTGATCCAAATGGATCCTGCAAGATACGCTCAATTCATGTAGCGGATTCAGGAGCAGAACCCAGTATGAGTCATGTCATTCACCGCAGCCTGCGTAGCACGCCGATGGTGGCTTCACGTGCGCAAGGGGCCTATATCTTTGATGCCCAGGGAAAACCGTATCTTGATGCCTGCGGCGGGGCGGCGGTTTCCTGCCTCGGACACGCGCATCCTGATGTGCTGGCGGCGATGCACCGCCAGATCGATCGGCTGGCCTATGCGCATACCAGCTTTTTCACCAGCGATGCCGTCGAGCAGCTTGCCGAACATCTCACCCGCACGGCGCCCGGCGAGCTTAACTACGCCTACTTTGTCTCGGGCGGTTCTGAGGCGGTAGAGACAGCGCTGAAGATGGCGCGGCAGTACTTTGTGGAGATCGGCCAGCCATCGCGCACCCGCTTTATCGCCCGTAAACAGAGCTATCACGGCAATACGCTGGGCGCGCTGGCGGTGGGGGGGAACGAATGGCGCCGTCGTCAGTTTGCTCCCTTATTAATGGATGTTATCCGCGTCTCCGCCTGCAATGAGTACCGCGATCGCCGGGCTGACGAGACCCAACAGCAATATACCGAGCGCCTGCTTAATGAGCTGGAGCAAGCCATCCTTGAGGCCGGCCCGGAAACGATCATCGGTTTCTGTGCCGAAACCGTGGTGGGGGCGACGACGGGAGCCACGCCGCCGACGCCGGGCTATCTGCAAGGGGTCCGCCGCCTGTGCGACAAATACGGCATCCTGTACATCGCGGATGAGGTGATGTGCGGTATGGGGCGGACCGGGACGCTGCATGCGTTTGAACAGGATGACGTGGTGCCCGATTTAGTGACCATCGCCAAAGGACTCGGCGGAGGCTATCAGCCGATTGGGGCGGTGCTGGCGAGTGAGACTATCGTCTCCGCGCTAAAGGCGGGCAGCGGGTTGTTCCAGCATGGTCACACTTACATTTGTCATGCCACCGCCGCGTCGGCAGCCCTGGCGGTGCAGCAAGTGATCGCGCGGGATAATTTGCTGGACGCCGTCAAACAGCAGGGCGCCTATCTGCACAAGGCGCTGCGCGAGGTGCTGGGGGAGTTACCGCATGTCGGTGATACGCGCGGACGCGGCCTGTTTGCGGGGGTCGAGCTGGTGCGTGATAAAGACGACAAAACGCCGTTCGATCCTTCCCTGAAGCTGCACGCTGCGATCAAAGCAAACTGCATGGCGCGTGGACTGATGGTCTATCCCATGGGCGGCACCATCGATGGCCAGTCTGGCGACCACATTCTGATTGCACCGCCGTTTATCATCACCCCGGCGCAGCTCGATTTTGTGGTCGATACCCTGAACTGCGTGATCCGTGAAGAGACGGGGAAATTATGAGCAATCGTTTACCGCCCCTGGCGGAACAGGAATGGGACGTTCAGCAGCGTCAGTTAGCGGAAGAGATTATCAACGGACCGCGCGGCGCCTTGCTGCCGCCCTTTGAACCGCTGCTGAGGAGCCCCGAGCTGATGGCCCATGCCCAGCGTATGGGGGAGTACCTGCGCTATCGCAGCGCGCTGGGCCAGCGTCTTTCTGAACTGGCGATTTTGCTGACCGCGCGGCACTGGTCGCAGCCGGTTGAGTGGGCGATCCATGCGCCGATAGCACGCGAGAAGGGGATTGCTGCCGCGGCGGTGCAGGCGATTAAGGAAAGGCGCCGGCCCGTGGATCTCCGGCCCGATGAGCAGACGGTCTATGACTTCTGTCAGCAGCTGCATCAACAGCAAAAGGTCAGCGATGAGACCTGGCAGCAAGCCATTGAGTTATGGGGCGAGAAGGGCGTGGTGGATCTGATTGGAATAAACGGTTATTACAGTTTTCTCTCCATGGTGATGAACAGCGCCCAGACGCCAGCACCGGCTACCTCTGACTCTCTGTTTTCTGCATAAGTTATCGTTTTTATTCGGGCGCATAAAACTGCGCCCGGTATATCAGCTCTTGTTATTGGTTCTTCCGGCGAGATATTTCGCAGGGTGACGTTCGTTGTAGGCTATTTCACTGACGCTGAGGGTAATTATGAGTGGATTATTTAAGAAATTAAAGCTGACGCTGGCATTAGTTATTTGTTCAGCCAGTTTTGTTACAGCAGCAGAAGATAAAATAACGGTGGGTGTCGATACTGCCTTTGTTCCATTTGAATTTAAACAAGGCGATAAATATGTCGGCTTTGATATCGATCTGTGGGACGCGATTGCGAAGAAAATGCATATCAGCTACGAATTAAGGCCGATGGATTTCGGCGGCCTGATCCCCGGTCTGCAGTCGCGTAATCTGGACGTGGCGATGGCGGGAATAACGATTACCGATGCGCGCAAGCAGGTCGTGGACTTCAGTGAAGGATATTATAATGCTGACCTGTTAATAGCCGTGAAAAGTACCGACAATTCCATTGTTAAATTCAGTGATTTGACCGGGAAAAAAGTCGGCCTTAAGCAGGGGACGGCGGCAGCCAGCTTTATGAAAAGCAAATATAAAGCGAATTACATCGAGTTCCCGAATATCGATAACGCTTACCTTGACCTGCAGGCCGGTAATCTCGATGCCGTCGTTCATGATTCGCCGAATGTCCTTTACTACGTGAAGACGGCGGGTAATGGCAAGGTCAAATCCACTGGTGAGACGGACAGCATTCTGCCACAGCAGTATGGCTTTGCGATGCAGAAAAACAGCAGCCTGACGCCAAAAGTCAACCAGGCCCTGCAGGCCCTGCGCGCCGATGGTACCTACGACAAGATTTACGTAAAGTGGTTTGCTAAACAGCCGAAATAACCCTGCCAGGTCGGAGCGATCCGACCTCATATTTTCTTTACGGGTAGAAGCATGAACTTTGACAGTCGCTATATTTGGGATGCATTGCCGCTGCTGATGCAAGGCTTGCAGCTGACGCTAATTATTTCGTTATCAGGTTTGTTAGGTGGATTAATCATTGGTTTGCTGGCCGGGACCTGCCGCGCATTAGGTGGGACAATATCCAAAACGGTATCGCTGGTGTTTGTGGAATTAATCCGCGGGACGCCAATTATGGTGCAGGTGATGTTTATTTACTTCGCCCTGCCGATGGTGTTGCCGGTGCGTATTGACCCGGTTCCTGCCGCCATTATCACCATTGTGATTAACTCCGGGGCTTATATAGCGGAGATCACCCGGGGCGCGATTCTGTCGATCAATAAAGGATTTAAAGAAGCCAGCCTGGCGATGGGATTATCGCCGCGCAGCACCCTGTGGCATGTCATTATGCCGCTGGCTTTTCGGCGGATGATCCCGGCATTAGGCAATCAATGGATTATCAGTATTAAAGATACGTCGCTGTTTATTGTGATTGGCGTGGCAGAATTAACCCGTCAGGGACAAGAGATTATTGCCGGCAACTTTCGGGCGCTGGAGGTGTGGACGGCGGTGGCGATGATTTATCTGTTTTTGACATTGTGCCTGAGCTTCCTGCTAAAACAAGTTGAGAAAAGGATCCATATTTTATGAGCATGGTTGAATTTAGCGCGGTGGCGAAAAACTTCGGCGCCACTCAGGTGCTGCACGATATCAATTTAAAGATTGAAGCGGGCGAGGTGGTGGTGATCATCGGTCCTTCCGGCTCGGGAAAATCGACCCTGCTGCGTTGTATTAACAAGCTGGAAGAGATCTCCTCGGGCACGCTGCTGGTGGCGGGCATGCATATTACGGATCCGCACGCGAATGAGTGTGATATTCGCCGCGAAGCCGGTATGGTGTTTCAACAGTTTCATTTGTTCCCGCATCTGACCGCCCTGGAGAATGTCATGTTCGGTCCGCTTCGCGTGCGCAAGCAGAGCAAGGCCACAGCGCGGGAGCAGGCGCTGGCGTTGCTGGATCGCGTGGGGCTGCGTGAACGCGCTAACCACTATCCTGCCGAGCTCTCGGGCGGTCAGCAGCAGCGTGTGGCGATAGCTCGCGCCCTGGCGGTGAAACCCAAAATGATGTTATTTGATGAGCCAACATCCGCCCTCGATCCTGAACTGCGGCATGAGGTGTTAAAGGTCATGCGCTCGCTGGCCGAAGAGGGCATGACGATGGTGATTGTGACCCATGAGATTGGCTTTGCCAGAGAGGTGGCTTCCCGGTTGATTTTTATTGATGGCGGCACTATTGCCGAAGATGGTTCACCTGAGGCGCTGCTCACGGCCAGCAGCAATCCGCGTCTGCAAGAGTTTTTGCAACACGTATCCTGAACATAAGTGAATAATGACAATATGAAAACAATCGCAATCCGAGGTTCCGCTTTTGCGGTCGGTCAGCAGCTTGGCGCGTTTGGTCGTGAGGCCTGGCAGACAAAAATCAGGCAAACGGCGCTGTGGCAAACGGTGGCCGCCCTGAAAACGACGGAACAGACCCAGCGCATGCGCGCAGCCGTGCAGGCTCAGTTCCCGCTGATCTGGCAGGAGCTGGAGGGCATGGCGGAGGGGCTGCAGGCGCCGGTGGATGAGGTGTTCGCCTGGAACTGTCGCGGCGATCTGGTGCGTTCGACGTCGGATGGCTGCACCACTCTGGCGGGGAGAAGCGCAGAGGGCGAGTTGATCATTGCGCACAATGAAGACGGCTTCCCGCAGCTGCGTGAAGACTGCGCCATCGTCAGCATAACCCCGGACGTGGGCCTCGCCTTTACCAGCTTCGCCTATCCCGGCTCCCTGTGCGGACATACCTTCGCAGTGAATGAGAAGGGGATAGTCAATACGGTCAACAATATTCGCGCCGTGCATCGTCCGGACGGGATGCCGCGCCAGATTCTGGCCCGCGCCTCGCTGAACGCCACCACCTTAGAGGAAGCCGTCACTCTGCTGAGCGCCACGCCTCGCGCGGGCGCGTTTCACCACATCCTGGGCCAGATGGGCGATAGCCGTCTGTTTAGCGTGGAAGCCACCGGCTCCGGCAGCTCGGTGCTCGCGTTGTCCGCCACCAGCGGGCATGCCAACCATCTGATCCATCCCCAGCTTGCGGCTATTGAACAGATCGTGACCTGCAGCTCCGGCTCGCGCCAGCGGCGCCTGGACGCGTGGCTGGCGACGAACCCGCCGCTGGATGGCGTGACAGCGAAAGCGATGCTCTCCGACCAGCAGGATCCGTTGTTACCGATTTACCGGCTGTCTCCCGACGATCCGGATGAGGAAAATACGCTGGCGACGGCCATTTTTACCTTGAGCGCGACCCGCGTCGTGTGGCAGGTCTTCACGCTGGACCGTGAAAACGCGGTTTTACAGGGCAGCGTTTAGCGGCCTGAGGGCGCTTTCAGCAGAGCGATCAGCAGCGTACTGCCCACCATGATCCCCGCCGCCAGCCACACCATTCCCGACAGGCCAGCTGAGGCGATCAGCTGGCCGCCGACAAGCGCCCCGGTGCCGATGGCGGCATTAAAAATGGCCACGTAAATGGCTGACGCCGGCTGGGCGACCGCGCCCGCGCTGCGCAGTAGCCAGGTCTGTAAGCCGACGAACACAATCGCGATGCCGGCGCCCCACAGGGCTAACAGTAGCCCGCTAAAACAGAATGGCAGTGGCGCAAAACGGGCGGTGCCAAGGATCGCCAGCGCGCCCCCGCTCAGCAGCAGCGCAGCGAAAATCAGCCCCTTCAGATGACGATCGATGAGCTTCCCCGCGATAACGTTACCCAGCAGCCCGGAAACCCCTGACAGCAGCAGCAGGCCGGAGAGGGCGGTCGTCGGGACTCCCTGCAGATTTATCAGCAGCGGTTCAATGTAGGTGAAGGCGGCAAAGTGAGCGGTAATGATGCAGGCCGTGGCGCCATACAGGCCACCGAGCAGCGGATTGCGGAAAATATCACGATAAACGCGCAGCCTGACGGGGGCTGGGGCGGCCAGCGCGGGCAGCGTCGAGCACAGCACCGCAGCGGCGGCCAGTGACAGCAAGGCCATCGCCATAAACGCGTATCGCCAGCCCGCCAGGGTGGCGATAAAGCTCGCCAGCGGCACCCCCACTACGCTTGCCGCCGACACGCCGCCAAAAATGATCGCCGTGGCCAGCCCCAGCCGGTGCGGCGGCACCAGCTGCGCGGCGACGATGCCAATTAAGGCCCAGAAGGCGCCATGCGCCAGGGCGCCAATCATGCGGGCGCTCATCAGGGCGAACATCGAATAAGACCGGGTTGCGGCGAGGCAGGAAAGCGCGAGGATCAGCATCAGCCCGACCAGCAGCGCCTTGCGGGAAATACGCGCCGGCATCGCGCCGGAAAGCAGAGCCGCCAGGGCGCCCACCCAGCCATAGGCGGTGACGGCGAGACCCATGCCAGATTCAGTCTGGTGAAAATCCGCCGCCAGGGCGCTGAGCATGCCCACCGGCGCCAGTTCGCTGGTGACGATTGAAAAGGCGCAGATCCCGAGCGCAACGACGGCTATCCAGACGCGCGCCGGCGCCGGGTGGAGGGGTAAAGCAATCTCTTTCATATCAGGCGTATCCTTAGGAAAGGAGCGTTCCGCGCGGTACACGGACGTTCAGGTGAGGAGAGAGCAGGCGACCGGATGGCCTGGTTGTCTCCGCGAGTGGCGTGCAGTATCATCCCTGCGAAACTGATAAAAAAGAGTGGAAAACGGATAGCCGTTTTCCATAAATGGAAAATAGATGACTGCAGAATTTAACTGGGATGATGCGCGCATATTCCTCGCCATCGCCCGGGCGGGAACGCTGAGCGGCGCCGCCGACAAGCTTAACATGGGCATTGCCACGGTCTCCCGTCGGCTGGATCGGCTGGAGCAAGCGTTGAACGTTCCGCTCTTCAGCCGCCATCAGAGCGGCTATCGCCTGACCGATGATGGCGAAGCCCTGCTCGCGCGGGCCGAGGCGCTGGAATACGCAGGCCTGGCGTTTGGCGAAGCGGCGCAACTGCAGGGGCATGTCGCCGGGGTTGTCCGCCTGGCCACCTCGGATAACCTGGCCACGCATTTTATTCTGCCCTCCCTGAAAGGGCTCCTGGACCATTATCCCGAGCTGCGGGTGGAGGTGCTGAGCGGCGTGCAGCCGGTGAACCTGCACCGTCGGGATGCCGATCTGGCGATCCGCATGGTCAAGCCTGAGGCCGGGCATTTGACGTTAAAGCGACTGGGGACGGTGGGGTTTGGCGTCTATGGCGCCGCCGGCTATCTGGCCGGTGCGGACGGCCTGTCGCTGAGCGAGGCGGACTTTGTGGGGTGGCCGGAAACTCACCAGCACCTGCCGGCCGCCCAATGGATCGCGCGCACCCTGCGCGGCCGGCCGTGTAAAGTCGAAGCCAATACGCTCGTGGCCCAGGTTTCCGCGGTATCCGCGGGCCTCGGACTGGGCGTTCTGCCGCACTTTATGGCGCGGGCCAGCGGCCTGGAGTGCCTGCAGCCGGAGATCGGCGCGGATCAGACTCTCTGGCTGGTGATGCATTCCGACCTGGCCGGGTCCAGACGCGTGCGGGTTATCGCCGACCATCTCATCACCCTCTTTGCGGCCCATCAAGATCGGCTGGCGATGCCCTGAAGGGGCGCGGCTTGGGCGTGTAGCGATACGACTGCCCGAGGCTGACGAGCCACGATTTTTTTCCGCGCCAGCTAACAGCGATACTCGCCGCGCAATATTCGGCCCAATGCTGCTCCGCAGTCAAAAATAGTGCAGAGTGAGAGGATATCCCCGTCCGGCAAAATAATTTTGTGTTGTGGCCAGCGCCGCATTGTTGCGCTCCCCCAGAAATGCCTGTCGATGTTAGGGTGAGATGTTTATCACCACAGGAGAATGCAAATGATTGTCAGGACCTGGCACGGCTGTGTGCCATTGCAGCATGCTGAGGGGTTTGCCCGCCACCTCGAGCGGACCGGCGTGGAACACGCTCAGAGCATCGCCGGCAACAGAGGCGCCCTGGTGCGCCGGGAAAACCAGGGCGAATGGGCGCATTTCTTTCTCGCCACCTACTGGCAGGATCTCGCGGCGGTCAAAGCCTTCGCAGGCGAAGACTATCACGTCGCGGTCACCTATCCGGACGATGAAGTATTCGAACTCCTCTCCGACCCCTACGTGTTTCAGCATGAAGTTGAGGCCGTGTCGCCGCTGTAGACTGATGACCGGGCAGGTGGAAGATCGGCCAGCAACAGACGGTTGCTGGCCGCGTGAGATCGACTGACGTCACCGGTTAATTAACCCTGGACCGGTCAACTGCGCCAGCGTTTAACAGGTCGGGCTATGTCGAAACCGCCGATGCTCAGACGGCAAAACGGCGTCAGGCGCATCAGAGGAAATCGTTTATTGTTACGTTAAGAGGTATCCTGCCTGTTCTGGGAAACGGCAAAGAGGATGTCATAAGATGCTGGCTTATATCACGATAGGTACCAATGATTTTCAGCGCTCAGTAGATTTTTATGACGCTATTTTTAATGTTCTTGGCTACTCACGTCTGCCTGCCTGGACAGACAGCTGGGCAATGTGGGGAGATAAAAATAATCCGGATAAGGCGTTCAGCTTTTGTATTTGCCCTCCTTTTGACGGACATTCCGCAACGGCGGGAAACGGGACAATGTTTGCATTCCAGGCTGATAACGCAGAGATTGTCAGACAGTTCCATGCCGCAGGCCTTCTTGCAGGAGGGCAAAATGAAGGCGCACCGGGCACACGCCCCGCCTATGGCCCCGACTTTTATGTGGCCTACCTGCGCGATCCTGACGGGAATAAGCTGGCATGCGTTTGTCAGCATTATTCTCCCGCAACTGATAAGTTCGTCAACCAGAAACAGGCGCTTCGCATATAGCATCTTACGGTTTTGCGCGTTTACAGCCCCTGACGTGAAATAGGGCGTTCCGGCGACAGCTGGCGCGGTCGGCTACAGGCCAGGAACCAACATCTACCTTGTATGGGCAGCCAGCCACCGTTGGGTAAACGTGGAATGACTGCACACTCAGCGCTTGAGGGCGGCAACAATGGAGGCCTCCATTTTCTCCGGCGTCGTGAACGGCGCAAAACGCGTGAGGGGTGTGCCGTCGCGACCGATGAGGAACTTGGTGAAATTCCACTTGATCCGTCCGCCGAGCACGCCGGGCAACGCTTGTTTCAGATAACGAAACAGCGGGTGTGCAGCGGGGCCGTTGACGTCCACTTTCGCAAACATTGGGAAGCTCACGCCGTAGTTAACGTGACAGGTCTGCTCGATTTCATCCGCACCGCCGGGTTCCTGCTTGCCAAACTGGTTGCACGGAAAACCAAGCACCACCAGCCCCTGAGCCGCGTACTTTTTGTAGAGCGCTTCCAGGCCAGCATACTGTGACGTGAAGCCACAATGGCTGGCCGTATTCACCACCAGAACCACCTTGCCAGCATAGTCAGCCATGGAGAGAGGTTGGCCGCGCAGGCGGGTGGCGGTCAATTGATAAAAAGGGGTCATAGCAGGCTCCTGAGAGTGGAAACAGTGCAACGCTGACGATCGCGTGAATGTTTGAAGCAGATTAGGCAGTTATAATACACAGGGTTAGGGATTTGTACCTGGAATGTACAACATGGGGGAAAGAAGCATTTTGCGATGAGGCAGTTGCATCTATTCTGCACAAAAAATGAGCGTATTGATTAATAGAGAAATAAAAGCATTTAAAAAATAAATCAGCCAGCAGGTGACGCTAACTGGCTGATTTTATTTAACTACGCTTCACTTTTAGAGGACTGCTTGTGAAACAGTTCGCGGAATACCGGGTAGATATCCTCCTGGTCGCGAATATGCTGCATGGCGAAATTATCAAAGGTCGCCTGCAAGTGTTCATACTCGCGCCACAGGGTCTGGTGCGCCCGGCGGGTAATTTCGATATAGCTGTAATAACGCACCACCGGCAGAATTTTCTTCGCCAGCAGTTCGTGGCACAGTGGGGAGTCATCGGCCCAGTTGTCGCCATCCGACGCCTGGGCGGCGTAGATGTTCCACTGCGCCGGGTCATAACGCGCCTGCACCACCTCATCCATCAGCTTGAGGGCGCTGGAAACGATGGTGCCGCCGGTTTCCTGAGAATAGAAGAATTCGTGTTCATCCACCTCTTTCGCCTGGGTATGGTGGCGGATATAGACCACATCGACGTTTTTATAGGTCCGGCTGAGGAACAGATACAGCAGGATATAAAAGCGCTTGGCCATGTCTTTGGTGGCCTGGTCCATCGAGCCTGAGACGTCCATCAGGCAGAACATTACCGCCTGGCTGGAGGGCTCCGGCCGTTTTTCGTAATTTTTGTAGCGTAAGTCAAAGGTGTCGATAAACGGCACCCGTTCAATTTTAGCCCGCAGCTCGGCAATCTCTTTGCGCAGGCGCTCCTCCTCCAGCAGCTGCACCGGCTCGCTGCGGCTGATGGTCTCCAGATCCTCCTCCAGAGCGCGCAGTTCACGGCGCTTGCCTGCGGTCATCGCCGTCCGACGGGCCAGCGAGTTCTGCAGCGAACGCACCACGCTGATGTTGGCCGGCACCCCGTTAGAGGTAAAACCCGCGCGATGGGTTTTAAACTCGTTTAGCTGCCGGTGCTGATTTTTCTTCAGGTTCGGCAGGGCGAGATCTTCAAACAGCAGATCCAGGTACTCATCTTTTGAAATCTGGAAGACAAACTCATCCTTCCCTTCGCCATCGGCGCTGGCTTGCCCCTGACCGCCGCCACCGCCGCCGCCGCCGCCCCCTTGCGGGCGTTCGATCCGATCGTTTTGCACGAAATGGTCATTACCCGGGTGGACGCGGTTGCGTAGTCCGCCGCGACCCTGATGAAACATCGGCTCGTTAATATCGTCCGTCGGGATCGAGACGGATTCTCCGCTCTCAATATCGGTCACCGAGCGCTTGTTGATGGCCTCGGAGATTGATTGTTTAATCTGCGCCTTATAACGGCGCAAAAAGCGCTGACGATTGACGGCGCTTTTGTTTTTCCCGTTCAGGCGTCGGTCTATGAACCAGGTCATATGCCCTCCTGTACTGCATTAGCCAACTTTACTTATCATCATTCAGCTGCAGTTGACCCGGCGGCGCACCGCCGGGCTGGACGCATCAGGACGATTTACGAACCCGCAGGTACCACTCGCACAGCAGGCGAACCTGTTTGCGGGTGTAGCCTTTCTCCATCATGCGGTCGACAAAGTCGTCGTGTTTTTTCTGCTCATCGGTTGAGGTTTTGGCGTTAAACGAAATGACCGGCAACAGCTCTTCGGTATTGGAGAACATTTTCTTCTCAATAACCGTGCGCAGTTTCTCATAGCTGGTCCAGTTCGGATTACGTCCGCTGTTGTTGGCTCTGGCGCGCAGCACAAAGTTGACGATTTCATTACGGAAGTCTTTCGGGTTGCTGATCCCGGCCGGCTTCTCAATTTTCTCCAGCTCGGCATTCAACGATTCACGGTCAAACAGCTGCCCGGTGTCCGGATCGCGATATTCCTGATCCTGGATCCAGAAGTCAGCGTAGGTGACATAGCGATCGAAAATGTTCTGCCCATACTCGGAGTAGGATTCCAGATAGGCAGTCTGGATCTCTTTGCCGATAAACTCGGCGTATTTCGGGATCAGATAGCCTTTGAGGAACTCCAGATAACGCTCGGCCTGCTCCTGCGGGAACTGTTCGCGCTCAATCTGCTGCTCCAGGACATAGAACAGATGCACCGGGTTGGCCGCCACTTCAACATGGTCGAAGTTAAACACCCTTGAGAGGATCTTAAAGGCGAAGCGGGTGGAGAGCCCGTTCATCCCTTCATCCACCCCGGCGTAGTCGCGATACTCCTGATAGGATTTCGCTTTCGGGTCGGTATCTTTCAGGCTCTCGCCGTCATAGACCCGCATTTTCGAGTAGATACTCGAGTTTTCCGGCTCTTTCAGGCGCGACAGAATCGAGAAGCGCGCCAGCGTTTCCAGAGTGCCCGGGGCGCATGGCGCATGAGTCAACTCGCTGCTGTTGAGCAGTTTTTCATAGATACGGATCTCTTCGGAGATCCGCAGGCAATAAGGCACTTTGACGATATAGACGCGGTCGAGGAAGGCCTCATTGTTTTTGTTATTACGGAAGGTCACCCATTCCGATTCGTTAGAGTGGGCAAGGATGATCCCGTTAAACGGCAGGGCGGAGATCCCTTCGGTCCCGTTGTAGTTACCCTCCTGGGTCGCGGTCAGCAGCGGATGCAGCACCTTGATCGGCGCTTTAAACATCTCGACGAACTCCATGATCCCCTGGTTGGCGCGGCACAGCGCACCGGAGTAGCCGTAGGCGTCCGGGTCGTTCTGCGCATAGTGTTCCAGCTTGCGGATATCCACTTTACCCACCAGCGCCGAAATATCCTGGTTGTTTTCATCGCCCGGTTCGGTTTTGGCGATGGCGACCTGTTCGAGAATCGATGGCCAGACTTTGACCACGCGGAATTTCGTGATATCGCCGCCAAACTCATGCAGGCGTTTGGCCGCCCATGGCGACATAATAGTGCCGAGATAGCGGGTAGGGACGCCATACTCTTTCTGAAGGATCTGCGCATCCTCCTGCGGATTGAACAGGCACAGCGGGTGATCGTTAACCGGGCTGCGCTCGCCGTTGGCGCTCAGCACATAGATAGGCACGCGCTGCATCAGGGCTTTCAGCCGTTCAGCCAGCGATGATTTACCCCCGCCCACCGGTCCCAGCAGATAGAGGATCTGTTTCTTCTCTTCCAGCCCCTGGGCGGCATGCTTGAGGTAGGAAACGATCTGCTCAATGGCGTCTTCCATACCGTAAAACTCTTCAAACGCCGGATAGCGTGCGATAACCCGGTTTGAAAAGAGACGGGATAGCCGCGGCTCGAGAGCCGTATCAACCATGACGGGTTCACCAATGGCCATCAACAGACGTTCTGCCGCATTGGCATAGGCACTGCGATCTTGCCGGCAGATGGTAAGAAACTCCTGCAGTGTGAACTCTTCGTCCTTGGCAGCTTCATAGCGCTGGCGATAGTGATCGAATATATTCATGGCATGCCGTCCTTTCGTTTTTTAGCACAGGTTGAGAGCCGTTCATATGAATAGTGGGGGCCCCCGGAAGACATAAGCTGAACATCGCTCTCCTGGTATCCAGCAACCCTTATGCCAGGTTGCGGGTGGGGTAGCGTGAATGTGCCCTGCAATTACACCTTCTAAATTTAAGCGTAGATGCATTTAGAAATCTTGCATGACGCAGAAAATCAATTTCAATGACATATCAATAACTCATCCTGAAAAAGACGCTTTTTGCTTCGCCGGGACGTGAAGCTGTCATCGGGCTGTCACCAGATGGTAAGAGAAGGGTGGGAAAGTGAACGATTTGTGTCATATCGGGTAAAGAATTTGAGGCATGAGACCTACGACGGTAAACTGCACGGGCTGATTATTTGACAACGGGAATATGGATTGTGACTAAAATCAAACTTCTGGCACTCGGCGTGCTGATTGCGACCTCCGCCAGCGCGGCGCATGCCGATGGGAAGTTCACGCTTGGCGCTGGCGTCGGCATCGTTGAGCATCCGTACAAGCAGTATGATGCGGATGTGTATCCGGTGCCGGTCATTAGTTATGAGAGCGATAACTTCTGGTTCCACGGTCTGGGTGGGGGTTACTACCTGTGGAATGACACCAATGATAAGCTGTCGATAACGGCTTACTGGTCGCCGATGTACTTCAAGCCGGGCGACAGCGATAGCGAACAAATGCGTCGCCTGGATAAACGTAAATCAACCGTGATGGCCGGTCTTTCTTATGTCCACAACACGCCCTATGGTTTCCTGCGCACGACGATTGCCGGCGATACGCTGGATAACAGCAACGGCATCAACTGGGATCTCGCCTGGCTGTACCGCTACACCAACGGGAACCTGACGCTGACGCCGGGCATCGGCGTGGAGTGGAACAGCGACAATCAGAACGAATACTATTATGGCGTCTCGCAGCACGAGTCCCGTCGTAGCGGCATGCGCAGCTACGACCCGGACAGCAGCTGGAACCCGTATCTGGAGCTGTCGGCCAACTATCGCTTCCTCGGCGACTGGAGCGTATACGGTATTGCGCGCTACACCCGTCTGTCGGATGAAATTACCGATAGCCCGATGGTGGACAAATCCTGGAGCGGACTGATCTCAACCGGGATCACTTACACCTTCTGATTGTGCATTATTACAGTGCGCTTTATGCATCAAAACAGGGCTTCGTGCCCTGTTTTGCTTTATGGTGGTGCAGGGCGCTAAGGAGGAGACGATGGTGAAAAAAACAGTATGCTTTGGCGAGCAGGCGGCAGTTCCGGCCATCGGGCTGGGGACCTGGTATATGGGCGAGAACGCGGCGCAGCGTCAGCAGGAGGTGGCTGCACTGCGCGCGGGCATCGACCATGGCCTGACGGTAATCGATACCGCTGAGATGTATGCCGACGGCGGGGCGGAGGAGGTGGTGGGCCAGGCGGTCCGCGGCCTGCGCGACCGGGTGGTGCTGGTCTCCAAAGTCTATCCCTGGCACGCCGGCGGCGCGGCGATGCGCCGCGCCTGTGAAAACAGTCTGCGCCGGCTGCAGACCGACTATCTGGATATGTATCTCCTGCACTGGCGGGGCGATATCCCGCTAGAGGAGACGGTCGAGGCGATGGAAAGGCTGGTGGCCGAGGGTAAAATCCGCCGCTGGGGCGTCTCCAATCTGGACACCGACGATATGCAGGCGCTGTGGCGCACGGCGGGTGGCGAACGCTGCGCCACCAATCAGGTGCTCTATCATCTCGCGTCGCGGGGCATTGAATACGATCTCCTGCCCTGGTGCCAGCAGCACACCCTGCCGGTGATGGCCTATTGTCCGCTGGCGCAGGCGGGGCGTTTACGCGATGGACTTTTTCAGCATACCGATATCATCAAAATGGCTAACGAGCGGGGCGTGACGGTGGCGCAGCTGCTGCTGGCCTGGGTGATTCGTCATCCGGGAATGCTGGCGATCCCGAAAGCGGCCAGTATTGAACATGTGGTGCAGAATGCCGCCGCGCTTGATCTCGTTCTCAGCCCGCAAGAGCTTGCGCAGCTGGACCGCCTCTATCCACCGCCGCCGCGGAAAACCCGGTTGGATATGGTTTAACCCACAGCGCATCCTGGTGGAGAAGAGAAAAAGCCCCGTGATAAACGGGGCTTTTTGCGCTTAGCGTTTTTTCACGCTGATGGTTTGCGCCAGGCGAGACGGGGTCTCTTCACTGGCTTTCTGCGGCTGGGTCACGCAGCAGGTTTCGACGCACACGAAGGTTTTGTAGCCATCGTCCGGCATGTCGCCCATGCTGACGGACAGCGCCGGGCCCGGGTTCCAGGCCACCACGTTGTGCTGATGATGATGCACCACGTCGATAGTGCGGCTGAGCGCGTCGTCGTGGATCACGCTGCAGCCTTCGGCGTCGAGATAGACGCGGTCGGTACGATCCGGGAAGGTCTGCACGCCGTTGCTCAGAACGCCTTCTTCGGCATTTTTCACTTTATCGATATAGCGCTCGCCAAGACCGCTCACTTTCACCGCCGCGATATCGCCGACGTTGAAGTAGCTGTGCAGGGCAGAGGTGGTCTCAAATTCGCCGTGGGCTTCCAGTTCGATTTCGCAGGTCTTGCCCAGCTTGAAGCGGGCATAGAGGGTGAACTCATGCGGCCACAGCTTCATGGTTTCGGCGCTGTTCTGCAGCGCAAAGGTCAACATCACGCCGCCGTCGTCTTCATCATGGCCTTCCAGGGTCCACGGCAGGTTGCGGGCAAAGCCGTGCGACGGCAGGCCCTGCTGCGCCGATGGGCCAAACCAGGGCCAGCAAATCGGCACGCCGCCGCGCAGGGCGACGCCCTGTTTAAACGGGGTGTTGTTGCTCAGCCACAGGACTTCTTCTTCACCGGCGGGTTTCCAGGAGAGCAGATGCGCCCCCTGCAGCGCCACAGAGGCTTTCACCTGCGGATGGTCGATGACAATCAGCTCCAGGTCGTCCAGCTGGCGACGGGAGATAACGGGCGAAATGGTTTCATTCACCGGGAGAGCAAAAATTTTATTTATCATTGTGCAATCCTATCTCTGCAGACAAAAAAAAGAGCGACCGAAGTCGCTCTTACAGATTACTTTTTCATCTCAACTTATTTGGAGATGTGGGCAATCAGATCCAGAACTTTGTTGGAGTAGCCAGTTTCGTTGTCGTACCAGGAAACCAGTTTAACGAAGTTGTCGTTCAGTGCGATACCCGCTTTAGCATCGAACACGGAAGTGCAAACTTCGCCGTTGAAGTCGGTAGAAACAACGTCGTCTTCGGTGTAACCCAGAACGCCTTTCATTGCGCCTTCAGAAGCGGCTTTGATAGCTTTCTTGATTTCTTCGTAGGACGCTGCTTTTTCCAGACGAACGGTCAGGTCAACAACGGATACGTTCGGAGTCGGAACGCGGAACGCCATACCGGTCAGTTTGCCGTTCAGTTCTGGCAGTACTTTACCTACTGCTTTAGCAGCGCCGGTAGAGGACGGGATGATGTTCTGAGCTGCGCCGCGGCCGCCGCGCCAGTCTTTGTGAGACGGGCCATCAACGGTTTTCTGGGTAGCGGTGGTAGCGTGGACGGTGGTCATCAGGCCTTCAACGATACCGAAGTTGTCGTTGATGACTTTAGCCAGCGGCGCCAGGCAGTTGGTGGTGCAGGATGCGTTGGAAACGATGTCCTGGCCAGCGTAAGTGTCGAAGTTAGCGCCGCGAACGAACATCGGGGTGTTGTCTTTGGACGGGCCAGTCAGAACGACTTTTTTCGCGCCAGCGGTGATGTGTTTACGAGCGGTTTCGTCGGTCAGGAAGATACCGGTTGCTTCAGCAACAACGTCAACACCAACTTCGTCCCACTTCAGGTTAGCCGGGTCACGTTCAGCGGTAACACGGATTTTTTTACCGTTAACGACCAGATGACCGTCTTTCACTTCAACGGTGCCGTCGAAACGACCGTGAGTGGAGTCATACTTCAGCATGTAAGCCATGTACTCTGCGTCTAACAGGTCGTTGATTGCAACGATCTCGATGTCAGAACGTTTCTGAGCAGCACGGAAAACAATGCGACCGATACGGCCAAAACCGTTGATACCTACTTTGATAGTCATATATTCCACCAGCTATTTGTTAGTGAATAAAAGGTTGCCTGTAAAATTACAAAAACCTTACGCAGCGTCAAGCGGAATCGTGTCAATCATTGCGACAAATCAATCCTGAGCAGACCTTTGCGCGATTGATTTGCCTCACTCTCCCTTTGAGCCCAATTCCATATGGGGGCTGCGCGCGGAATTTTAAAGGGCATTTAAGATAAAAACGTGATTTAAGTCACAATTATCTGGCTGCCTGTGGGCACCGGATAAGTTTAGAACAAAAGTGTACGCTTCATTGTTAATGTTTTGTTAGAATTGGGGCGAAAGTTGTCCATTGCAAAGCGAGATGTAAGCCCATGGCAAATAAACCCTCCCCGGAAGAGCTGAAAAACGGCTTGAGCGAAATGCAGTTTTACGTGACCCAACATCATGGTACCGAACCGCCTTTCACCGGACGGCTGCTGCACAACAAGAAAAATGGCGTGTATCACTGCCTGGTGTGCGATGCGCCGCTGTTCAACTCCCAGACCAAGTACGACTCTGGCTGCGGCTGGCCGAGCTTCTACGAGCCGGTAAGCGAAGAGGCCATTCGCTATCTGGACGACAGCTCCCACGGCATGCAGCGCATAGAGATCCGCTGCGGAAATTGTGATGCCCACCTCGGTCACGTGTTTCCGGATGGCCCGCAGCCGACCGGCGAGCGCTATTGTGTGAATTCGGCGTCGCTCAGCTTCACCGATGAGCAGAACGGCGAGCAGATCAAGGGTTGAAGAAACGATTCAGCAAATTATTCCAGGTGGAGATGAGCGGAAGATGGATATTGAGCAAATTATCGACAGCATGACCCCGGAAGTGTATCAGCGTCTGGCGACGGCGGTGGAGCTGGGAAAATGGCCGGATGGCGTGGCGCTGACGCCGGAGCAGAAGGAAAATAGCCTGCAGCTGGTGATGCTGTGGCAGGCCCGGTATAACACCGACGCCCAGCATATGACCATCGATACTCGCGGGCAGATGGTGATGAAGAGCAAACAGCAGCTGAAGGAAGATTTCGGTATCGTGCCGAAGCCGATCGCAACCGTGAAGCTGCAATAAACTGCCGGCCGGCGGGGAGAGGTTCCGGCGTCGGGTGATCCGGCGCCGGAAGGGTTAGCGTCTACGACCGAGCCCGGCGGTCAGCCGCTTCGCTTACTTTTTGTTCATCATCGCTTTCAGGTCGGCAAACGGATTGTAGGTGGCCTCGCCGACGCTCTTTTGCGCATCTTCGCCGGCCACCACCGTGGAGCCATACTGATCGGCTTCGGTGTACTTGGAGTGTTCGTGATCGTGACAGTAGAGGCACAACATCTCCCAGTTGCTGCCATCTTCCGGGTTATTGGAGTGGTCGTGATCGATATGGTGCACCGTCAGCTCGCGCAGATTGGAGTAGACAAACTCCCGCGAGCAGCGTCCGCATACCCAGGGAAAGAGCTTGAGCGCCTTTTCGCGATAACCCACTTCCAGACGTGCGTAATTTTTGGGGATATAGGCCATGGCCCCCTGCCTCCTGTCAAACGGTTAAGCTGCGCCAGCCCCTGGCGCAGCGGATAACAGGCATCATAACCTATCCCGGGCGGCGCGATATACCTGCATTGCAGGCGATGCTGCCTGCGTCACGCCGCCCGGCGGAGACGATGCGGCGGAGGAACAGCCGCGATTAGTGTTTGATCCCCAGGGATTCCGCCAGCTGGCGGGCCAACTGGTTCTGGTCATCGGCGCCATACTCCCAGAACATCGCCCCGGCGAGGCCCTTCGCCTTGATGTAGTCCGCCTTAATGGCTACCGAGCGCGGGTTCTCATAGGAGAGGGCGAACAGCGGCTTGCCCTCTGCGGACTGCACCGACAGCCACGGGACTTTCGCCTCATCGTCCCAGTGCTCGGTAAAGCGTTTCTGCGGATCGTTGAGCAATTTGCCCACGATATCATTGTATTTCACGTAGGTGTCTTTGCTCAGGTCATAGCCCAGCGAGGCAAACAGCTCGATCTGCTGTGGACCAAAATAGGGCTGGGTGACCGGGTTCTTTTGCGCATCCGCTTTACTCCAGTCAATCCCCGGCTCGACCGCCCGTTTCGGTACCCGGCCATAAAAACCAATCCCGAGGTTCATCTGGCTGGGTTTAAGCCCGGCGGCCAGGTAATTGTTGACCACAAAATCGGCGCTGTATTTATCCGCCGCGGCGACCGTCGGCCAGTGGCTGGAGTCATACAGGTTCGAGTTGAAGTACTGCGTGCCGTAGGCCATGTCGTAGGTCATCAGGTTGATGTAGTTCAGCACCGGGGCCACCGCTTTGACATCCACCCAGCTTTTCGGGCTCTCGGCGTTGGCGCCCACGGCAATAGTAACCAGTTTCTTCGTACCAAACGCTGCGCGCAGCTCTTTTAACAGCGCGGTGAAGTTATCGCGATCGGTCGGTTGACTGGCAACCAGCCCCCACGCGCCGTTGACCGGAAACTCCCAGTCGAGGTCAATCCCATCCAGACCATATTTTTCAACAATTTCCTGCGCAGACTGAATAAACACCTTACGGGTTTCTTTGCTTGCCGCCGCGCCGGAGAAACCGCGCGCCCCCCAGCCGCCGACCGACAGCAGGACCTTGAGGTCCGGGTTCTGTTTACGCAGGGCAGGGAGCTTTTGCAGATCCGCCTGCACCTTTGGCGACAGCCAGATCTCGTGCAGATGGTCAGGATCCTTCAGGGCCGCATTGGTCTCGTCTTTTTCATCGTTATAGATAAGGCCAAACGAGTAGTTGAGATGGGTGATCTGCCGGACGTCCAGCTTGTCGATATCCCCGCCCGGCCCGGCAGTGACGTCGCCGCCGCCGTTGAAATAGCCGACGGACATCAGCGGTTGGGCAGAGAGCGCGGAAGCGCAAAGCAGGGGCAAGGCTGCCAGCAAGGGCAAACGTTTCATAGTGGTTCCTCTTTGACATAAAAAAATAACCGCGCCACGGAAATGGCGTGGCGAAAAAACAGCCTTGCCAGACTACCAGCAATAACTTGTTGAAACTGCGAGAGAGTTCAATTTATGGACGATAACGAAGCGGCAGAAGAAGACCCGGCGCGGAAGCGCCGGGTGAAGGATCAGGCGTGGGTTTCCCGCCAGTCATCAAGGGTATAGAGCGTGGCGCCTGCGGCGGCCATCTCCATAAACGCCTGGCTGCTGTCCTGCGGCTGAAGGTTCACCCCGCGGCAGCCGTCGGTAATGACGTTGACCGCGTAGCCGAGCGCCAGAGCATCCAGCACGGTAAACTTCACGCAATAATCAGTGGCGAGGCCGAGAACGGTCAGCTCCACGATCCCCTGACCACGCAGCCAGCCGTCCAGTTCGGTTTTCTGCCGGTGACCGTTGTCAAAAAAAGCGCTGTAGCTGTCGATGACCCGGTTTTGCCCTTTGTGGAACACGGCGGCGATCGCCTGCTGCTTGAGCAGGGGATGCAGCGCCGCGCCTTCGCTGTGCTGCACGCAGTGATCCGGCCAGAAAGTTTGCGCCAGGCCGTCCAGGTTGCCCACAGTGTAGGGCTCCACCTGGTGCTGGCTGGCGAAGCTGCCGTGATCCGCCGGATGCCAGTCCTGACTGGCGACGATGGGCTCGCCGCGCGCCAGGCTCCAGTCGATAAGCGCGTTGGCCACCTCGACGGTGCTGTCGCCTTCGGGAACCGCCAGCGCGCCGCCGGCGCAGAAGTCGTTCTGCAAATCAACCAGTAACAGCGCTCGATGTGCCATACGTCCTCCTTAAGCTTCGTCAGGGGTCAGTTCGCCACGCAGATTCTGCTGCATCGCCGCGCGAATGGCGTCAACGTCCAGCTGCTGGCTCAGCAGATAGTGTAGCTTGGTCAGCGTCGCTTCCACCGTCATATCGAAACCACTGATGACTCCCGCCTGGGCGAGGGCATTGCCGGTGGCATAGCCGCCCATGTTCACTTTGCCGGACATACACTGCGTCAGATTGACCACCACAATGCCGCGCTGGCTGGCTTCCGCCAGCACCTGAATAAACTCGCCATTCTGCGGGGCATTGCCGACGCCGTAGGAGCGGAGGATCAGCGCTTTCACCGGCTGGCGCAGGAAATTACGCACCACGTCGGCGGAGATGCCGGGGTAAATCGTCACCACGCCAATCGGCTGCGGGGTGATGGGGTGGACAATCAGCTCCCCACGGCCCTGCGGCGCCGGCGGGGTACCGAGACGGCGAATATGGATCCCGGCCTCCAGCAGCGGCGCGAGGTTGGGCGAGGCGAAGGCGTCAAAGCCGTCGGCATGGGCTTTAGTGGTACGGTTGCCGCGGAACAGTCGATTGTTGAAGAACAGCGCCACTTCGTTAATCGGATAGTTGGCGGCGACGTACAGGGCATTGAGCAGGTTGATCTGGCCGTCGGAACGCAGCTCGGCCAGCGGGATTTGTGACCCTGTCACAATGACCGGTTTGCCGAGATTTTCCAGCATGAACGACAGCGCTGAGGCGGTAAACGCCATGGTGTCGGTACCGTGGAGGATCACAAAGCCATCATACTCCGCGTAATGGCTGCGGATATCGTCGGCGATGTGCTGCCAGTCCTCAGGGGTCATATCGGATGAATCCATCAGCGGATGGTATTCATGGATCGTGAAGTCCGGCATCTCCGGACGATGGAACTCCGGCATCAGCGCCAGCTGACGCTGCAGATGGCCGGAAACGGGTACATAGCCGTGTTCGGAGCGCTGCATACCGATGGTCCCACCGGTGTAGGCAACGTAAATCGATTTTTTTTGCATAGCATCGCTTAGGTTGGTCGTAGACAGGCGCAGTATAAAGAGACGGAGGAAAAAATACAGTGTTGGCCGCTCGCTTTGTGGCGGCGCTGGCAGGTGCGGAAAAAAGGCTGCCCCGTGATACGGGGCAGCCGCTGCGTATTAACGGATGTTGGCGCAGGTCAGGCAGAAGGCATAGCGGTTCTGCGGGTCGTTGAACGCCGCCAGCTTGTCGCTTTCCGCTTTCACCGTCTCGGCCGCCGCGGCCACCGGCGCAGGCAGCCAGGCCTGAATGGCGGCCGGCAGCGAGGCGCGTACCGAGCCGGTCAGGCTGTCCAGCACCATCGAGAAGAAGGTTGGCTCTTCCTGATAGTAGTTAAGGTGCCAGGTTTTCAGCTTCGCCAGCTCGGCGGCCTTGGCCACCGCGTCGTCAAAATCGCCGAGGCTGTCGACAAGACCGTTGGCTTTGGCATCTTCCCCGGTCCAGACGTGGCCCTGGGCTATCTGGTCGATTTTCTCCGGCGTGCTCTTACGGGCGTTAGCCACCAGGGTGATAAAGCGCTGATAGCCGTTCTCAATACTCAACTGCATCAGCTGCTGCACTTCCGGCGGCAGCGCTTTGGTGCTGGAGATATCCGCCAGCGGCGACGTGGCGACGCCGTCGGTGTGGATGCCAATCGACCCGAGGGTATTTTCCACGGTGTTGATCACCCCAAAGATGCCAATGGAGCCGGTGAGGGTGCTTGGGTTCGCCACGATGTAATCCGCGGGGGTGGAGATCCAGTAGCCGCCGGACGCCGCCATGCCGCCCATTGAAACGACCACCGGTTTACCCGCGGCTTTGGCTGCCGCCAGCTCTTCACGAATGATTTCCGAGGCGGTCACGCTGCCGCCAGGGCTGTTCACGCGAAGAACGATGGCCTTAATTTTCGGGTCGAGGCGCGCATCGCGAATTTGCGCTGCGGTGGTGTCGCCGCCGACGTTGCCCGGGGTCTCCTCGCCGTCCATGATGGCGCCGTTGGCGAAGATCACCGCGATAGCGGAACCCTGGTCAGACGGCGTCTTCACGTTGTAGTCGTAATAGCTAATCGCCCGATAATTGTTATCCGCTTTGCTCCAGCCAAACTGTTTGGTCAGCGCTTTTTCCACTTCCGTGGAGGTCGCCAGCTCATCCACCAGCTTATTGTCCAGCGCATATTTCGCCGTATCGCCGCCCACTTTACGCAGGCCATCGATAATGCCCTGGGCGCCCGGGAAGAGCTGCTGGGCGGTGATCTGCCGGTTGGCGGCAATGGTGTTGAGGTAGTTCTGCCACAGTTCGCCAATCCAGCGGCTGTCCGCTTCGCGGGCGGCAGGGGACATGTCATCGCGAATGAAAGGCTCGACGGCGGATTTATAGGTGCCGACGCGGAAGACATGGGTGGAGACTTTCAGCTTATCCAGCAGCGACTTGTAATACAGCCCGTTGGTGGCGAAGCCGTGGAGGTCTACCTCGCCCTGCGGCGAGAGCCAGATTTTGTTGGCAAAGCTCGCCAGGTAGTACTGGCCCTGGCTGTAGCTGCTGCCGACGGCATAGACCGGTTTGCCGCTGTCGCGGAATTCGCGCAGCGCTTTACCGATGTACTGCATGGACGGCTGATCGCCGCCGACGAAGTTTTTCAGATCCAGCACAATACCGGTGATATTACGATCATCCTTCGCCTGACGGATGGTCTGCACGATATCGAACAGAGAATTCTCCTGCAAACGGTCCGAGCTGGCACCAAACAGCTGGCGGCCTATCACGCCGAGTTTGCTGCTGGCGGAAGGTTTATCCACCACCACGCCGGTAATATCCAGGAGCAGCGCGCCGCGGGCGGTATGTTCGCTGGTGGTGCTGCTGAACTGGCTCCAGATGCCGATACACACCAGCACCAGTACCAGGAAGATCGCATTGAGGGCCAGTTTGCGAATAAAGTTGAGTATCCGCCACGTCCATTTAAAAAAGCTGGCAATCAGTCGCCAAAGGGTTCGCATGTCTTCTCCCTAACGTTATCTAAAAATGGGCAGGCCGCAGGGGCCGCCGCGTCTGGCTATCCTAAAGAGTGAGCCGTCGGTTGTCAGCAGGAATCACCGACCGCGCTGTAACAAAATCCTTGTGCATGTTAATTTTATGAAAAATGACATCACAGGAGTTATACAGATGGATGCTCTCGACCTACTGCTTAATCGCCGCAGCGCTTCCCGCCTGGCGGAACCGGCCCCGGCCGGCGAACAGCTGGAAAACATTCTGCGCGCCGGGCTGCGCGCCCCGGATCATGGCACCCTGCAGCCGTGGCGCTTTTTCATTATCGCCGATGACGGCCGCGAACGCTTCAGTCAGTTGCTGGAAAAGGGGGCCAGGGAGGCCGGTCAGGATGAGAAGGGCATAGAGAAAGCCCGAAATGCGCCGTTCCGCGCGCCGCTAATCATTACCGTCGTGGCGCGTTGTGAAGACCACCCGAAGGTGCCGCGCTGGGAGCAGGAGATGTCCGCTGGCTGCGCGGTGATGGCGATGCAGATGGCGGCCCTGGCTCAGGGATTCAACGGCATCTGGCGCAGCGGAGCATTGACCGAGAGCCCGGTGGTGCGCGCCGGCTTCGAGTGCCGCGAGCAGGATAAAATCGTCGGTTTCCTCTATCTGGGCACGCCGCAGCTGAAAGCCTCAACCACCATTGCCCTGCCGGATACCGCGCCGTTTGTGACGCGATTCTGAGTCAGCGGGTGTTATGCCGGGCTGAGGCTTGCGCCTTACCCGGCCAACGCATCCGGCTCTGACTGTCTGTAGGCCCGCGCAAGCGCAGCGCCGCCGGGCAAGGACAGCGGGTACGGAGCCGATTTTGTGCCGGGTGGCGGCTGTCGCCTTACCCGGCCTACGTTCGTACGACCTGTCGTTAATTTATTCACTTTTCTTGCTGAAACTGCCGGTGCTGGCGGCCTCAAAATCGCTGAGACGTTCCCGGCAGGCCGGGGCAGCCCGCATGGATGCGGGCTGAGGG